>JBJOLU010000101.1:0-11870 GCA_046052705.1 Bacteroidota bacterium | reverse complement strand
AGAACACAGTATTGTTACACGGCTGATGGATGCATGGCCGAATACGCCGCACCTGAGTCGTCATCATTTTGAAGCTTCATGATAGGCCGGCGCAAGGCAGCGGGAACCTCTTCCAGATAGATCTCGTACACGCATTGCAAATGATAGCGAAAAATGCTGTCGAACACATGCCGCGACGGCGCCCGGTGATCGTCGCCATACCACCAAAACCAATCACTGCCTTCGGCAATATATATGTGCTCCATGGCGGCGCGCCACTGCTGCTTCGTCACGCGTTTCGTACCCACAAGAGTTCGAGCAGCATTGAGCGCATCCCATGCTGCGTTCTTTTCAGGGTGACCGATCCACAGCGCAAAAGTGCCGTGTATCCACGACCCCGCCGTGATAGTATTCAGCGTGCGGCCGGAGTGAGCAGCATGTGATTGCCGTGCGCTCTGTTCATTGCATACCTCCGTGCAGGTAAGGGTGCGTAGGCTCCGGTCACTTTCGAGCAATGAATACAAGGCATGAAGAAAAGGACGACCGTTATCAGCGTAGAACTCCCAGCAATTCTCGCCGTCCAGTATTATCGGCACTACGGCATCGCTTAGCGCCTCTTCGCCATGCTCTTGAATAATGGCAGAACGAATCTCATGCAGACGATTCACGAAGTGCTGCGCTGCATGCTGCGCATCCCAGGTTTGATACGTAAATCCAATGGCGTCGCTCAGCGCGTGATCCCTAAAAAACACCGTGATTGGCGCGCGCCTATCTTCCTGCACCACATAGGGAAAGTATGCCTGTGTTGGGGATGCATGGCCTATAGTATTGCGAAGCACATGCTCGTCGGTAGCGGTCCACAAAAATCCCGCGCCGCTGAGCAATCGCAAAGTATCCTTACTTACCGAACCCTCACTGCACCACACTCCCCGCGGCGAATACCCAAACGCATCAGCAAACACTTGCTCGCCGCGGCGCACATGCCACTCTGCATCCTGTTCTTGCCTATACCGTTGTGCCGGCATGTTTGTGTGCGGCTGTGATTCCAGCGCTGCGTCTGTATCAATCACCAGCGGTAAAATGGGATGATACAACGGCGTCATGCTGAGGTCTGCCGCACCGGTCTGATAAAGCTGCTTCAATACCGGTACAACACTCTGCAGCTGCAACATGTGCTGTGAGATTACCAACTTCTTTTCTTCCTCGCTAAAGCCGCTGCCTTTTTGGAAAAGCCGACGTATAAACTCCGCTTCCCTGGTCACCGGGCCAATCCACGTCAGATTATACCACACCTGTAGGTCCCGCCAATCCTGCTCGTTGAAATCATCGCAGCCCCACTGGCTCGTTGCCCGCCGGTACAGCTCATGGTAGCGCGCATAAGGAAAAATCATCGTGTCGGGCCGGCACTCAAAGAACAGTTCGCGAATGCGTTTCTTGTTTTCGGAACTAAGCTCTGCTGCGGGGATTTTCGTAAGAGTGAGCACTTCGTCTTCCGTGCCCTTCATGTACTCGTCTATTTGCATGAGCAGCGACGGTACGATGTTGTAGGTACAGCGTATACCCGGGTGCGATTGTTGGATCAAAGCAAGGTCCACATAATCCTTGGCTGCATGCAAGCGCACCCATGGCAAAGCAAAATGATCATCCACGGTGTAGTATGGTTGATGATGATGCCAAAGGAGTGCTATGCGTAGAGGTTTCATGGTGAGATTAACTGCATTAGGAATTGGGTACGGCACGAGCTCGCTGAGCCACAGCTCTTCTATGGCTGCCGAACAACAGTAACAACATGACTGCCTTCGCTGCAGTTGTTGTCACCAACCTTGCTATCGACGCAGGTAGCGCGGATCATATATGCGCCTGCGGGTTCATCGCGCAGCGAAAGAGAGAGCAACAAGTCGTCTGCTATCTCTCGCGTAAGCTCTCGCACAAGCCGGCCTGCGGCGTTGACAATTTCGAACTTCCACGTGCCGCTATTGGGAACACGAAGCCACACCGACTCGTTGGTGGGATTCGGAAACGCCCGCACATCATCCGGCGGGATATCGGCAAGCGGAACCGAGGTAATAACGGGTGTACGGGTTAATACCGCAATGGTGGGTGTACGAACACCCGTGTTCAAACCGATGCCCGTCAAGGGCGGCAATGAATCGAACAGGAACGTGGCTTCTTTACCATAAACAGTGAGCATCCTGTTGGTAGCATTTCCCTTTGCATCGCTAAATGTGAGCTCCAACGGAAACCACGTGTATACTCCCATGGAATCTGCTTGCACCTGACGAATATCCACTCGTGTTTTCCATTTCCCACCATCCATGATCTGCACGGCACTGATGTCCAGCACCGGCCAGCCGCGGCCACGTATCCATTGCGCAAAGTACTCGCGAATACTATCCTTCAACACCACCGGCACACGATCCTCAAACTCCTTTTCCATGGAATCGATGGTGGCATTGCCGTAGGCGTGTGCATCCTGGTAAGCGCGCAGTGAGCTGAAGAACACGGAGTCTCCCACCAATGTGCGCAGCATACCCAGCACGCCCGCACCCTTAAGGTAAATGGTTTGGGGATAATTCGACGACGGCTTTGCTCGCGGAAAATCATAGATGGGCAACATTCCTTCGTAGCTGCGTCCGCCCGGTTTGGCAACGGTTGTGAGATAGGTTGTGATCTTGGATTTGAGGTCTTTGAAATACAGCGACGGGCCGCCCAGCTCCTCGTTCCACAAACACTCGGAATATGTTGCAAAGCTCTCGGTAAGCCATGCATCACGGAAATCGAGCGGCGTAACCTTGTCGCCAAACCACTGATGCGCGAGCTCGTGAGCGATGGTCTTGTTCACGCTGTCGGACAGCGATTGAATCTCACCGCGCGCAAGGCAAATCAGGGATTGATGCTCCATAGAACCCAGATTCGTAACCACATACCCCACCTTCTTGAAAGGAAACGATCCGAATCGCCGTTCGAACAGATCCACCATTCGAAGAATCTTTTTGAAGCTTGTTCTACAGCGAGCAGTATCGGTGCTCTTTCCATAGCTAACTACCGGCACACCGGCAGCTGTGTTGCCGTAGTTCAATGCGAAGTACGGCCCAACGGCGAAGGTCATGAGATAGGTGGCGCAGGGCTCCTTCATGTCCCACTCGTATTCACGAAGTGTGGTGTCCGACACTGCAGTACTACCAACATAACTTCCATTGCTCAGCGCCATCATTTGCTTGGGGCACAGAATGCGCGCGTGAAGTGTGGCTTTGTCCTGGGGAAGATCGAAACACGGCATCCAGTGCTGCGTGCACGACACATAGGGATTGGAAAAACCAACGCCCAGGCTGTACACGGCATCGGTTTGATCGCGCGAAACTCCGCCCCAACTCAATCCATTTACCGGTGCCTCGGACGTCATGGTTCCCGAATACACTACCACCAAAGAAACAGTATCGAAACGCTTGTGTACCGCGGCTGCAGGAACGGTATAGTACATCAAGGCCGAGGTATCGCTTCCATTCTTTACATAGTTCACGGCAATAGTGCTGCCGTTGCGTTGAAGGTAATACACGGAGTCTATACGCAGCGATCGCAGATGCAGTTGAAAAGAATCCGGTGTTTGAATCCAGAGAAAGGTAATAGTGCAGCGGCTGCCTTCGGTGCTAAGCTTGGGAGCGGCCGACATGTTCAACTGAACATCGTAATGCAGTACATCGAAGGATGTGGGCTCGTGCATAATGGGCGATACCGACCACACAGCCGGCCCATGGCCACCGCAGAAATAAGATTGTGCTTCCGTTGACTCTTGTGTTGAGTGCGTTGTGTGTAGCGAGTCTATCGCACGTGCCTGCGAAGCAATGAAGAGCAGAAATACCCACGCGAGCATGAAGAGATCACGTCGTAACATGAGCGCAAACGCCTGCACTGTGCTCACCATGCACACAGAATCGTGGCCGGTGGAATGCACTACGTCAACTGCGCCGATTGCCGGCTTAGGCAGCAAAGCTGTTTGCATAGCGTGCTATTAATGAGCTTCTTCCGATCCTTGTACTTCGTCGAAAATATCTTCGCAGTCGTACTCACGGCGACGCGGCTTGCCGCTACCGGCAGCTTTCTCTTCACCGTTAGACAGAGCTCGCAAAGCGCGCTGCTCCAACATGGATCGTGTTTGCACATCGCGATCACGAAGACGAGCGTCTTCTTCTACGTCGAAATACTTACGGCCATCCACATAGGTTTGAAGAGCTCGCGAAAAGTTCGACAACGGATTGCCGCTCCACAGCACAAGGTCTGCGTGCTTACCGGCTTCCACCGAACCTACATACTGATCCACGCCGCATTGAATAGCAGGATTGAGCGTACACATCTTCCACGCTTCTTCTTCGGATACATTACCATACTTCACGGCTTTAGCAGCTTCTTGATTCAAGCGCCGCGCCATCTCTGCATCGTCGCTGTTTACACTGGTTACCACGCCTTGCTCTGCCATGATTCCGGTATTCTCCGGCACGGCATCGAACACTTCGTACTTGTAGGCCCACCAATCGGAGAACGACGACGCTGCGGCACCGTGTTCTTTCATTTCGCGAGCAAGTTTGTATCCCTCCAGGATGTGCGTAAAGGTCTTTACTTTGAAGTTGAAATCCTCTGCAAGGCGCATGAGCATAAGGATCTCGGACTGCACATAGGAGTGGCAGTGGATAAAGCGTGTTCCGCGGATAATCTCCAGCAATGTTTCCAACTGATAATCCTTGCGAACCGGCATTCCGCCCGCCTTTGCCTGCTGGCGACGCTTGTCGTATTCCAGTGCCGTACGGAAACCGTCGCGCATGATCTCGTCTACACCCATGCGTGTTTGCGGATAGCGAACAGAGAAGCGATCGCCCCAGTTTGCCTGCTTAACATTTTCGCCAAGTGCAAACTTGATGGTGCCGGCAGCTTCTTTGAACTTCAGTCCGTCGGCATCTGCTCCCCAGCGAAGTTTGATAAGCTGAAGCTGACCACCTATAGGATTCGCCGAACCGTGCAGCAAGTGGGAACTAGTTACACCGCCGGAAAGCTGGCGGTAGATATTGATATCATCGGGAAATACTACGTCGCCAATGCGCACTTCGGCGGTGACCGCATGCGTGCCCTCGTTCACTCCTTGCTCAATAGCAATGTGTGAGTGCTCGTCGATCATGCCCGCAGTAAGGTGCTTTCCGGTGGCATCAACGATCACGTCTGCGCCACCCAAATTCTTACCAACAGCAGAGATCAAACCATTCTTAATCAGCACATCTGTTTCGGTTATGATGCCGTCTTTGGTGTTCGTCCACACTGTGGCGTTTTTGAACAGCACGGATTGCTGCGCAGGAATATTATCCACTCCAAAGGCTGTATTCGGATAGCGCAGCGGCAGAGCGCGCTCGGCAGCGGGCTTGTCTGCTTTGGCGCCTTTTTCATTGCGTGCATCATCACCTTTGGTAGCATCTGCGGTAAAGGGCTTTGCCTTCGTAGCACTCCACAGTACTTCTTTACCATCGGCCATAACTGCCACACCCATTGCGGCTGCTGTATCCATTTGGCCGCGGAATCGCAGTATGCCGGGAGCGCCTAGAGAGTCGCCGCTAAAGCGCAACGAGAAGCGCTTCTCGTTGATCGCAAAGGTGCAGGGAATGCTCAGGCTGTCTCTCTTCAAGGTTGCTGACGGTGCATCAACTTTACCCTCGATCACTACACTAAAATCGCGTATAGATTTATCGGACTTGATCTGCCATGTGCCGCGCACGTCGATGACTGCCGGCTTGGAAACGACGAACTCATCACCAGCCACAAACACTGAACGAATCACCGACTCATCGGCAAATACATCGCCCGAGGTCAACACCAGATTTGCTGCCATACCGGCTTTAACAGTACCGGCTACTGCACTCAATCCAAGCATGGATGCGGGGTTCGTGGTAAGTGCTGCCAAAGCTGTTTCGGCCTTGAGACCACGGCTAACTGCTTTGCGCAGATTTTTAAGAAAGTCGTCCTTGCTCTGTAGTTGATGCGTGGTAAAGGCAAAGCGTAAGCCCACGGAATCGCAGCGCATGGGATTTTCCGGAGCTGCATCCCAATGAAGAAGATCGTCGGTAGCCACATCCAAAGCGCGTTCCGCAGACGTCACATCGGGCACCGCGGGGAAATTCAGCGGCAGAATAAGCTGCGGCTTGAACGCTACAAGCGAGGGCAAACGGCGATACTCAAATCCATTACCTTCATAGAGAGCTTTTAGGTTGAACTCGGAAGCGATTTTTTGAAAGCGCAACAAGCTATGTTCGTTCTCGGTCTCGAACACGAAGAGTTTACCGTCGCCAATATCTTTGCTCAGTGCCTCCAGCGAGACATTCAGCTCCGGGCGCTCGCCGGCAGGATTTGCTCCATACACGGTGTGCGCAGCGCCATACCATTGCGCGTCCGAAAGAGTTTGGCGAATGAGTGCGATGCTCCCCATCAAAGAGCTTGGATATGGAGTTTTCGATGATCCTTTGCGGAACGACATCCATTGAGCTACATCTGCAGCAAGGGTGATGTCGTGCGTAGTTCCCTGCTTGGCAAACACAACCGCTGATTTGCCGCGAAAGATTCCGTCGGTGGAGTTCGTGTGAATGAGCGTGAATCCCAAACGGCGAAACTCTTCGGCAGATTTTTCGTCCAGAGATAACTTTTCTACCGCTCGCAGCTCCGGCTTTACAGCTTGGTTCCAATGCCGTGCCGGTACCACCAAAGGTGTATTCGGAGATTCGTCATCTTCGCCCATAGGGCCGCCTTTTTCGGTAGCACTCATACCCACCGAGGAGTACGGCTCAATAAATCCGGCATAGCACCACATACCATTGCAATCCTTTACGGTGGCACCTGCGGGAATACTCAAGTTCTTCCCTGCAGCTTCAATCTTTGCTCCCCGAACAATCACCATAGCATCACGAATAACCTCGCCGGGCTGCGGCACAAGCGTCATGTTCGTGAGTACGACGTATGCCTTTGCCTTGTCGCGCAGGCCGTCGATATACCGTGTGCTCAACTGCGCATGGGCAGCGGAGCTCAACACAATAAGACCAAGCACTGCGGCAAAGCAGCGAGCAATGAAGCTGTGAATCGCAGAGATTCTTTGGGATGTGGTCATGGTAGTGGTATGCATCATAAATTATTCGGAAGTTATTCGGAGTTGTGTTCCTTGCCATTCAAGTATTCATTACAGGGTATTCTTCACAGGAACAGGCTTTGCAACAGTTGCGGAAATACAAGCGCATGTGAAGCGGGAAAATACAACGCAGTTCCCGTTTGATCAGGCAGCTTCGTAGGGTAATTGCACGAAGCGGGCTGTGCGGGCCGTGCATGCCGTGCAAGCCGTGCAAGCCGAGGATGACCAAAACGATGAACTGTAAGGATACCATCTGCAAACACACCCCAATACTCTCGCGAACGGAGAAATTTTGCCAATTCGCCGCTAAACCGTACCTTTGCCGTCTATTATGTCTGCACGTACCCCCAAGCGGTGTATCCACGGATCACCAACCGGGCGAATGTTGCACAAAAGAATTTTGTTTCATCTTTTGTAGCGTGGTACCATGAATTTTACAGGACCAAAGGTTAGAGTTTCTCGTAAACTCGGCTTTGCGACAACGCCCAAGGCGCGCAAAGTAATGGATAAGAAGAGCTATCCTCCCGGACAGCACGGCGACAAGAAAAAACGCAGCAAGCAGAGCGACTACGGTAAGCAGTTGTTCGAAAAGCAGCGCTTGCGTTTGCAATACAATATTCACGAGCGTCAAATGACGAACTACATGGCTGAAGCGGCTCGCCGCGGAGGTAATGCCGGAGAGAACTTGGTTCAGCTCCTGGAGTCTCGCCTTGATGCACTCGTATTCCGCGCAGGCTTGGCACGCAGTATCTATGCTGCTCGCCAGTATGTGCGCCACGGTCACATCGAAATCAACGGAAAGAAAGTTGATATTCCTTCGTACCAAGTAAAGCCCAACGATACCATCCAGATTCGCGAAAAGAGCCGCAAGATGGAGTGCTTCCAAGAAGCTATCCGTACTTCGGGTCAGATCCCCTACCTGGACATATCAAAGTCTGACCTTTCGGCCAAGTACTTGTATGTTCCGCCCCGCGATGAAGTATCTATCGTTTGCGAAGTGCCTCTGGTTGTGGAGTATTACTCACGTTAATATCCTGCCGGGTGCAAGATCGATGGTTCGCTCTGCCACTCGCACAACAATTCCAAAGCCCTGCCGTTTGTACGGCGGGGCTTTTGTTTTTGTAAAGGATGCGCTGAGCTGGCCCTGAGCAAACACAGAGCACGTTCTTTATTCAACGAGATTCCTACGCCTTTGGCCGGCACTCTCTCAAGCGGCCGTTGTTGTATTATTGCAGGCGCCGCAGGTCGGTGCCATTTGAAGTTCCACCCCTCATTGCCGGGCAATGGCTCATGGTTCATAGCTCAAAGAAAACACCCGTTAGGCAAATCGTCGTTGTTGGCACTGTGCTGATATCGCTGTGCTTTGCCATTTACCTGAAGCTGTGGATTATCGACGAGCTACCCTCGCTGGAGCAACTTGAAAAACCGCCTCAGGAGCTTGCCACGCGTATTCTTGATTCCGACGGCAATTTGATCGACAATTTCTTTATCAAGCGGCGCATGTTTGTGCCCTACGATAGCGTGTCACATTACTTTTTTGATGCGCTCATTGCCACCGAGGATCGTGAGTTTTATAATCACTGGGGCGTGCATACGGCGCGCATTTTTAAAGCCACCGTAAAGAACATTTTTGCGGGACGCGCCAAAGAAGGTGCATCCACTCTTACTCAGCAGCTGGCGAGGAATCTGTATTTCACGCAGGAACAAACCATTCATCGTAAACTCCGCGAGGCCTTCACCGCTGTTCAAATTGAACGCACCTATACCAAGCGGGAGATACTGGAACTGTATGCAAATACCGTGAACTTTGGCCGTGGCGCCTATGGCATACAGGTGGCTTCGCAAGTATTCTTCGGAAAATCTCCCAAAGATCTTACCCTGGCAGAGTGCGCGTATTTCGTTGGCTTGCTTAAAGCGCCGGCATCCTACGATGCACGCGATCACTACGACCGCGCAATTCGCCGGCGCAATCTGGTGCTCACGCTCATGCGCGACGCCGCGTTTATCGATGAATCAACCTTAGAAAAAGCCTCGGATGTGGCCATTCCCATCACCGAGTCTCGCAGCTTATTGGGCACCTGCGATGCACCGCATTTTTTGGAAATGATTCGTAAGAAACTTAGCCGCGATGAACGCTTGCGCGGCTACGACTTATACCGCGATGGCCTGACTATTTATACCACCCTGGACTCACGTGTTCAACGGGCTGCCAATGCAGCTGTAGAGGAGCAGTTGCGCGAATTTCAAGCGGAGTTCGATCGCTCATGGACATGGCGCGGCAAGCAAGATCTGCTCAATGCCATGGTAGAGAGATCTGCCAAAGAAACAGCGCAATACATAGCCGCAAAAACCGATGGCGAGCGGCGGGCAGTGATCAACAAGTGCACCGGCAGTACGCGGTTTGTTGATTCAATCAAGCACGCGGTAACCACGATTCAATGCGGCGTAACCGTGATGGATCCTTCCACCGGGGCTGTGCTGGCAATGGTCGGTGCATCGCCACGAAGCATGCAGGGTGTGCAAGGCGCGCGGTATTCTTTGAATCACTGCACCGAGGTGCGCCGTCAGCCGGGATCGGCGTTCAAGCCCTTTGTGTATGCAAGCGCTCTTGCCGACAGTCCTCTCACACCTGCTTCAGATATAGAGTCCGGACCTTTTTCGTACACACTGCCCGATGGCAAGGTGTGGTCGCCTCGAGGATCGATGGAGCACGGCGGACCGGTGTCGCTTTCAACCGCGTTAAAGTTCTCGGTGAATACTGTTGCGGCGCGTCTAATCACGGAGCATACTAATCCCACGAATGTGATTGCCCTGGCGCGACGCATGGGAATTACCACTCCCATGGATGCCTTCCCTGCACTGGCGTTGGGTGTAGAAGAAGTGTACCCAATTGAACTCACGGCATCGTATGGTGCTTTTGCGAACAATGGTATTTCCGTACAGCCGGTATCAATACTCCGCGTGGAGGATCGATTCGGTAAAGTGATTTACGAGAACTCCGTGCCTTCGGGTATAAGTGATGCCATGCAGCCACGGGTATGCAAGCAGATGGTAACCATGATGCGTGGAGTTGTGGATGGTGGCACGGCCTCGACGGTGCGCAAGTTCTTCCGATATGATGCGGCCGGAAAAACCGGAACCACCAACAGTTATGCCGATGCGTGGTTTGTGGGATATACGCCACAGCTGGTTGCCGGAGTGTGGCTGGGCTTTGATGATCACCGTATCAAATTTACCGGCACCTACGGGATGGGTGGCAAAGCTGCCGCTCCCTTGTGGGGGCGCATGATGGGAAAAATCTACGACGACCCGTATGGTCATTACAAGCAGCGCTCGTTCCCGGAACGAGATACGAGCATTCGCACTCTTGAAGCCACCGAAGTAGGCGATGCCGTTCAAGAGGATGCGCTTCCCGGCGAAGCCGCTACCCGACCTCCCGCTCAATCGCCACCTGCACCGGCGTCTTCCGCACCAAAGCAGACTGCCGCTCCGGCACCAAAGCCATTAATTCGATTTCCGAAGTTGCGCTAGGAGTGAGCACGGCAATACGTGCGGAGCTGCCAAGTATGCAGTTGCACGTTTATATCGGCGGAATGTAGCATCAGATACGTTTAGGGTTGCGTCAGATACGACGGTATAAGGCAATAGACCACGGCGAATGCACCCACGATGGTTGCAATCAACCTGGTTGCACGTTTGGGGTCGTTCTTCTTTACGCTGTGCCACAAGCTTGCCAGCGAGTAGCACAATGCTACGACCACTACATACACCAAAGCAGTTTCTCCCACACCCCACCTATTGTGTGCAAGCGAGCGCAAACCAAAGTTCGAGACCGTTCCATACACCAACATCAGGTGGGATATATACATAAAGAGCGACTCACGTCCGCAGAGCAGCAGCATTGGTGCGATGCGCCACTTTTCTACGCGAGCAATAAAGAGAAAGAACAACATGAGCACCACCACAACCACCATGGAGCGATACAATGCGTGCCCTGCGGAGTAGTGCCACCAGTCTTCGTGGCCGGGAAGATCAAAAGGAGAATTTTTCAATATCAGAACAGCAGCAATGATACCCAGTGCTCCTATGAGCATCTGCTTTGCTCGCGCCGGCAGATCTGCTGAAGTACGAAAAACATGAATCACTACCATACCCAAAAAGAAATGCCCTGCGTAGGGAACCAGAGGAAACTTACTGATGGGCTGAGGAGCAATAAGAGAGCTAAAAAACGTTGGTAGATTCCACAACGGATACATGCTCCATACCCAGCCGATGCCGAAATAGCAGAACATGGCAAGTGCAAAAAAGCTCCACATGCGTATGCGCTCGGAGCGAACCACCAGCGATATAGTCAACGCTATGAGCGAGCTGTACACTATGGACTGCAACACATCGCAGTCGAACAGCGAGAGAAGCTCAGCGCCGTTGCTTTGCAACGTGCGCTGCAAGGAAAAAGCCGGTAGGTGCAGCCAGTATGCTAACAACAGGATATGACCAAGGCGCCGCAAATACAACCACAACGATGAGTCTCCGGCTCTGTATGCAGATTCCTTTTTAGAGAATGCCAATTGAAACCCAATGCCGGCGCAGAAGATAAAGGCAACGGCCACAAATCCGTTGGAGACGTTAACGATGTTGTAAAACCATCCGTGTTTGAGCGTTTGCGCTAGGCAAACGTCGATTACATGCACCTCGATCATCCATAGTACAGCCAGTCCGCGCAGATAATCGATGAAGT
>JBJOLU010000100.1:0-27759 GCA_046052705.1 Bacteroidota bacterium | reverse complement strand
TTGCCAGGTGATTCCGTTATCAACACTGCGAAACACACCACCGGAACCATCTTCGGCGGCGTAGCCAATAGCCGCGTAGATGGTATCGCCCACCGAAGCAAGGCCATTCACCGTTGCCGATCGAATGCCCCGCAACGACCACGTCGCACCGGCATTAGAACTAACAAACAATCCTGTTTCAGTTCCGGCAAGCACATCACCACTCGGCAGATGCAGCATAGCGCCAACCGTGCCGCCGTCTAATCCTTGGGCGTGTTTCCAGTTAAGGTTTTGCGCGTGCAGGTTTGTGCAGACACTCATGAATACAGTTGCAAGAACAATGCTGAATACCCGAGCAGGTACAGCGCACCACACGTTGTGAAGGAGATTCATATCGGTAGTAGACAAAAGGTTAAAGGCAGAGCGTATGGGCAATAAAACATGTGCCATTAAATATCATGATGATGATCGTGATCATGATAGGTGATACATGGCATCTATGATCAACAAGCATTGATCACATGGAGTACCAATCAACAACACCGATGGCCGCAAAGGGTTACTCCTTTGCAGCCGAGTCCTTTGTAGCCGAGGCCGTGATTCCTATGCCCAGATCGCCCAACTGGCGCTCGTCCACCGCCGAGGGGCATCCGTCCATAAGAGACAAGCCGCTGGTTGTTTTGGGGAAGGCGACCACATCTCGGATATTATCCGTGCCGCACAAAAGCATCACCCAGCGGTCGAAGCCCAGGGCAATTCCACCGTGCGGAGGTGCACCGTAGGTAAGAGCATGAAGCAGAAAACCAAACTTCGATTCCGCATCCTCGCGCGTGAATCCCAGAAGATCGAACATGCGTTGCTGCACATCGCGATCGTGAATACGAATACTGCCGCCGGCAATCTCGTAGCCATTACACACCAAGTCGTGCGCCTGCGCGCATGCTTGCGTGGGGTCGGTGGCGAGTAGCGGTACATCTCTGTCCAAGGGAGACGTAAAGGGATGGTGACGAGCAATGTATCGCTGCTCTTCCTCGCTGAATTCCATCAAAGGAAAATCTACCACCCATAGGAAGGAAAACTCGTCCTTCACTTTTTCCAGAATGCCGCTACGCTTGGCTACCTCGGTACGAAGCGCTCCAAGAATAGTATAGCATCGTTCAAACTCGTCGGATACTATAAGCAGCAAATCCCCAACTTCAGCACCGGTGCGCTCTTTGAGCGCCGTGATCTCTTCGGGGCTAAGGAACTTGGCAATGGGAGACTGTACATCGCCCTCTGCGATTTTCATCCAGGCCAAACCTTTTGCTCCATACTTCTTCGCATGCTCGGTAAGCTCGTCGAGTTGCTTGCGGGAAAACTCCGCACATCCTTTAGCATTGAGCGCAGCCACCACTCCGTGCTTCTTCGCCAGCGTATCGCTGAATACCGCAAAGCCGCATGTGCGAACACATTCGGACACATCGCTGAGCTCCAATGCATAGCGAGTATCGGGTTTGTCGGAACCGAAGCGCGTCATCGCTTGGTGCCAGGTCAGCCGCGGGAACTGCGTTGGCACTTCGCGACCAAGAATTTTTTTCCATGCCACCGCAGTAAACTCTTCAATCAGCGAGATGATATCGTTTTGATCTACGAAGGACATTTCTATATCCACTTGCGTAAACTCCGGCTGGCGATCGGCGCGCAAATCTTCGTCGCGAAAACACTTCACGATTTGCATGTACCTATCAAATCCGCTTACCATGAGAATCTGTTTGTACAGCTGAGGGCTTTGCGGCAGCGCATAGAATTTTCCTTTATTCACGCGGCTGGGTACAAGAAAATCGCGCGCTCCTTCGGGAGTGGATTTCATCAACACCGGTGTCTCTACTTCTATAAAATTTTTCTCGGCGAAGTATTGATGAACCACTTGATACAGCTCGTTACGAACGATAAAGTTCTGCTGTAGTGAGCGGCGGCGCAGATCCAAATAGCGATACTTCAATCGCAACTCTTCGTTTGCTTTGGCCCGCTCCTCATGCTCCATGATTTCGAAGGGCGGAACTTCGGCACGGTTCACGATACGGATGTCCGATGCCTCTATCTCTACAAGACCGGTTGGAATCTTCGGGTTAGGATTGGATCGCATACGCACCGTTCCTGTGGCGGTTACCACAAACTCCGCTCGCAGCTCTTGCGCAGTAGCCGCTAGGTGCTCAGGCGCATCAGACTGCACCACTACTTGTGTTACTCCGTAACGGTCTCGCACATCCAGGAAATACACTCCTCCAAAATTCCGAACGGCATGCACCCAGCCGTTGAGTGTAGATACGGTGCCTGCGTGCTCTTCACGAAGTTCGCCGCAGGTATGAGTGCGCTTTGCAAATGATGCCATGATGGATGCTATATCAAGTTATTAGGAGCGAGTTGCCAGGTGTTTTAGCAGGGCAAATATACCACATGCCCCTTGCAGAGCGGCGCCGCAGACCTACGCCGGCAAATGTCTGCCATGCACAGCGCGAGCTGTTGATGAGAGGTTCTCTTAGCAAGGCCATGCCCGCCCCCCCGAGGTCCCTCAGTCCCTCGTCTCCGCTCGGGAACCACGAAGTCGAAGGGCCGAGGGCGCTGCGCGCCTTGATACTCAACGAGAGCAAGGCTTCTTCCCGCGAGGTCTTCGAGCGAAGATCGAGCGCCGTCCCGAGCGGAGCCGAGGGAAAGCAAGCGGCGCTGGAGAGTTGGAAGCTCAGCTAAAGCTCTTCATAGAAATTTGTTTTTTTGAAATGGACGATCTTACACTCTCTCCCATCGGGCGACGGCAGGGTGAGGGCTTTGAGACTTTTACGGATTAATGTTTGAATTGATTTCTTGGTGCGGGTAGGGCGCTATGCGCAAAGCGCAGCGTGGGCGGGTTGAGTATCCCGATCTCTTCACCTCCCGACGCGTCGGGACTTCTCGACTTCGTGGTCCCTGAGCGGAGTCGAAGGGCTCGAAGACCTTGCGGGAAGGGCGTCGCTATAGGGAGTCACGCGCAAAGCGCAGCGTGCACGGGTTGAGCCTCCAAACCTCCAGCCCCGCTTGCTTTCCGTCGGCTCATTGCTGCTTGCCTTTGTCACGGCAGTCCGCAGATTGTCGGGTACGATTTACGATTGCCTGTGGAACGCCGCCATAGTAATGCATGGCATTCTCGCACGAGGTCAGAAAATCTTCCTTTTGCTGTGTTCGAGTTGCTTCTGCATAGATGAGCTGGCTTGCACCGAGTATCGACACAAAGACTTCGACATCGTGAGACTCGCCGCTTGACGCATCGACATACGCAAGTTTTTCGCCGGCGAAATCAACAAACATCTTATCGCCAACCTTGTGAATCATGCGCATCACTGGCGAAACAGGCTCCCTGAACCGCCTGATGTACAGGCAGAACTGCGAGAATTCATAACCGTCAGGGTGTTTAGCCTTTTAATCCTTCCAAACTCTATTGCGCGTCATACCGCGACGACGAAGCTCTTTCTCCACCGATGGCATGTAGGACTGCAGCACCTTGTAACGCTCTTCAGGTTCTGCTTCTCCTGAAGTGATAAGTAAATCGAGATCTTTATCAGAAAGCTTCTGAACATCGTCATAGCTCAGATGTAGCGAGATGAATCGTTGCAGATACTTCTTAACCGTGTTGCGTGTTGCGTGTTGCGTGTTGCGTGCCACGCCACTGCGAGCACTGATGAAGGACTTACTCTTGCCCTCAGAAAACAACCGTAGGATGTGTCGTATTTTGTTCATGTTGATATTATGGTTTGCCAAGCGAGGATGTTGATGGTTGAAACCTTCAACTTAGTCTCACATGGCTGCTGTCAACATGGATAACATGTACGGCGGGTCCTGGTGAGATTGCATCGCAGTTACCTGGTCAGTTTGCGCCGCAATTACCTGGTCAATTTTTCCTCAATACGCAAACTAGGATTTCTTCAAAAATATTCAGTTCACGCACACAACTGAGACCTTCTGGTTATTCAAGGCATCTTTAACGTAAACAACGTAGACGCCTTTGCTTAGCTGGCCTGTAGGAATCGCTATCGAACCGGATCCGATAGCTTTCGCAGCAACCGCCCCGGTCAGATTGTAAAGTACCGCCGTGACATCCGAGTCTGTTATACTGCTAGCGACTATCCTTTGTACATCACCATCATAGCTTACGAGAATTCCGCTAACATCTGCCTTGACGGCCGGATCATCGTTCTCTTGGCGTTCCACATCCACTGTCTTGCCGTTTGCGTCCCACTTGATAATGTTCGGAGACTCACGAAAGTTGCCAATAAATGCAATAGAATCAGAAATGAAGCGTACTCCAGTTGGCACAAATGCTACGAATCGCGCGCCACAATCCTGTATATGCCAAGACTTTCCACCATCCCACGTTCGTAAAATTTTATTGTTACCAACTGCCAAGCCATTACGTCGATCATAGAAGTTTATGTAGCTTATTCCATTAGGCGGAGTCTGAGTGATTGAGTCAGAGACAAGAGAATCGAGTTGCGTTTCCCAAGTGAGCCCAGCGTCACTCGTATGATAAATGTATTCCCTTGTCGAATCTGACGTTGCAGACAGTTTAACTCCAGCTATGTACCATCCATTCTTACTGTCGACATAGGTCATCATGTTTAGCGAGTGTTGAATCTTGTACTCGGATTTCGTCCAAGTATCACCACCATCATAACTATTGGCAAAGATTTGTGTCTCCCCAAAACGAGAAGAAAGATGAGCGTAAATAGTGTCGATTGATCTAATTACAGCACGAAAGATGGTATTTGCTGCGGTATCCGGTGCTACAAGTGGTTTGGACTTCCAGTGTCTGCCGCCGTCACTTGTTGAGTAAACCTTTCTGGGAGCAACAATAATGCCTGACGTAGTTGTTGAATCAAAATATACGCTAACAAAATTTTCGGTTCCGGTTAGAGTAGTATCTACGCGAATTCTTTCGAACGATTTACCGCCGTCATCGCTTCGTAGGATGTAGCCATAATTGCATGAGAATATGATCGTATTCTTATTTGTTATGCAACCAATCATATTAGGATTCGCTGTCAGATAGGGAGTGGTGTCCAGTTTCATTTGATAAACAATTTTCCAATTCTCTCCATTGTCCGTTGACTTCAAGAGCTGCGGTCCCGTTACTGACATCTTTGCCAACCCGTAGATCGTGTTTGTATCTACGAGCACAAAGTCACGAATGTTAGCAAAGTACTTGCTCTTCTCAACGTTCACAGGATACCATGACTGTGCAGGTAAGACTGCAGTGACTACAAAAAACGCTAGAACGATGCTTCGAAAAAGGATTGGTGGGTATTTCATGTAGTGATCCGTGAAATAGGTAAAAAGGATTTTAACTATTGCAAAATAGATACTCAGTAGTGTCGACAAATCACCACGATAATAATACGACGGCGCAGCTACATTTTCTAGAGATCGCGATCATAATAAGGGTATACATCACTATCGATTCAATCAGCTTCGCACTGCAATTGCCAAGGTAGCTGCGCCGTCTGTTTTCCCTCCGTTCTGCGACTGCGTCGTGAACTTGATTTTACTACTTCACGACTGAAACTGTACCATGGTACGACTTACCAGCTTGTATGAAGCTGTAGCCATAGACGCCGCTTGTCAAACGCGAGTTCGTTGAGATTTTGTATTCAAGCTCAAATGTATGCATATTTTCAGCTGTTACTTCTAGTACGACTTTTCCTTGCCAGTCCACAACGAATACCTTCCCAGTTATTAAACCATCCGGGCGAGAGACTACCGATGACGCATCTCTGTGAATATCTAACTCAGGACTATTGTCTTTACGCGGTGCAGGCAAGCTCTCCGCAAATCGAGTATGTTGTATCCAATTGCAATTCAGGTAGCAATTGCCATCAATTGGTTGGGCACTTCCGTCCCAGGGTGGACAATAGTATGGCTCCGAATTAGTCTGATCTAATCCTGACGGATAGACTGCAACGATTGTAACATTGCCCCACGAATCTCGACAAATTTGCAATGTTTGATAGCAACATCCTCCGGACGCGCACAACTCTAATGAGATTCTTGTGCCAGGACCTGCTGGACCATTTACGTAAGTTCTCTTCATACACTGTGCAGACATGATTCGCACATCAGTATTGCAGCCTACGCTTGAAGGGATTAAGCCCTCATTCGCCAAAACTGCTTCCAATGCATCGGCTAACATATCATACTGGCTACATGTGCATGTAGCATCTGAAGTAATCTGAAGAATGTCGATATCGGTAGGCCCGGGGCTAATACAGTGCCTAACTGCGTAGAGCACTTCGATAGAGCAAGATGTGCCGCAAGATGCCGGGATGAATGTGATAAGCACATTTACCCATGGAGACCCACAGTTGTAGGCGTTTAGGCAGGGGCGAGCTTGTGCAAGAATTGATATGGACGAGAATGATACAATGATTGCACCTAACAATCCGAGAAATATGGTTTTCATAATAATCTTTGTAATGTTGGAAATTATGCGAACTTCACATGGAGACTTACATCCAGCGGGTCACAGGACGTCCTTTAGAATTGATGTGATCCACTGCCAATGCGATTACAATGGGTTGTTAAGATTTATTACAACATCCTCCTTACCTGTTTGTGCAATAGGTATAGCCGCGCTGATAGAGCCTTGAATTAGAGCAAGACCCTGCATGCCAAAGACTGGGGCTGCGTGCCGACAGTTCACAAATGGAACGTCGCACTCACGAGTCTTGCAATACAGACACTTGATATGTCTCAACAAACAATCATTTAAACAATAATGGGCTAGAGATGGAGCAGGCCATATGGTAAGAGGGAGCCATGCTTTACCTCTGGTGAAGTAAGTAAAACAACTCTTACAACAACATACCATAAAATTTTCTGATAGTAAATAGTTGACAAAACAAATACTGTTAAATAATGAACATGTTCAAATTCATGCGTGATTAAATATACTGCGCCGATTGGCGCTGGAAACACCGGCAATGTGCATCTTTTTATCGCGGGCATCACCGCTCGCACGAAGATCGGTAATTAGTCAAACGGAGGCACTACTCAAAAACTACTCATGCGTATGTTTACATCTCCACAAGTCATTGTCTTGCAAAAAATAGAGATGTTTTCCACCAGCGCTTCAATAATGGGTAGTCTAATTCACGGTATTGACTTTACTCATCTTACCGCACGCCCGGCAATGAATCCTGACGTCGGCGCCGGTGTGCGTCAGCACGACCGTCGACTTCGTCTCACCGTCGCTCGTGATTTAATCGAGCCGATTACTTCCGCAGTGCGCGCAACTGTACATCTTCGTCACGAATTGAAGATTTATTTGGATGCTCCAGTAGTCGAGGGTTTTTGTGCGGTCGGGCATTATCGTGTCACGCGGTGCTGGGAAACCGCGACGATAGGATCGACGCATTTGTTAGGGGGCTATCGGTATAAAGTGCTGCTAACTGTTAAAAAAGACGGCAGCAAGTGTATTCGGTTCGGAAAAGAATTCTATTCGTCCAGAGATAATTTTGACGATTTGTATCCTAGTTCGTAGGTGATGTTATTAGTAAATATCTCATCGGTTGCTCTTTCTGCGTCAGGAGGTGTGGTTTTTCACTTCAAAATGACAACGTTCCCTTCTTGTTTGAAGAAGAACGTGACGTAATTATTGGAGGTGATGGCTTTAAAATTAACGGTACTGTCAGTCTTCTTGCGTAATACAATGTAATTGACCACCCAATTCCGTTTCAAACTGACCACTTCTTTCCGCGCCAACTTGACCGCCCTCAACTGAACCAAACTGATCACCAGATATCAGTTGGTATTCTGTGCAAAGACTGACTCACTTTTTTACCTACGTACCGTTCACATTTCCACTGCTTAACAACGTGTTCGTCAGCCGACGGTGCTGACCATAGTTATGATTTTTATCCGATGTCCGTCGCATCAGATTTTTGGGTAGAGGTCTGTCGTTTTCTCATTGAGTAACCACCCAGTTCAATGCGATGGGCGCTGTGAACCAGTCTGTCAAGTACCGCGTCGGCAATCGTATCCACGGCAATGATCTCGTGCCAGCCGCGCACGGGTACCTGTGAGGTGATAATCGTAGAGCTCTTTCCGTGACGTTATTTCGCTCTTAGACCTAGCGGGAAGAAACCTCGTCAACTACGATCTTCACTCGAAGAGCTAAAGCGAATCAACCTCGTCCCGTAACGATCTAAGGGCACTTGCCACCTGAGCGGCGCTGATACTTTCGATGCCGTGAGGAGTACTAGCCACGATGGCTCTGTGCGGAGTGTGATAGGGATACCAAGGCAGGCGGTCCGGATGTGGTTGAGCATAGAGCACCACGCTTGGTGTGCCAAACATCGAGCTCACATGCACAATGGATGTATCCGGCGTGATGAGCAGGCGCGCGCGCTGCACGTGGCCGGCATACTCCACGAACGACGATGCCACAGGTAAAAGCTCCACCTGCGTGGTAGCCGCAATGCTCTCTGCAATTGCGCGTTCATGAGGTGCCGAGCCCAGCACGATGCGTGCTCCCGGATAATCAGTTCGAAGCGTGCGCAACAACGTTTCGAATTGTTCCTGACCCCACCACAATGATGCTTTACCGGCGCTGATGTGCACAAGAATATCCGCACCTGCACTACCGCGCAATGCGTCTACACCGGGCAGAGACGGCCGATGAGAAACTTGTGATGGGTCTATACTAAAAGGCCTAAGCAGTTCCGTCATGCAATCAACAATGTGAACCTCGCTTCGCCGGGGTAGTTCCACAGCATGTGTAATCGGATGCGTTCTGCCATTAGCAAAGCCTACCGTGGAGGCCGGCGCAAGCAAGCGCAGCAGCAACGACGAGGTTCGCGAAGCGTTATCCATCATATCCACAATCACATCGTACGTGCCGCGCCGTTGAATTAGTAGACGTATCAACCCCGGCAGCGACTTTTGATATTCCACAACGCCGATATTCCACCCCGCCAACGTTCGAGCTACCGCAAGATTGTGTTTACCGGCAAGTACATCAATGCGGGCGTGGGGATATCGTTCACGAAGGGCGCGTAGAACAGGAGTGGAGATAAGCAGATCACCAATTTTATCGTATCGAAGCAGAAGTACGGAAAAACTTCCGGAGGTATTCACCACTTGTGTCATGAATATCCTTACAAAACACTACGCTGTGAATGAAGATACTCTTTAATGAGTTCCTTTGTGGCTTGAAACACACTCACAATAGGAATACGCGAAAGTTCCGTGATACTTACTTCCGGCTGCACAATGCGATGCAGAGAGCTGAGAGGATGAAACTTATAGGAGTTCCACAAAATGGAATTGAATATGCCGACCAGCGGAGTATTCAGCGCCGATGCGATGTGGACCGGAGCACTATCGCAGCTCACCAGTATGTCTCCACGGTGAATAATGGCAACGGTGTCGTGAATGTCTCTCGCTAAAAATGCGCGAGCGGGAGAACCTATTTTGGCCACGATGTCTGCAGCACGAGCGTGGTCCGGAGGAGCTGCCATCACCACCACTCGGCGATACTCTTGAGTAAGCAACTTCCCTAACTCTACCCATTTTTCCGCAGGCCACTCTCGCTCGGGCTGGCCCACCGAGATGTTGAGCAGTATACGAAGCGGACGTTCTTGTTCCTCGGGCACAAATTTCATGGTATATGCCACGGCCGAATCCTTTATCGCCACCACCGGCATATGGCGTACCACCGAGTGCCCCATTACTTCCAGGGCTTTAAGGTTTCTGTCTATTGCGTGCACCGGAGGAATCACTGCATCGTTTTCCTGGGCCGAGGGCAGGCTGTGAGTATAAAGGTTTTTGGGCGGATGATTATACCCCACGGACTCCTTCGCGCCAACAAGTCGGGCAATGAGAGAACCCTCTTTAGAAGAATGATCTTTGGGGTCGATAAGAAGATCAAAATCCATTGCCCGCAAATCGGCCACGAGCTTTACCAGATCTACCGGAGACTTCACGTACACATGCACCGTATCCACGCAGTCCAGACCTTCAAGAATATTAAAATTCCGTTGCGATGCAAGCACATGTATCTCTGCACCGGGATAGGTATCGCGCAGCGCGCGAAACAGTGGTGTGGTGAGAATCATGTCTCCGTACCTACCTATCTGTACAACAAGTATCTTCACTATGGAATGCCGGATGGAATGCCGGTGATGTTTGTACTTACATTGAGCAGAGCATTGAGCTGAGCATTGAGCAGATTATCTTCGCGAAGCGCGGCTGCGGCATCGGGCATGTAGTCTGCGAGCGTCAAAATACCTACCACTATGAAACTATCGCCACGCGAAGTGATACGACAAGCCGAACGAGTAGTACTTGCTGCCCCGAAGCGCCTGCTCTACGCGTTGCTCGATCTTGTGGTACACAATCCCCGTCCGGCCCAAAAGCTTGAGCCCAGCCGGGTGCAGCGCGTGCTCTTGATTCGCAACGACAGAGTGGGCGATATGATCATCACACTGCCCACTATTGCCTATCTGAGAAAAGTACTTCCCCATGCAGACATTGATGTGCTTGCAAGCCGCTCCAACGCAAGAGTGGCTGAAGCTTGCCCGGAAGTCAGCTCCGTGATTATTCAGCCCCAAACGCTTCTAGCCAAACTTCGCTTGTGGCGCATGTTGCGTCAACGAAACTATCACCTGATACTGGCGTGTGTTACCAACCGATCCACCGGCATTGGCCTGCTGTGCAGTTATCTTACCTCCGGTGTTCATACACCTGCTGTAGATACCGCTTCGCAACATTCCTCTGCTACCGCATTTTCTCGCAGCAAGGGTATATCAGCTACCATTCACCGCGGAGATAAATACGATCGTTTCTTTCATGTGCAATCGCGGGAAGCCGCTCGGCAGCCCAATGCAGCGCGCAAGCTTCTCATGGTGATTCCCGATGTGATCAACTGCGTTGTGGAAGAGAGTGATGCTGCGCCGCGCATGGCAGTGCCACAAGCAAACCTGGAGTCGGCATTGCATTTCCTTAATTCTAATGGGCTACGTCCGGGAAGCTATGGTTTGGTAAATATCTCGGTGCGAACGCAGCGTAATGCTTGGACAGATCAGGGCTTTGTGCGTGCTCTGGATACCATTGCCGAGCGCAGTGGAATGCCGGCCCTACTTCTGGCAATGCCGTCGGATATTGAGCGCGCACACGCACTGGCTACTCAGGCAACAAGCGCCATCGTGATACCGGCATCGAATGATGTTTTGGATGCTGCGGCGCTGGTAAAATTTGCTCGCATAGTGCTAAGCCCGGATACTGCCGTGGTGCACATGTGTTCGGCCTTTGGCATTCCTATGCTGGGCCTGTACTGCCATTATTCTCAGGGCACCGACGAGTGGGGGCCGGTGAATAATACCGGGGCTCGAGTGCTTACACCAAAATCGGGCAACGTAGTAGCGCAGATTTCTCCGGAGGAAATGGACCTGGAGTTGCGAAGGTTATGGGATGAAACCTGATAATAGATAGTGACTATACGTCGTCGCTCTGCTTCACGACTGCCATCTTTTACGCATATCCTTGTAGTGCTCGCCTTCTTCGCTACCGCTACAGATACCACTTCAACTTCCGCCTCCGGCTTCAGATTCTATCGTAGCTCTTCGAAATTTTTGTACTCGAAAATTCTATGCCCGGTGGCTCGCTCCCAAGCATCGCACAGAGCCACACGCAGTGGCTTTGCTACCATTGCCCTTGCGGGATCGAATTGCGAGGTCCATACTTGGTCCCTTTTGATGCGTTCGCTCATGCACGCAGGGTGTGTTCCCGTGTAGGGTACTACCTCGTAGCAACTGGCATGAAACTCGTCGGCGGTAGGGATATTCTCTGCCATCCAGGAGTCGTCGTGATACAATCGATTCATAGCCTGCGCTTTGGCGGCCTGGTGCCGGGGGTGGCGTACCCACCCGTAATGGAAAATTCTGCAGTCGGTTTGAAGAGCCCGAAGCTTACGAATACTGCCATCACTGTTGCGTGTGCGAAATCCCTGAGCATCGCCCCACGAAATCACGTTTCCGGTGTTTCGCACGGCGCGAATCTCTCGCCTGTACCATTGCCTGCCTGCTCCCTGATAGTTGTAGCTGCCAAACAAGTGTATCCATCGGAACAATAGCGCTTCCGCTCTGCCATCGGCATCCGCGGCTGCAATGCTCTGTAGAAGAAGTTCATCATCCTGCTCGTGAAGCACTTCGTCTCCCTGCAGATACAAGCACCAATCACCTTTGCAGGCTGCCAGTGCCACGTTGGTTTGTTGAGCAAGTATCTTTCCGCCTTCGCGAAGAGAGTCGTCCCATACGGTGTCGATGATATGTAATCGGGGCTCCCGCAGAGATTCTATGTACTCACGGGTATCATCATCGCTTTTGCCAACGGCAATGGTGACATCGTGGCACACGCGAAGAAGCGAGGCTAATGATTCCTCGTAGGGATACCCAAGAGAGCGGCCGTTGCGAATAAAGGTGAACCCGGAAAGTGTCATGATAAATAGAGCAATTGATGCGATGGTGATGATTCATGTGCACGTACTACCCATGCACGCGCTGCCATGCAAATACTACCGCGCACGCGCAACGAAGCATGTTCGTGCAAAAGTTTGCGGCAAATCTAGGCCATGCCGCGTTGATGTGAATAACTTCGGTGCCCACGGCCGAAGCACGGCTGTATCTTTGCAGAGAATTGTTGCCGGTGCCCTACCATCATGGTAGGGAGAATAGGGAATCCCGTGTAAATCGGGAACGGTTGCGCCGCCGTAAGGACAGACGATTTGTCTACAATGCCACTGCACTCCGCGGGAAGGCAGACAAAAAGGTTGACGTCCGAGTCGGAAGACCTGCCTGCAATACTCATCACGTGCCTCCCGGCACCCCGCCGCGCCATTCGGCGGAGATGAGGAACGTATCACTACACTTTGCATCCTGATGCGGAGCAGTGGCGATGCTTTCCCCTTTTTATTTCGCCGTCCATGGCAGACGGCACGATGAATTATCAATATGTTTTCTTTCTTTTCTGCGCAAGCGCGTGTTTGTCGCTCGTGGTCGTTCAACCTTGGTGTTTTGCTCAACGCATTTGGAGCAAGTGCAAAAACCGGAGCGCTGGGCGCTCTATGCACACTCTGTACTCTCGGTACTATTGGAACTATTGGAACTATTGGCATCGTTGGATTGAGCTCCTGCACATCTACTACCGATCCGCAGAGTTCACTGCCGGCAACACTAGATAGCTCCGTGATTGTGGTAAATCAAGGAGCATTTGGTTTGGACAATGCTTCGCTCTCGCGTATACATCCCGACAACACAGTGGACCTTTCTTGGTTCGCTGCAGCAAATGCTTCGCGCAAGCTTGGCGGCACCGCAAATGATATAGCCTTTATGGGCGACACCGCGTTTGTCTCCGTAACAAAGTCTCACTCCATAGAAGTGATGAATGCAAAAAGCGGTGTGCACTTGGGCACGATGCTACTGAGTGTATCGCAGGATCCGTGGGACATCGAGATTATCAGCCCTACTCTTGCCTGCGTGAGCACCACCAACGGCGATGGTGTGCAGTTCTTCAACCCTAAAACAATGACCTTACTGGATCATGTGCTTACAGGCCCTGCCACACAAGGACTAGCCTCTACATCAACGCTGGTGTTTGTAGCCAATAGTGGTTACGGAACGCTGCGCGATACGGTAAAGGGTGCGGGAACAGTATCGGTGATTGATATCGCTTCGCGATCTGTAGTGGGAACGCTGAACGTGGGTAAGAACGTCACGGAGGTTCAGCTAAGCACCGACAAAAAACGCTTGTACGCATACTATCAGGAACTCTACACAAACCCTTCGGCTCTACAGGGCATTGTAGAATACGATGTAGCAACGCTGAAGGAAACTGCGCGCTGGACATTTATTGGTAGCGGATACATGAACGTAACCGCAAGCGGTGTATATGTGATCGGAAAGATCTCCCAGACAGTATTAGCGCAGCAGGTTCTGCTTATCAATCCTTTGCTTGCCTCTCCCACGCCCACGCCGGTGATGAATATTGCCGCAGGAGTATCAATAAACGGACTGACAGTGGATACCCGCGACGGCTCGTTCTGGATTAGCGATGCCGCCGATTATACCAGTAACGGTAGCGTGATCCATTACTCCGCGCAGGGTGCAATTCTTCACACGCATAATGTTGGCCCTGTGCCGGTGAAAGTTGCCATCTTTCCCTAAGGGAAAATGAAAACACAGCAGTAGAAACTGCGCTGCGCTGCTCTTCACAAGACTGTGCTGCAGTTTTAATACACTACACTCTTCTTACGCCTCACTCACGTGCTACCGCAAATTGTGACCACAGCATCGCGCACATACATACCACAGCCGGGCAGAGTGCGGTGGCATTCAAGCGCACGCGTGTGGGCGGCCGTCAACCCGCACTTGATGAGCACTATACATACCGTTGCGCTGAGATCTGTTTGTGCACTACTGCTACTGTTCCTGCTCCTGCTTCTCTGCTCGCAGATGGCATACGCACTGCATGCTACGGCAAACGGAAACTCCGGCGGAATAATAACTCGCGTCCATGCCGCAGCCCGGCAGCGCGACACGGCCAGATATGAATCGCGCGGTATTCGCGTAGAGGCAGTGCGGCCGGTGGTGCCGTCTGTACTGGGCCACACCAAAAGTGCCGAGATGCACGACTCGGACATCACTCGATACCAAACGCGCCAGTCTGCAGAGCTGATGCGATACATGCCGGGAGTGTTTGTACGTGACTATGGCGGGCTTGCCGGTATCAAGACCGTTTCCCTGCGGGGCGCTGCAGCTGCTCAGACAGCCGTGTATCTGGATGGCGTTCGCCTTAATGCATCTCAGAACGGGTTGTTCGATTTCTCCACTTTGAGCTCTGCTTTTTTAAGCTCGGTGGTGGTGAGCGACGCCGTCGATGCCACGCTGTCCGGAGCGCATGCCATGGGTGGCATTGTGATGATGACTTCACGCGTGGCTACCGATTCCCTTTGGCATGGAAGCTGTACAGCAGATGCCGGCTCGTGGCAAGAGCGCGGCCTGGTAGCTCATACCGATGCGCCCTTGAGTGCCACAGTGCGTGTGTACGCCAGCGCCGACGTTCGCGCGGCAAAAGGCGATTATCCTTTTCAATTCTCGAACTTCGGAACAGCATCGGAGTACAGGCGCACGAATGCGGATTATATGTCGGCAAACGGAATGCTGAGCGTGACTGCCCGCGGAACGCATGCTTCGGCTACCACGCGAGTGATTGTTCGAACCTCGCACCGAGGCGCGCCCGACGCCGTTACTCAGGGAAACATTGGCACTTCTACCGCGAGGCTGGATGATGAGTCGCTGCTGCTGATTCATAATGGCAGTGCCGGTATCAGCGAGAATACCGAGCTTCGTTGGCAAGGCTTCGGAGGTTTTCAAACACAGCAGTTCGCCGATACTTCGGCTTCGCTTCTTGGCGTGCCGTTCACCAACAGATTTATTTCTCGCGACGCCGGCGCTGCATTATCGGTGCATCATCAGACGTCTGCACACGACGAACTTGCTCTGCGTGTGGACGTTGCATCCGGAGATCTTCGCGGCGATCTTCTGCGTTTCGGCGCGGGCAATCGTGCCCTGCGAAACAGTATTGGTGCGGGTTTGGGAGCACAGTCCAGAGCACTGCAGGCCACGGATGGCATCAGTGTGTTTATACTTGGAGGTGTGCGTATTGATGCCAACAGCGACGCTGCCCCTTTTTGGACGCCACGTGCTTCGGTACTGCTTCGCTGCGATAACGGACTCGACATTAGTGCGCATGTGGCTCGAGCATTTCGCCTGCCCTCGTTCAATGAGTTGTATTACCAGAACTACGGATCAACGCGCCTTACAGCCGAGGATGCTCTTGTGCTCCGTGCCACGGCCGAGTACACGCTGCCACCCTCCATTGCCGGCGGAACCACACTGAGCGTGACCTTGTTCGAGCGGCACACAAACAATCAGATTGTAGCCGTACCACGAAGCCCGGTAACGTGGTCGGCCATGAACGTGGCCTCGGTACGCACGCGCGGTGCGGAAATTGGTGCGGTGTCACGGCTGTGGTCGCAGCTTCTGCTTCGGGCGGCAGTTACCGTTCAGGATGTACGCGATCGCACCCATGGTGCGCGCAGCATGGATAAGCTGCTCCCCTACTCCCCTCAAACTCTTGGCTACGCTCATCTTTTGTATGCAGCGCAGGGGTGGAGTGTAGGTGCGGGAGTGCACATGTGCGGCCGGCGCTACACTCAAACGGACAACGCTCCTGCGTCGGCTCTGGCGGCCTATGGCACTATTCAGCTTCTTGCGGGCTACGAATGGAAGCTTGGCAGCAACGAGGTATTTCTGCGCGCCGAATGCGACAACGCCGCGCAAACGGCGTACGAAGTGGTTGCCAATTATCCAATGCCCGGCAGAATGTACCGAGCATCGGTCGGCTGGAAGTGGTGATAAAGTCAACAACCCGATTCGCATAAAAAAGGCAGTACTTTTTCGTTCCCGCAGCCCGCGCCACCGCTATTTTGCAGGTCACGTTGTTGCAAAAGTTGTCATTCACGTTGTTTTTTCGAAGCCGCAGAATTGCCGGCATTTACTACCGCACTCATGTCTGAATCGCAAAAGAAAGTGATCAGTATTCGCAACGCCCGCGTTAACAGTCTGAAAAACGTGTCGGTGGATATAGAGCGTAATAAGCTGACCGTGATAACCGGTGTAAGCGGCTCGGGTAAATCGTCGCTGGCTTTTGACACTTTATACGCCGAGGGTCAACGCCGTTTTGTGGAGTCGTTGTCTGCCTATGCGCGGCAGTTTTTGGAAAGAAAAAACAAACCCGAAGTAGATAGCATATCGGGGTTGCCGCCGGCCATTGCCATCGAGCAAAAAACACTTACGCGCAACCCGCGATCCACGGTGGGAACCACCACAGAAATCTACGACTACCTGCGTTTGCTGTACGGACGTATCGGCACCACACATTGCAAAGAGTGCGATCGGGAGGTTCGAAAAGACACGCCCCAGTCCATACTCGACACCATTTGGACGTGGAACGAAGATGATCGCATTTATCTGCTGTTTAAAATCCCGGACACGGCGACGAGTATCAAGGACGAGCTGAACACCTTGGTAGCACAGGGCTATACCCGCGTGATGATCGACGGCACATTTACGATTATTGATCTGCAGGAAGAAGAACTTCCGGACACTGCGACGGTTCACAACCTGTTGGTAGTGGCCGATAGAATGCTGCTTCGCAAAGACGAGGATACCAAATCCCGGCTTTTCGATTCCATAGATGCCACCTTTAAACGCACCGGCGGCAGTGTGGTGATTCGCAATGTGAGCACAGGCCAAACACATCTGTTCACCAATACATTTTCGTGTCCGTACGATGGCACCGAGTACCAGGAACCCGAGCCCAGATTGTTCTCGTTTAATTCTCCCTTTGGTGCCTGCCCCACCTGCCAGGGCTTCGGCAGAAGTATGGGCATCGACGAAGACTTGGTAATTCCGGATAAAACAAAGTCGTTGAACAATGGAGCGGTGCATGCTTTCAAGGTGCTGCAATCCTCGGCGCATAACCGCGAGCTGATCACGCACGCCACGCGCATTGGTATTAATGCCGATGCACCTGTGGCCTCGTTCACTAAAGAGGAATGGGAATGGCTATGGCACGGAGACCGCCAGTACCCGGGCCTGCACGGCTACTTTAAGGAGCTGGAGGATAAATCGTACAAAGTGCAGAACCGCGTGATGCTTTCGCGGTATCGCGGCTACACACGCTGCCCTGCCTGCAGCGGATCGCGCTTGCGCACTTCTGCCCGCCGGGTGTTTCTGGGCGGCAAGAGCATACCCGACGTGGTGGCACTGACTATAGAAGCCGCATCGCAGTTCTTCGACTCACTTGTACTGAGCAGTTATCAAGAACATGTGGCCGCACATGTTCTCAAGGAGATTCGCTGGCGATTGAAACTTCTGGTGGACATCGGCGTTGAGTATCTCACCTTAGACCGTCTGTCGCACACGCTCAGCGGCGGGGAGTCTCAACGACTGAACTTGGCAACCTCGCTGGGAAGCTCGCTGGTGGGAACATTGTACGTGCTGGACGAACCCAGTATAGGTTTGCACCCCCGCGATACCGAGCGCCTGATTCGCATCATGCACCGCTTGCGTAATCTCGGGAACACCGTGGTGGTGGTGGAGCACGATACCGACATCATGCGTCATGCGGATTGCATTATCGACATGGGACCTCATGCCGGTGAGCGCGGCGGAACGCTTGTGGCTCAAGGCACTGTGCAAGATATCATGGCACACAAGGAGTCGCTAACGGGTAAATACCTATCGCACCGCATGCGCATTGAGCTGCCCACCAAACGCCGTAAGGGCTCGGGCCAGCACATCACAATTCTTGGTGCACACGAAAACAATCTTGCCATCAAAGAACTGGCCATTCCGCTGGGATGCACCACAGTAGTGACCGGCGTGTCGGGCTCGGGAAAAAGCACCCTGGTACACGATGTGCTTTATGCCAATCTGAAGCGTACTATGGGCGGATACAATGGTATCGTTGGTAAGTGCGAACACATCGAAGGAATGAATTTGGTGGGCGATGTTGAGATGGTGGATCAATCACCCATTGGCCGATCTTCGCGCTCCACTCCGGTAACCTATACGAAGGCATTTGATGTGATTCGCGAGACCTTCGCTGCCACGCAGGCCGCACGGCAACTGGGCTGGAAGCCGGGGCACTTTTCCTTCAATGTGGCGGGTGGTCGCTGCGAGGAGTGCGAGGGTTCAGGAACCGTAGTCGTGGAAATGCAGTTTCTTCCGGACATTGAACTAGAATGCGAAACCTGCCGCGGCTCACGCTATAAGCGAGAGGCACGCTCCATTCTGTTCCGCGGAAAATCTATTATCGATGTGCTGGCAATGACCATCGATGAAGCGGTGGATTTCTTCAAAGGCATCAAGCGCGTTACCGACAGGCTTGAAGTATTACGCGAAGTTGGTTTAGGGTATTTGCGTATGGGTCAGAGCTCCTCGGTATTGTCCGGCGGAGAAGCGCAGCGTATCAAGCTTGCCACCCACTTAGATGAGAACAACCGCAAAGGCATACTGTACATCTTTGATGAGCCCACGACCGGCTTGCATCTGGACGACGTAGCAAAGCTGTTGCATTGCTTCCGCAGATTAGTGGACAATGGAAACAGTGTGCTGGTGATAGAACACAACGTGCATGTAATGGCATCTGCAGACTGGATCATCGACATGGGCCCCGGCGCCGGAGACCGCGGCGGCACAGTGGTGGCCACCGGTACACCGGAGCAAGTAGCAAAGCACAAAACTTCTCCCACGGGCGCGGCACTACGCAGTCTGTATGAAGAGTATGCTCAGTGATGACGGAACCGCGATCAATCACCGCCATACAACGCACTTCAGTGCGGGCTGAATATTGCCGCACGCGCTGAGCATATACACACCTGAAGGCAATGATGAGACGTCGATCGTTCCGCCGGCAAGCACCGGAAGCACACGCACCGTGCCACCCAGCGCAGAGAGAACGCTAACCTCGGAACATGTTTGGAATACCTCGCTGCGAACGAACTGCGATGCCGGCTGTGGCACGAGTAGCGAAGCGTTCGCGCCCGGATTGCCTGATTGTGAATCAGAACGAGTATCGGAATCGTAATCTGAATCTGAATCGGAATCCACCGATACAAGCAATTTATCAGTGGCAAGGTAGAGGCCGTTGCTTAGCGTTGAAGCCCAGTACAAAGGACCCGAGTCTTGTAGATCCACTACTCCATCCACAAGATCATAATTGTCCTGAATCCACGTTGCGCCATTGTCGAAGCTGCGCATCAATCCACTCGGCCGAAGAAGTGCAAACACCGAGTTGCGCGTGCATCGCAATGCAGCAATGGAATCCGTAAATGGAAGCGTTCGTTCCACACCCCAGCTACCACTCGAACCTATTCCTTTTTCGCTGTAAAAAAACCGTCCGTCGTTAGTAAGCGCATAAACACAACCGCTATCTCGGGCAGCTAAACTCCGAAGGCCTTCCGAAAACGAGTAACCGTTTGCATACGAACCTATGGTATCCATTCGTAGCCATAGCCCCGTATCGCTTACCTGCAAACGCAAATACCAATCGGTACCTACAGCAGCAACAACGTTATCAAAACACACTACATGTTCGGGTACGCGAGAAAAAGCCCGTGTCCAACCGGCATCCATCCCGGTGCTTACATACACGCAACTATCGGATCCGTGAAGAACAAGCAAGCCCTTGTTGACGCGTAGTTTTTTCCACCATACATTGGGAGGCAAACCTTTCGCCGTATGAGGAAACCACGACAAGCCACCGTCGTCGCTGTAAGCCATGTCCGCACCTTCGCCCACTGCATAAAGTCTGTCGCCAACATACGCAGCGTCGGTAACGGTGATGGGTGGCATGGTTACTTGCAGCCAGTCGTCGAACCCGCGCACCCTTTTGAGCGATTCGCTAAAACAAGTGACAAATCCGCTAAGCGGGTGTGGCGCCATAATGCTGATAGGGCATTCTACAGGCACGGCACATAAATCCAGATAGTCGTTAATCAACGGCTTTGCATCGATAACATGGGCCCGGACATCAATGCCCACCACGTCGTTGTTGTATGCAACAGCATCTACAATCGGTGTAGGAAAGGTGGTGATTCGCTTCCAGGTTTTACCCAAATCGTCGGACCGGTAAACTAAGCCGCCCGGATCGAATGAGGAGGAAAGGGCAATAACACAAAAGGCGCTTCCTGCGCTAACATGCATCGCTTTCATAGTGTCACCCGGCATGAAGTCTCGCCAAGTGTTTCCCCCATCGGTGGAGCGATAGGCGCCGAGAGTTGAACCGCAGATTAGCACCCCGGACAATGCAGCTATAGAGCTTAGCTCCTGCGTAGTGTCCGGAATACTCCAACATTTACGTAGTGTGGGGTCCGTGTATGAACCTTTCCACACTTCCGACCTGGACGCCACGAAGATGGTGTCCTCCAGCACCTGAATATCAATCAGCGGAGCGGCAGAAGCGCAGGTTTGAAATCGCCATTGATTCGAACCTACCTCCCGGATGGCAATCACATTGTTACCCATAACAGCAGCATCGAACTTTGGAGCACATATAACGTCAACTGCCACGTTCAACAGATCCAAGGTATCAACCTTCCAAGAATTTCCGCCGTCTGTGGATTGCAACACCATGCCCACATCGGCAATAATCATTCGGTTGCCACGCACCGCAGATCTATACTCCGCTCCCTTTACTAAAGTTCTCCACCCTCCACCATTCAGGTGCGAACGCCGAAACCCTGATCTAGTATTTACGTACACAAAATCACTGTCTACCGACAGATTCGAAAACCATGTGGACATTCCTATACCCCCCTGACTCAATGGATTCATGGGGCGTTTCCATTGCAAATTCTGCGCGCTGCCCGGCAGACTGAGCAAGCAGGTAATAAGTAGCGCAAAGGCAATTTTATAGGTAGAATATCTCATGGTGTACTCCATGTCAGTTTATGTTATCACTGCCGGGAATATAGCACCATAGCGTTCACAGAAAAATATTTAGTCTATGTTGTGTGCGTCGTCGTGTTTATCGGCGGGAACGTCGTCACATTCATCGACGGTAACATAGTTGTATTCATGGACCGGCAATTCAACACTCAGTAAACGGTCTAATAGACGGGCATAGTGCGGAACACGGCGAAGAGTATATTCATGGCCAAGGAGTATAAAGCGCTCACGAGCACGAGTAAGTGCCACATTTAATTTGCGATCTACCACCTGATCGCCAAAGTACGAGATACTCTGTATGGAAGCCAGCTCCGAGGGAGAATTAACCGCAGTGGAGAGAATTATTATATCACGCTCCGAACCTTGATATCTCTCTACAGTATCAACCGTAACGGTATTCAACAGTAGCGGTGATAACAAGCGCTGTATCTGCTGAATCTGAGCTCGGAATGGCGTGATTATTCCCAGACGCATGGAGTTCCACTCTATGCCTTGAGCAGTACACTCTGCCATATACAACTCCGCCAAACGAGCGCAGATGCGGGCTTCGGGTATATGTATTTTTCTGCCGGCAAGCCCAACGGCGGTATCGTTGCTATTATTTTTTCCGAGTCTGCTAGCATTCCTTCCGCTGTCAATAAATACGCATCTGTGTGCAAGGATGCGCTTGGCACTGCCGCTATACAGGAATTGATCGCTTCCGCTATCATTATTCCGTTCATCTCCATTCTCTGCCGCAGCGCGTTCTTCCCTGGTCACCGGAACTCTGAGTAATGCCTCTACCTGGCGAGGTAGGAACGAGATTAACTTACCATCGTAGAATAAATCGGAAGGCAGTGCGCATATGTCTTGGTGCATTCGGCCTTGATGAGTGAGCATTCCATATGCATGGCCCCAACCATTACGAATACAGAGCTGCAACAGTCTCTCGAAAAGCGACGTTTGTACGTCTGTAATTCCCAGCTCTTCCATGCGCGAATTACGTATGCGGCGAGCTCCTTCCGGCACAGAAAGCACCGGCGGTAATTGCTTCTCGTCGCCAATTAAAATGAAGCGCTGCACTTTGGCAAGAATACCGGCAAGATGGGGCTCCAGGATCTGTGCAGCTTCGTCCACAATAGCAGTGCTAAAGCGGCAGCAGGAGAAAAGCTCCGGATTGCTGTTTAAAAAGGTAACGGTGCCCACCACAACACGAGCAGAACGCAAGCGTTGCTCCGCGCCTTCGGGGCCGTGCTCTCGCACCATAGTTTGAAAGAGCAGTTCGGGATGCTCGGTGTTTTCGCTACGCCCCATACGCACTATCTGCTGCATCGCTATGGCATGTTTGAGCGTTCGGCAAATTTCGTCCACGGCTCTGTTTGTGTATGCAGCTATAAGTACTGTTTCGTTTTCATCACCAAGCAGGTGCTCTACCATGGAGCGTAGCATCACTGATGTCTTACCGGTTCCCGGCGGTCCTTGCAGCAGGAAGTAGTCCTTTGCGCTCATGGCCAATTGCAGAAGATGTCGCTGATGATCGTCCAGCTGAACGGAGCTTGTGGCTGTATGTGAAGATGATGATGCTTCCGGCGCAGTGGCTTCTATCACTTCTTGCCCCTGTGAATGTTCCGGCATGGCGCGGCCAAGGATGACATTTCGCTTGCGCTCGGGCGCGCGAAAGACAGTCATAAACGACGCCAACGTGGCTGCATGGCTGGACTCCATATAATCAGGCTCGCAGTGCCAACTCAGCTCGATGTCATTAGCGTTAATACAGGGCTGCTGACTGCGAAGGCGCACCACCACTCGGGTAGCGTCGATCCGGCGGATAGTACCCTTAAGCTGTACCCCGTGATAAACCTTCCTGCTCTGCGTTTCATCCACAGGATATACCACCACAATGTCGCCCACTCTGAACACCGATGCTTCGCTGACTTCTGCCGTTCTGCTGAAGCTAAGTATGCCCTGCTCAAAGCCTTTTTCATCGGCCAGCAAGCGAAGCCCGCTCAGCAGAGAGTTTCGCAACGTTTTCTCCGTAGCTGTGCTCTTCCACAAGGCCGAGAATCCCGGCGACGCACCCGAACCGCCTATGCGCTGCTCGTAACTTTCGCGAAGGAGCAGATACAGGAATACCTGAGCGTGCAGCGCTATGTCCGGATCGTCATTTCGGAACACTGCTCTGATATTCTGCTGTGCCTCGGTCATGAACGAGGGTACGGGCAGAGAGGTATCACATATACGTGTCAGGCTACGAAAGTTCTTGGAACGCAGCTCGTATTCTAAGCGAAGAATCTGATTGCGGCAGTGTATCACACTTCGCAGCAGCGCCGGCGTAACATCCACATTGCGCATGGGCTCGTCGGGCGTTTTGGAATACAGTATGCGGCTGTCTCCGTATCTGCCCGGAAAGGCAGACTGCAACAACAGATGGTAGCAGGCAATTTGCGCCTCGTGATTTTTCCAAACTCTGGAACGAGGTGTGCCGAAATGCGCGGCGGGCGTAGGCGAAGTGGGCGTGCGCGCAGCTGACGAATCAGATGCAGACGATTCCACCGGTGCCGCAGCTACTCCCGGCGCGGAACCCGACTTCAACTCGATAATGGTTTTATGCAAAGGGTTGTCTGCATGTTCAAGCAAGACGTCCAATCGCCCCTGCAAACCGAATACGGGAGAGATAAAGCTTGGCTCAACAATGGCGCGAGAATACGGCACTTGCTGCATGAGCGCGCGCAGCCGTTCCACATGATCACGCACGGTATCTTTTAATGCGTCCCGGCGTTCGGTGCTCACCGCTGCAATGAACGACAATGGGCGCGCAGCACAGGCATCGCGGTACATGCTGTCGAAATCCTTCTCCGGATGCAGGATAATATCGTCGAAGCAGGAGTTGATAATAGATCCCACCACCACGGCTTCGCTAGCCGGCGATTGGGTCCAGCGACGAATCAGGGACAGAGCCGGCTCGGCTCCACGCTGCTGAAAACACTCGGCAATATCCGTTACGTCTACAAGGGCGTCCGGTTCTACCACACACATACTATCGGCGGTGGTAATGACACGCTCATCGTCCAATATCCGCGCTTCGGTGATGTGCACGATTGCGCCTTCCCAAACGGTATCGGCATCGTCCACCAACATACCGGTAAGTGCAACGCGAAGCTCCTTACCGTCTTCGGTGCAACAATGCAGCACATGAATCTCTCCGTTAGCAGTGCGCTGCCGCTCACCTAATGCTGTCACTACAACACGGATGGTAGTGCGTTCCTGCCGGTTCGGTTCGAATAATGTTTGCTGCTGCGTCTGTTGAAGCGACCGGTGCAGGGAATCTAGCAGAGATTCTTGTAAGGAATCTTGCACAGCATCGAGCGCCTCATCTGCTGCTACGCGTGGAACTGCATGAGAAGAATCGCTTGGCGGTTCAATCGCGGATGAAGCGTGTTCGTGGTCTTTGTGTTGCTGCTGCTGCTCTTGACGCTCAGCCACATCAATCAGATGGCGCAAAAGCGACAGATACAAGGGCGGCAATGACGCATCTATCACCACGGCGGAGTTTACTTGGGTGCTACCCAGATTCAATAGCCGAGCCAGCGCGCGCGAGGATGAAGAATCAACGCGGAGCTTCGTGGCAACATAGCGATGCTTAGCCGCGGCGGAAGAAAAAAACTGGTGGTCGTTACGGGTGCAGTAATCAAGAAAATCGCGGTGGGCAGCAGCTGTGAGCTCCATACGCAGTTTTACGTCGGCGCTCTCCATACTCTCGATTTCATCGAGGAAGGAACGTATTCCCCAACCGTCGTGATGTTCCGACATAGACAAGGGCAGAAGCGTTGACCATTGATGATGAGACTGCGCAACGATCGTAGATCGTAGCGGAGCGGCTTAATCGTCTAAGCGAATATCCTTTATGCGAATCTGCGGAGCGGTGTTACCGTTGTAGGTGTTTTCTTCGAGCGTGAACACGAGCGAGAAGGGGCGGCGCGAGGCTGCTATAGGCAGCTTGTCGCCCAGGTTGAATCCTATGGCATCAATCACAAAATTCGATTGCAGAGCGCGAAACTTGAGATGATTATTTCCTACTACTTTTACACCATTGGCGCTGAGCACGCCCTGGGAGTAGAAAACCGGCTTGTGATTGCTAAAACCAAATGGAGCAAACCTGCGAAGATGATCGAAGAATCCGGGCGACAATTCACTGAGTGTGAGCTTGGCATCAATAAGAATCTCAGGCACCAACATGTCGTCGGTAACGTGCATCTGCGCCACTTCATCTAAAGCCTCACGGAAGCGATCTACATTCTCTGCGGGCAGGGTGAGTCCGGCAGCATGTTTGTGCCCGCCGAATTCATGCAAGTATCCCTCGCAATGTTTGAGCGCGGCGTGTATGTCGAACTCCTTGATGCTTCGGGCCGAACCCTTAGCAAACCCATCCATGCGAGTTAGCATCACTACAGGAATCTGGAACTTTTCCACCAGTCGCGAAGCCACAATACCAATTACGCCTGCATGCCAATCCGGCGAATACAACACCAGCGAGCGGCGCGTGCCCGAAGCCATAAAACGCTCCGCTTCGGCAAAGGCCTCTGCAAAGGTTTTTTCGTCTATAGTCCGGCGAGTACGATTTTCTTGTTCCAATTCCTGCGCAATCTTGTACGCAGCCACTACATCTTGTTGAATCATCATTTCTACCGCGCGTTTGGCATCGCCAATTCTACCGGCAGCGTTAATACGCGGCGCCAGTCCGAAGATGATGCTCGAGGTAGTAAGATTTCCAAACTCCAGGTTGGCACAGTCAACCAGACTTTTGAATCCGGGTCGCGGATCCATATTGAGTTTCTCTAAACCATGATGCACGAGAACGCGGTTCTCTCCAATCAGGGGAACTATATCGGCAGCGGATGCAATGGCCACATAATCCAGGTATGAATATGCGCGCTCGGGCGAACCGTTCACCGCACACAGAGCTTGGATGAGCTTGAAGGCTACACCACAGGCAGCCAAAGACTTAAAGGGATAGGGGCAACCCGGTTTGATGGGGTCCAGGATGGCATAGGCATCGGGCAATACATCGCCGGGCTCGTGGTGATCACAAATAATCACTTCCATGCCACGGGAGTTTGCGTAAGCTATTGTATCGTTAGAGGTAATGCCGCAGTCCACCGCTACGAGCAAGGTAGCGCCCAGAGACACGGCTTTGTCCACACTGGCGTTGGACAATCCATATCCTTCTGTCATGCGTTCGGGTATATAATACTCCGCCCGCGCTCCAATTTCCCGCAGGAACTGGAGTGTCATCGCCGTTGATGTTGTGCCGTCCACATCGTAATCACCGTGGATCCAAATCAGCTCTTTGTCACGAATAGCTTGTTCGATCCTCTCCACTGCTCTCTCCATACCATCCATGAGGAATGGATCGTGGAGAAAGTCCAGTTCGGGTGCAAAGAACTGCCGCGCGTCTTCCGCCGTTTGTAGTCCTCGTGAACTCAAAACCTTTGCAAGACTGCGTGGAATCTTTAACTCTTGTACTAATGTGTCGGCTGCATTTTCATCAGGCGTCTCTCGAAAAACCCATCTATACTTCAAAGGACTATACCAATTGTTAACTGAGGGAAAGATACGGAAAAGCTTCGGAATGTGTGTAAAAAATCTTACACTGCGCTAAATTGAGGCAATCAGTCGAGGCGTTTTCCGGGGCGTTTTCCGGAGCATTTTCCCGAGCTTTTTCTAAAGAGTATAACTCAGATACCACCGCATCCGGGGCTACAGAAACACCGATCAAGAAGTTCTGCAATCACTTGATTTTCAAGCATTTGCTGTTTTCTATTCTCTACAACTGCGACAACTTTCCCACCATGTGCTTGTGGCTTCAGCGACCACACCTGTTACAAGGTAGGGCGTGACGAAGAATTGTGCGAAGCACACATTGATTCGCTCAAACACATACTCAGAGTTGTGGAACTGATCGAGGCGATAATGCAGCTCAAAATGCAGCTCAAAGATTCAGCTCAATTATGCAACTCAAAAATGCAGCTTAGGGTGTGGCTTGCGGCAGGCACGTTCCCCCGTGCTTGATACTGCTCAGTACTTCTACGGACGCCGGAATACTCGGAGATACATAGGGTATTCCCAGTGCTAGTCCCCGTAGCACAAGCAACACACCCGCTACGGCCGAAGCACCCACACGAAACTTCGGGGAAGAAGCCAGGGCCTCCAGTGGGCGAAATCT
>JBJOLU010000099.1:0-24633 GCA_046052705.1 Bacteroidota bacterium | reverse complement strand
AGGAATCAAAAGGATCACGACCGTCGCAATTGACAATCAAAAGATTGCGAAATCCAATGAAATTGTCAGAAATGCGCTCGTTCGCTGTTTGCTCGCGAACCGGAACAGAGATACCAAACTTGTTATTCTGAATAACAAAAATCACGGGTAGTTTCTCGGTGCACGCACCGTTCACTGCTTCGTAGAAATACCCCTCGGAACAAGCAGACTCGCCGCCGGAGTAGATAGAAAGCTCATCGCCTTTGAATTTCTTGATAGCTCTTGCCGTTCCTACAGCATGCAAACTGTGGTTTCCCGTGCAAGAACTTCCATTTTGGATATTCACAGAGGGCTTGGCAAAGTGATTGCTCATGTGCCTGCCACCGCCGGCCACATCAGCATCTTTGCTAAGACCGTTGTAAATAATCTCTAGCGGAGTCAAGCCTGCAGAAAGCGATGTAAGCAAGTCACGGTAATACGGAAACAGGAAATCCTTCGACGAGCGGAAGATTCTGCCGATAGCAATCTGAATACCGTCGTGACCTGCGCAAGGCGCGTGATACGACCATCCCTTTGCCATCTTGAGATACGACGCTGCTTTTTCGTCCAGTTTTCTGCCCAAGTGGTTAATTCTGTACCACTCAATAACAGTCTCTCTGTCGAATCCTGAATAATCGAAGGAAGAGATTCCTTTTGCTGCGGTTGTGCTCTTTGCCATAGTATTTACATCTCTACGGGATAGTGTCTTCAGTAATTATTTTTTGATAAACTCGGTCGCAAATTTTTTACCATACCACCAACTTCGCCGTGCGTGTAGTACACGCCGAACATTTTATGCCACTCATTGGACCACGAACGAATAATTCGCGATTAAATAAACGTGAGCCATGAATGCGGATCTTCACCCTTTTCCACCACATTGGCAAAGGCCTGCATAATTGTTTTTGTCATCGGTCCGGTAAATCCGTTTCCTATTTGCACGCGATCAACGGAACGAACAGGAGTAATTTCTACTGCCGTACCCGTCATGAACATTTCGTCGCATGTGTACAGCATTGCTCGGGGAATATTTTGCTCCATCACGGACATACCTGCATCGCGCGCCATTTGCATTACCGAAGCGCGGGTAATACCCGGCAGAATGGACGAACCTGCAGGAGGAGTGTAGAGCGTGTTATTTACCACAATAAAAATATTCTCGCCGCTGCCTTCGCTGATGTTACCATACGAATCCAGCGTAATGCCTTCCTCGTAACCATGGCGAACAGCTTCCATCCGCACCAGTTGCGAGTTCATGTAGTTAGCAGACGCTTTGGAAACAGATGGCAATGTGTTCGGAGAAATACGATTCCACGACGACACACATACGTCCACACCCTCGTCCATAGACTCTTTGCCCAGATAGCGCCCCCAGGGCCACGCAGCAATAACTACTTCCACCGGGCAGCCGAGGGGATTAACGCCCATCTCGCCCAAACCGCGATAGGCTAGGGGGCGGATGTAACATCCTTCCAACGCATTCTTGCGAATGAGCTCCAGCGTGGTTTCGCACAGTTCTTCTACGGAGTACGGCAGCTCTGCGTGATACACGCGCAGGGATTTCTCCAAACGTTTCATGTGCTCATGAAGACGGAATACAGCCACGCCCTTTTGCGTTTTATAAGCCCGAATTCCTTCGAACCAACCTGAACCGTAGTGCAGCACATGAGACAATACGTGAATCTTCGCATCCTCCCAGGAAACAAATGATCCATTCATCCAAATAAACTCTGTGCGTGGTATAGGCATAACAACTCTTCCGCAGTAATGATTTATTCCGTTGCGTTTGGCACCGCTCGCTGAAACACGTCGGTGACAAGTTTATTAACAATTTGCGGGTCGGCTTTACCGCCCGATTTTTTTAGGATCTGTCCTACAATAAAACCGAAGACATTTTTCTTTCCGGCAGCAAATTTCTCCAGAGTATCGGGATTCTCTTTGAATGCTTCATCAACCAAGGCGGCGATAACAGCTTCGTCCGAAATCATCCCCAAGGATAATTCCTCTACAATAGCCGAGGGGCGGTTCCCTGTTTCTACCACACGCTCAAACACCTCTTTGCCTGCCTTGGAGCTGATGGTACCTTTTGCAATCAGAGTAATTAATTCGGCTAATTGCGCCGCCGTGATGCCCGTTTCGTCTATCGCGCATTTCTGCTCCGACATACGGCGCATAATTTCGGTCATTATCCAATTGCTCACCAGTTTCCACGCCGATGTTTCCTGAGGACTCACCAGGGCGCAGCAGGCCTCGAAGAAATCCGCTACGCGAGCGTCTGCCACAAACAGACCGGCATCATAATCCGGAATACCGTATTGCTCCACCAGGCGATGCTTCTTGTGCATGGGAAGCTCAGGTAGTCCGGAACGAATACGACTCGCCCATTCATGATCCACATAGAGCATGCCCAAGTCCGGCTCGGGGAAATAACGATAATCGTGCGCAGCCTCTTTAGATCGCATTGCGCGGGTTTGCTGGCCGCCGGCATCCCACATGCGCGTTTCGTAGGCTATTGTTCCACCTGCAAGAACCACTTTTGTTTGGCGCTGAATCTCGAATTCTATAGCTTTTTCGGCGTTTCTGAATGAATTCAGGTTCTTGATCTCGGTTCTGGTACCAAATTGGGAAGAACCTTTGGGCCGTATGGACACATTGGCATCGCAACGTAGGGAGCCTTCTTCAAGATTCCCATCGCAAATGCCCAAATACATCACGATTTGGCGGATATTCGTCAAATACAGAAAGGCCTCGCGTGCGCTACGCAGGTCGGGCTCACTTACAATTTCGATTAGAGGCACCCCCGAACGATTTAAGTCCACGAGCGTATCTATATCCATGTCGTGTATAGACTTGCCTGCATCTTCCTCTATGTGTATGCGCGTAACTCCGATGCGCTTAAGCTGCCCCGGGCTAAGCTCCACATCCAAAAAACCATTATAGCAAATAGGATCGTCGAATTGGCTAATCTGATAGCCCTTAGGCAAGTCCGGGTAGAAGTAGTTTTTGCGGGCAAATCCGGAAACAGGACGTACGCTGCAGTTCGTGGCTAATCCCATGCGCAGCGCAAAGTCCACAACTTGTCGGTTCAGCACAGGCAATGCACCCGGATGACCCAAACACACAGGGCAGGTGGAGGAATTCGGCTCGGCGCCGTATCCTGTGGGGCAAGCACAGAAGGCCTTCGTTGCGGTTTGCAACTGAACGTGCACTTCCAGCCCTATGACGGCTTCAAATTCTGTCATCAAACCACGCTGTAAAAAACTGTTGTAACGGTACGTTCGCCGAGCGGCAAAACTACGAAAAAGTGCGCAGGCAGGAGGGCTACAAACCCCGACCGAATGCCCCGCGGTTCATTCATTTTTCCATAACAAATGCGGGGTAGACCGGGCACGCCAAAGCTATTCCTCGCCACGGCGCATTGCCCTTTCGGCATCGCGCTCTTTCATATCGGCACGCTTGTCGTAGTGCTTCTTTCCTTTAACAATTGCCAGCTCCACTTTTACATAGGGTCCGGAAAAGTACATCGACAGCGGAACGATGGTCAGCCCCTGCTCCTGAATTGCCTGTCTGTAGCGGCTCGCTTCTTTAGCTTTAACCAGCAATCGCCGCGGGCGCAGCGGATTGTGATTCTCTCTGTTGCCATGCTCGTAAGGCGAGATATGTAGGTTCATGAGAACAAACTCGTCCGAGTTCTTCGTTGGAAAGGTTGCGTACGAGTCTTTAAGGTTCGCTTTTCCTGCGCGCAGAGATTTTACCTCGGTACCGGTGAGAACAATACCGGCTTCGAACTTTTGCAGCACCATGTAATCGTGCAGCGCTTTTTTGTTCGCGGCAATGGGGCGTATCACCCTGTCGGCAGATGGTTTCATTTCTCCTCGGTTAATTCACCGCAATTTACGGCATTCACGCCGCAGGCTGCCGCACTCGCGCTTAGGGCGTATTTTCGCGCTCACTTTTTTTCCTGCTGCCATGTTTGATGTTCAGAAAAATCGTCTTCGCGTGTTCACCGATCGTGTCGATCAATTGCGGAGGTTTCTTTGACATCGAATCCAAACAGCGAGAAGTAGACGAACGCGAGCACAGCAGCCAGCTGCCGGGCTTTTGGGACGACAATCAAACAGCACAAAAGGTGATGCAGGAAATTGCCGAGCGCAAGGACTGGATTTCCGTGTGGACGGCACTGCAATCACGCTGCGACGACATCAGCGCTCTCATCGAACTCAGCGAGGAGTCTGCTGACGCTGCCATGGAAACGGAAATCGATGCCGAGCTTGGCGCGCTCGAAACAGCACTCGAGGATGCCGAGATTCGCAAGTTGCTCTCGGGAGAAAACGACTCGCGGGATGCATTGCTCACGATCAACGCAGGTGCCGGTGGCACCGAGGCACAAGACTGGGCGGAAATGCTGCTCCGCATGTACACACGCTGGGCAGAGCGGCACGGGTATTCGGTAACTCTGGCAGACGAGCAAGAGGGCGATACGGCCGGTATTAAGTCTGCTACTTTGGAAATCAAAGGAAGAAATGCCTACGGCTATCTTAAAGCCGAGAGCGGCGTGCACAGACTTGTGCGCATATCACCGTTCGACTCCAACGCTCGGCGTCACACCTCGTTTGCATCCGTGTATGTGTACCCGGAAATCGACGACGACATTCACATCGAGATCAATCCCGCAGACATAGAAATGGACACCTTTCGTTCGGGCGGCAAGGGTGGCCAGAACGTGAACAAAGTGGAAACCGCGGTGCGCCTGCGGCACATTCCCAGCGGCATTGTGGTGTCGTGCCAGCAGCAACGCTCGCAGCATCAAAACCGCGAGACTGCCATGAAGATGTTGAAGTCGCAATTGTACAACAAGCAGCTGGAAGAGCGCGAAGCAGCGCAAGCGCTTGTAGAGGGCGCGAAGAAGAGAATTGAATGGGGTAGTCAGATACGGTCGTATGTGTTTCAACCATACACCATGGTAAACGATCACCGAACGGAAACAAAGGTGAACGATGTACACAGCGTCATGGATGGCGAGCTGGATGTATTCATCAAGGCCTATTTGCTGTCCACAGAATAATACAAGAAAATGCTCTGATTGTAATTGGTCTATAAAACACCGAACCTCTAATGCAATCTTCCGGCTTTTCTCTACGGTTTATAGAAAAAACTCCTTAGAGTAACAACTCTTGGAAAACCTGCCAAAGCGATACTTGTAGTCTTATAAACAGACTATTGATGAGTATGTACAGTGCACCTTTATAGTACACATCAAAATCCTCTGCTACTGCTCTCCGATGCTCGTCAAACAGAAGTACGTAGCTTGTTGATGCAGTGAGCACAACGCAGAGGACTTTCTGTTTTTGCTAATTCTATGGATTTCAAGATGCAGCGTTGCTACCCATAGTTTTTTCTTCATCGCCGCAGGCAATCATAAAGGGTGTGATCTCTTGCGCCTTTCCGGTATCAGCGTCGATTCGCACTACCGCCCCGCACACCCGGTAGTCCCCTTTGGCGGTCTCGTATTTATGCGCTGTCTGTAAGATCATTCTCTTTAGCGCTACTTCTTTTACCATTCCCACCACCGAATTATACGGCCCGGACATTCCCACATCGCTGATATATGCGGTGCCCTGCGGCAACACCCGAGCATCGTTGGTCTGCACATGGGTGTGAGTGCCAAGCACTGCGCTTACGCGGCCATCCAAGTGCCATCCCATGGCAATTTTCTCCGCGGTGGCATCGGCATGAAAATCAACGAGAATGATAGAGGATGTTTCGGCAATCTTCGGAAGTATATAATCGGCTGCGCGGAAAGGGCAATCGATGGCCTGCATGTACACTCTGCCCTGCAGCTGAAGCACGGTAATGTTGATGCCATCGGCCACGGTGATAGTGGTGTAGCCGCGTCCGGGGTTTTCTCTGGGATAATTGAAGGGGCGAAGCACACGCGGATTTGATGCAAGCAGCGGCCTGGACTTCCAGTTCTCCCAGATATGATTTCCGGTGGTAATTACCTGCGCTCCCGCATCGAACAGCACTGCAGCTTCTTGCTCGTTGATGCCTTTACCGTCCCATACGTTTTCGCCATTCACAATCACAACGTCGGCGTTGTGCTGTTTACGCAGTTGCGGCAGGGTATGTGCCACATGCATCAAGGCACTTTCGCCAACTACATCGCCAACAAAAACAACGGTAATGGTACTATCCACGATTATTTCCTTCAGTGAGTTTTAATGCGGCAATATAGGGGCAATTCTTCGGCGCGTAGAGAGAACTCTGCGTTGCCCTGCATTACAGGCGATTGCTTGGTAAGCGCATCGCTATTTGATGGACACCTCTGCCTGCATGGATTCCATGAGGAAGTTCGGCAGGAACTTCACTAGATCGGCGTGCCCCAACTTGCGCAAAAAGTACGGAGGCAAGGCCCTCATGTAAATGCGCGCGTTCACGCGCAGTGATGTGCTCGCGGCATATGCTGCAGGAGCTATTGCGTATCGTGCGTTGCGGGTCTCGTACGGCGGTATAGTCAGATTCACGATAGCGTCGGCATCAAAGAAGAACGGTATATCCTTACCCAAGCGAAACGCCTTGCCATGGAACATTACCAGCGAGGTATCCTTTGGCACCAACCCTTTAGCTACATACTCGCTGTTCTCGTTGCAGAGATCGCCTTGAGGATCCTGCATACCGCTCGTGAAAATAGTATCACCTTGATCGTTGATAACATCGATCTGCACCCACATCTGCCGTTCGAATATTGTACCGGACGGCACATTGTGGCCGGTGATAGTATTGACCACTTCTACATTCAGCGGCACGCGCGCTCCACGCACCACCGAGGTAGGCGCGGAAAGCTGAGCCTTCACCGTGTAGCGCAGTTGATCCAACACACGCTGTATCATAGCATCTCTGCCGGGAAACTCTTTCAAGGGAATATCCACGCCATCCATGTAGTGACTATGTACTCTTCTATCCGCCGGACCGCCCACTGCTGCTTGGCCCGGTTCCCATTTCATGTGGCACACCTGGCAGGATATATCTCTGCCCGGATAACTGCTGGACGCCCATTCGGTGAAGGTAGCTTCAACTTTCACTCCGCGTGGATTCACTACATCGTGGCAGCCCGCGCACTGTATGCTCTTGTCGAAATCCGCGCGCCCTTTAGAGCCATGAAATGTATTGGGGACAGGATCGCTGATTGGGCCGTACATCACTCCGTCCAGTCTGTATTTGGTGCTCACCATTCCGGGTAACTGAGACTCGCTTTTATGACAAGCATCACAGGTTACTCCGCGCTTACCTGCTGGGGATAGATTAGCTTTTAGCACTCCGCCGTTTGCTTCGCTTAGATGTGTAGCAATGGGCGCATGGCAACCGGTACAGAATTCACCCATCAAGCCATTCGTTGCCTTCAATCCCTCGGCATTCATGGAATGAAACACCGGATCTTCTATGGCATAGGCGTGCATAGACTCTTCCCACTCACGATAGTGACGAGGGTGGCACGTGGCACAGCTCTCAGGCGGGCTGAATGCTTTGGAAAAAATCGCCAGAGAGTCTGCTCTGCCCGGCTGCAGAGGCTCGGGGTCCTGGGGTTGATCACACGACGACACCCAAGCAACCAATGCAATCCCCGCAAGAATGCAGATGCATCGGGACACAAAGCTCCATGTTCGGAAGTGCGTGTTGTTCATGTGGTAGCAGAGAATACTCACGTGGAGTAAAGCAGTCTAGACTAAACCTATGCCCCGGATGGACGGGTATGGCGCAGTTTCATTGAATCCCGTGAATCCCGACAATCCCTTAGCAATGCTCATGCAGGGATTCACAAGCGCGAGTCTAAGCCATTTTCAGCCAACGAACAAATGCGTGAATTTCGGAGTAGTTCATGAAAAATATTGTTAAGTGCGAGGTTTTCGCAATACAATACTCAGGCTTTGCGGCCGGCGCACCTATTTTTGCCCGCAGCTTTTTCTTCACCTTCGATTGTTTGCCATGGCATCCACATCCAAAGCTTCTTCGTTTATTCCCGAGAAGTACCAAGACCTTGCATTTATCGGGCTCCTTGCCGTGCTCATTTTTGGTTTTCTTGGAAAGGCAATTTTCGGCCCCGGCTTCAACGCAAGCGACAACATCGCTTCCGAGAGCTTCCAGACCTTCTTGAAGGATGGTTCCTCGAAGGGTGAGTTTCCGCAATGGCTTCCCTATATCTTCAGTGGTCTGCCCAGCTACTCGGCCCTGCTCACCACCGGCGAGCGCACCTGGGATATCACCGGCTACTTTATTCTGAAATTCTCCTTCGTGGTTTCGTCGCTGTTCGGGAACGACACTGCGCGTATAGGATTCTGGTATGTGCTGTACGCTGCGGGTGTGTACTTGCTGATGCGCTCCAAACAATTTGAACGTCCGCAAGCTTTCTTCAGCGCCGCTACTGCTGTGTTCTCTACATGGGTGATTACCTGGGTAATGATTGGTCACAACACAAAGCCCGTGGCCTTTGCCATGTTCCCCTACATTCTGATGTGCCTTGAGCGGCTGCGGGAAAAATGGTCGTTGAGCTTTGCGGTGCTTCTGGTTATAGCCGTGCACACCATGGTAGAGTCTACCCACTTGCAGATGGTATTCTATGGCATCTGTGCATTCGGTTTGTATTTGCTCTTTGAACTTGTAAGCAGACTGATCACGAAGAACGAACCCATGGGCGTGGTTCGCGCGGCATTAGTGCTTGCCGTAGCCGGCGGATTAAGCTTTGGAATGGGCGCCGATCGTTTCCTCTCCACCCTCGAGTACACACCATACTCCACACGCGGCTCCGCTCCCATTGGTCAGATGTCCGATCAGTCCAAGCAAAAGAGCGCGAACAAGCAAGACGCCAACGGAGGCAACGATTACGACTACGCAACGAATTGGTCCTTCTCTCCGGAAGAAATGACCACCTTCTTTGTTCCCAACTATTATGGCTTTGGAAAACTCAAATACAAAGGCCCGTTAACCGGCAATCGCGAAACAGTTATTCCTACCTACTTCGGCCAAATGCCTTTCACCGATGCGGCGAATTACATGGGTGTTGCGGTGCTATTCCTGGCAGTGTACGGTGCATGGCGGAATCGCAAGGATTTGTTCGCGCTATATCTGATCACGCTTGGGGTTTTTGCGTTGTTGTTGTCGTTCGGAAAGAACTTATCCTTCCTCTACGACATCTTCTACTACACTATACCCTCGTTCAATAAGTTCCGCGCGCCCAGTATGGTACTTGCCTTGCTGCAGTTTGCCGTGCCCCTGCTTGCGGCGTATGGCATTCGCGCTCTGGCCGCTGCACGAGAAGATAAAGACGCCAAGAGCAAGAAGGCGGCCCTGATAATGCTGGCTGCCGGCGCTACTTTCTTCGTGCTTGGATTCGTGGCTCCCTCTGTAATGGAGACCTCGTACCGCGAGCTTGTGGAGCAGTCGCGGGCAGTGCAGTCCTACAACCCCGATGTAAAGACAGGTTTGAGCGAATTCGTTTTCTCCGAAATGCAAAGCGATTGGCGCATGACCGGCTTTCTGGCTCTTCTTGCCGTTACTCTTGTGTGGATGTTCGTGAACAAGCGCATCAATCATTCGGTGTTTTATGCTGCGCTCACACTGGTGTGCGTGGTAGACTTGTGGCGCGTAGACTTCCGCCCTATGGATATTCCTAAAAAGAAAATCGAGTCGGAAGTGTTTGCAAAAACCGACGTCATCAACTTTTTGCAATCGGATTCGTCGGTGTTTAGAATTGCTGACATGGACGTGCTGCCCGCACCCAATGTGGCGGCATATCATCGCCTTGAGAATATTCACGGTTATCACTCGGCGAAGCTTCGTGTGTATCAGGACTTGATGGACGAGGCAGGAAACGGCGGCGGCTCTATCATCAACAATCCGCTTTTGTGGAATCTCTTGAACGTAAAGTACATTCTTGCAGCGCAGGACATGGGCCCGGTTCAGCCGGTATTTGTATCGGCGCAAAACAATGCTCGCGTGTATATGAATCCCAGCTTCAGGCCGCGCGCCTATGCTGTGAAGCATGCGGTAGTGGCATCGAAGACGGAAATTCTTCGTCACTTAAAGGAGCAGGACTTCAACGATCTGGACACCGCGTATGTGGAGGAAGCACTACCGGTGATGCCGGATACAAACACTTCAGCTACGCAGGTGAAACTTGTAGAGAAGCAGAACGAGCGTCAGGTGTATTCCGTTAATGCCGGCGGCAACAACCTTGTATTCTTCAGCGAAGTGTACTACCCTGTTTCGTGGAAGGCATATATCGACGGCAAAGAAACGCCGATTATCAAAACAAATTTTGCCTTCCGTGGATTGGTTGTTCCCCGTGGTCAGCACACTGTTGAGTTCAAGTACGAGTCGCCCAAGTTTGAGCAGGGTAAAACAATCAGCTTGGCCTGCAACGTACTGGTATTGCTTGCGGCTATCGGTGCCGGCGTTATGGAATGGCGTTCACGCCGATCTGCGTAGCAAGGTTTTTTACAGAGAATTTTTTCTGTGAGTTTTCACGAGTTTCTCATGACTACCGAATCATCCGATCAGCAGTACGTGTACTCGCCGGACCACTTGCTGGAGCAGGCAAAGCATACGCCGCTGGTGCAGGGCTATCATATACTGGAGTTTTGCGTGGACGAACACGGCCAGCTTGCCAAACATCCCACAGAGAAACGTTCTCAGTTTTACTACTCGCCTTCCGGCGGAACACTGCGAGACACGAACATGAATATCGTGCTGTACAGTGCCCGCTTCGACAAGTTTAAGGGAATAGGTAAAGAGGAATAGGAACAGAGAAGTAACCAAAGAAGAGCAAGAACGCAGAGCAAGAACGCAGAGCTAGAGCTCATGGCAAGAACGCAGAGCTACACTACACTGGAGTAACCATGCGCGTGCAGGACAATGTCGGCAAGATCTCATGGACGGTTGCAGACAAAGTGCTGTTTGTGCTCTATGGCTTTGTGGCCCTTGTGCAGATACGCTCATTGTCGCCTTCGGAGGTGGGATTGTATTCGATGCTTGTGGGTCTGCAAAGTTGGATCTTCATTGTAAGCGATGGCGCTGCGTTGCAAGGCATCATTCAATTCGGGATGGAAAAGTCCGGCAGAGCTGGCGTACATACCGTGGCGCTGATCACACATGTGGCCATCTGCCTTGGCGTGCCTGTACTGGTTGCGGTGTTTGCCAACCCACTTTCCTCCATGTTTCACGAGCCGCGCATCACCGAGGTTGCACATTGGCTGCCCCTGTTTTGCTTGCTCACACTGCCCCGCACATTCTGCCTTAAAGTGCTGTTCCGAGATTCGCAGATGAAGCAAGTGTTCTGGACCAACTTTGCATGGTTCGGCACCATGACCGCTCTTACCTTTTGGATGATTCGCAGCGGTAGTCTGCAGTCCTTCACAGACCTTGCCATCATTGCATCCACCGGTATTGGTATAAGCTCGGCGGTGGCTCTGCTCCTATCCTACAAGCTTATACCGCTTTCGATGCGCGAGCTACCCTCGCTGCGCTCGTTTTTTCGCTTTGGTTTTATTCAAGTGGCTGTATCGGCGCTTACCAATGCCGTACGCCAACTGGATATCCTGGTAGTGCAGTTCTTTTTTCACGACCTGAGTTTTCTTGGAATGTACTACAGTGCCAAGACCTTCTTCAGGGTGTTCGAAACGGGATTGGATGCATTATTCAGCGTGATATATCCCGCCGCCGTGCGTTTACTGCCCGCGGGAAAAACACAAGAGTTCACCACCATGGTTACCAAGGGAATATCCTACGTATTGCTAAGCTACGTAGCGTTGATTGCCGTATTGGAATTGGGAGGAACGTCGATTCTTGTTTCGCTCTTGGGCGGAAAATACACGCATGTGGGCGCGCAGTTGAATGTGATGATACTTGCCGCTGTATTTCTGCCATTCTCAGCGCTGTATGCGGTGCTGCTGGCAGAGCACAGGAATGTGCTAATGCTGCGCCATGTGCTCGTTGCTACACTTGCAGCCCTTGCTGTGTTTGTTGTGTGCGGCACCTTGCAGCTTCAGTCGTCGTTCCCGCTTGGCGTGGTGCTCTACAATGCGGTGCTTGCGGCTCTGCTGTATTTCTCGGTGCGTAAAGGTTTGAACTTGCGCGCCGGAATGTTTCTACGCGCCATCCCTGATGTGTACAATTTTCTGCGCAACAGACAGGCCGCCTAATCTGCGCTTCTACTTTTGAAGGCCCACTCTATCTAGGGGCACGCGCATTCTATAGGATTTCTTGAACTCCGTGGGTGTCATACCCGTTACGCGTTTGAATTGGTTGGACAAATGATGCACCGAACTGTATCCCATGCGGTGCGCAATCTCGCTTAAGCTTTGCTCATCGTACATCATCAGTTCTTTAACGCGCTCAATCTTCTGGTGGATCACATACTTCTCCAGCGTTATACCTTCGAGCTGCGAGAACAACGAACTCATCATGGCATACTCCGTGTGAAGTTTTTCGCGCAGATAATCCGAGATACGTACACGCGCCAGAGTTTCTTCGTCGCCGTGATGCACCAGATTGATCACCGCACTCTTGATGTTCTCGATAAGCTGTTGGCGCTTGTCGTCCAGAAGTTCGAAGCCTTCGCGCTCCAGTTGAGCTCGCAATTGCTCCAGCACATTGCTGTCAATCCCGGCATGAACTTCATTCGCGGATTCGTGGCTGTGACCGGTTTCCACCAGCACTTCGCCCAAACGAATATCTACGGGATCGAGCCCCACCTGACGCACAATGCGGTCCACGGCGCGAATACACCGGGCGCACACCATATTTTTTATGGAAAGAGTAACTATCATGGTGATGGAATTTTTTGCCAACGCGTGGACGATATGCGGTACAGTACTGCACTCATACGCATCATACTTATACGTATCATTACGTATCATACTCAGACGCACAGACTCAGACGCACAGAGGGGCATTGCATTGCGTATCGTAATTTGTTGGCAGAGCGAGCTGCGCAACGGCAAACCTTTTTCTGCGCCGGTGCGTCTGATTCGCAGTACATCGCAGCGTTGTGTGGCAACGCATTTTCATGATCAAACGATTTAGCTTCATAGCTCTTTTCCCCTTAGTGCTGTTGCTGGCCGGGTTCGTGCCGCAAGGCGACGATGCGGAGATCAACCGGTACGTGAAAAATGACGCCTTTGGTTTTGGCGAGCATTTGGAATATCGCGTTGGCTATAAGTTCATCACGGCAGGCACAGCCAGCTTCGACATTCTTCCCAAGCCGATAACAAAAAACGGACGCCCTTGCTACGACATTCGCTTTGTAGTGCGCTCGCTGGAAAGTTTGGATTGGCTGTACACGGTGCGTGATGAATATCGCACAGTAATGGATGCCGCGGGAATATTCCCCTGGGAGTTCAACCAACGTCTTCGCGAAGGCGGTTACAGTAGAGACTTCTCTGCAACTCTCGATCAAATCAATCACGTGGCGCGCACTACCGACGGGAACTTTCCTATCACGCCCTACATCCACGATGTTGTATCGGCGTTGTATTACATACGCACGCAAAATTTACGATCATTCAAAAATGGCAGCGTGTTGCCCCTGCGAAATTTCTTCAACAAGGATTGCCACGATTTAGGAGTTCGCATTCTTGGGCGCCAAACAGTAGAGGTTGCCGCCGGAAAATTCACCTGCATCGTTGTAGAGCCGCTGGTAAAAGAAGGTGGATTGTTTAAGTCTGATGGCCGCATCTTGATTTGGCTCACAGACGACGACCGCAAAGTGCCCGTGAAAGTAAGCAGCAAGATTCCCATTGGCAGTATCGATGCCGAGCTTACGGGATACTCCGGATTGCGGGGCCCCCTTGCTTCCAAAAAAGATCCCTAGAACGTTTCCTAGACATTGCGTGCCAAAGAAAATCTATCTCATCAACACCATACATGCGTAGAATATCAATTATACTTCTCGTACTTGTTTACACCTGTGCTCACGCTCAGGACGATGCCCAAAGTGTGCATCAAGCCTGGGCTGCAAAGCTGCGTGCTGCAAGTTCGCTGAGAGTGGCGGCGCGATCGTCGTTGCTTAACGGAGCACGCATTCTGATCACTGCAGCCAAGCCACACAAGTATCGAATTGAACTAAGCGACCGCACCATTGTATCAAACGGATCCAAGGTGTGGAACTACTCGGTGGAACGAAACTCGGTGGTTGTCTCCAAACTCAAGCCCGGTGTGTCAGCTATGTCTGTAGAGACTCTGCTCTTTGATGTTATTGCCGCATACAAGCCTGTTTCTCTGAAGAATAACAACAACAGCAGCGGCGGCAGCACCTATGCTCTGCGCCTGGAGCCATCGGGCTCCGAGAAGTACGGCGTACGCTCCATGGAGATAACCATGGACCGTTCTACCAAGCGATTCCGCTCCATTCAGGTAGAGTTGGCCCAAGGGAAGCAATCGTGGGATGTGGAGTCCATGACGCTCAATGTACCTGTATCCAAGAGTGTGTTTGAGTTTCGCCTGCCCAAGAACTGCGAAGTAGTTTCGATGGACGATCGATAAGTCGCTGTATGCTTTATGGTATTAAACAGGAATGCGTGCCAAACTAACGGACATCTTTACGATTCGGTTTTTCTTAATCTTGAAAACAAATCTCTGTCCGAAATCTTATTGCTTAACGTATCTCGTCGAATCGTGTGTATTGGCGCAGCGCCTCCGGTATGCGTATAGATCCGTCCTCGCGCTGATGATGCTCCAGCATGGCCACCATAATTCGCGATGTGGCAAGACCGCTACCATTCAAGGTGTGCACGTGCTCGAGCTTACCCTGCGGTGTTCTGTACCGAATATTGGCTCTGCGCGCTTGGAAGTTCTCGAAGTTCGAACATGACGATACTTCCAGATACTTTTGCTCCGCGGGCGACCATACTTCCAGGTCGTAGGTTTTAGCACTGTTGAAACTGGTGTCGCCGCTACACAACATTATCACGCGATACGGCAGCTCCAGTGCATCGAGCAGATCTTCTACATCGCGCACCAACAGCTCCAACTGGGCGTAGGAGTTCTCCGGCTTGGTAAAGTGCACAAGCTCAACTTTGTTGAATTGATGTACGCGCAGGAAACCACGCGTGTCTTTGCCATAGCTTCCCGCTTCGCGTCGGAAACATGCCGAGTAACCGCAAAAGCGAATAGGAAGATCTGATTCCGTAAGCACATCGTCGCGGAAAAAGTTTGTCAGCGGCACCTCGGCGGTAGGAATCAAATACAAATCATCATCGGCGCACCGGTACATGTCTTCTTCCATTTTTGGAATCTGCCCGGTGCCCACCATCGATGCGCGATTCACGGCAAAGGGCGGCATCATCTCTGTGTAGCCGTGCTTCTCGATGTGCATGTCCAAAAACATGTTGATCATTGCCCGCTCCAGCGTGGCACCTTTTCCGGTGTAGAAACCAAAGCCGCTGCCACTCACTTTGGCGCCGCGCTCAAAATCCAGGATGCCAAGTTTCTTGGCAATGTCCACATGGTTCAATCGAAAATCGGCAGGTATCAGTTGAGCGGTGGATCGCACTTCCACATTCTGCGAAGCATCGCGCCCCACCGGCACATCCGCGTGCAGCATATTGGGGATCATCATCTGAATAGCCAACATCTGCTCGTCCAGAGTGCGTAGCACATCGTCGTTGGCTTTGATGGCATCGCCTACACGGCGCATCTCTTCGATCTGCTGTGTGGCATCCAGCTTCTCTTTTTTCAACTGCGCAATGGCCTCGCTGGCCACGTTACGCTGATTCTTCAAGCTATCCGTTTCAGCCACAAGCGCACGGCGCTTGGCATCGAGCTCCAACAAATCCTCCACCTTCGCTTTTTCGTTCTTGTTGCGGGTATTGGCGATGACGCGCTCAGCGTGCTCACGGATGAATTTCAGGTCTAACATGACAGTTCGTTTGTAGTGCAAAGAGTTTGGTCCGCAAAGATACTGACAGGAGCGGGCACGGCAGAAGCGCCGCAGTAGGCAGGAGTTGGCGGCATGCCTTTGCAATTCTCAACTCCTCACTCTCCCCAAGCTCACGATCGAGAAATTGATCGTGAGCTTTTTTTTGTTGCGCTATCTTTGAAACAACATGAAACAACTCCACACCCACCCCTTTCTTGTTGTGGCCGCTGCCGGGCTTTGTGCCGGCTTCGGCTTTGCACCGGCGCCCTTTGGCGTACTTGCGTTTGTGGCTTTTGTGCCGCTTATTCTGGTGCTGGAAAAATTTGTGAATCATGGTAGATACAGCTGGTTGCTATACACTTTTTTCTTTTGCTTTCATGGAGCGGCAAACTGGTGGGTGATGAGCTGGCAAAAGGAAACCGATCCGTATCTGATGATTGCCGGTGCGGGTTTGTGGTTGGGCCATCCCTTCTTCCTGATGCCTGCATTTTGGATGTACCGTGCCGTTCGTAAGCGGCAAACAATAGCCGTCTCGCTGTTGTTCTTGGCAGTGGCATGGACCACCTGCGAATGGCTGCATTCACTGAGCGATTTATCCTACCCCTGGCTTGCGCTTGGATACACACAAATCGATGCCACGTCACTGGTGCAAATAGCCGATGTGGGCGGAGTGTGGCTGGTAAGCCTGCTTGTGATTGGTATAAACACCGTTACGGCATATATGGTGCTGGTGCCCGAACGGCAGCGTGCGAGTATTCTTCGGCTGTCGGCAGTTGTGTGCCTGTGCCTTGCCTACGGAAAGGTTCGTGAGTTGAGCTTACGCCATGCAGACACTCCCACCCTGCGTGTGGGATTAGTGCAGCCCTCCATTAACCCGTGGGTAAAATGGCAAGGCGGTATTTACGATATGTTCAACTTGCATCGCAACCTTCAGGACTCGGTAAACAAAGTGTCGCAATGCGACCTCAGCGTTTGGAGCGAGACCGCATTGCCCGTGGGCCTGCGACGCGCCGAGTATAGTTTTCTTCAGAGTGAAATTCATGACTGGGTGCAGCGTAGCAATATGTCTCTGCTCACCGGTTGCGTGGAGTACACGGAAGAGCCCGACAAATCCACTCCGGGATACACCTCGATGCGGGTGTACAATTCAGCCTCCATATATAACCCGGGCACGACGGACATTCCCACGCATCATAAATCGCGCCTTACTCCCTTTGGAGAATACATGCCGTTTTCCGACGACGTCCCTGCCATAAGGTCGTGGCTGCGATGGGGCGTTGGCATATCCGGTTGGAATAAGGGCGCCGGGGCTACCGTTCTGCCGGTGCTTCGCGGCACAGATACCTTGGCACGTGTGGGTCCGGTGATTTGTATCGAGAGTATCTATCCCGGGTATGTGGCAGACTACGTGCGGCGCGGCGCCGACGTTCTGGCAGTGATTACCAACGACGCCTGGTACGATGGCACCTTTGGTCCTCGTCAGCATTATTGTATCTCGCGCATGCGCGCAATCGAAACTCGCCGTGATATCGTGCGCTGCGGAAATACCGGTATCAGTGGATGTATCTCGCGCACCGGTGCATCATATTCCGAAGCGCCTGCTCGTGCTCGCACCGCACTGGCAGGGGCCGTTCATCTTTATAATGACCAAAGCATCTATGTGCTCGTTGGCGACTGGGTGCCCTGGCTGTGTGCACTTCTTAGTGCGTGCATAGGAGTGTGGACATGGCGCTCAGGGCGCAGCAGATTAGAATAGCGCCGTTACCAATACCGATTGAAACAACGAATCTAGTTCTTCCCGAGTAGGTTGGTTGGACGCTGTAACAGGAGTGGGAACCAGCGAAATCTCGTAGAGGAAATTTGCCGACGAACGGCAAACGGCAGATCGCATGATCACTGCCGGCACGCCCGATGTATCGGTAGTGAATTCGTAATAGCCAAAGTTCTTGCCGGCATACTCCAGCGTATCTACCACCTTCAGCAGCTTGAGGGTACTCGGCGCTTTAGCCATGCGCTGTTCAAACACCGCCCGAGCCAAGCCACCTAGCCCTTCGCGGCGCATGCGAGTTTTCACGGATTCGTTTTCACGAATCATGTGCAAGATCAACGACGCTGTGTATGGCGGATTCACCGCCACGCCCGCTATATCGCCGGACATTGCATTCTCTGTGTTGATCACAAACCAACTCTTAGGAAGAAACACCATGATGTCGCCACCGCGCGAACGCATGAAGTCTTCGCTCATCGGCATCTTGGGACGGGTGCGCCAGGGGTCCGGCGGCGCAGGGGGCGGAGCCGAACGCATAAGAAAACACGAGCAGAACAGCACCGCGCAGCTCAAAGCCGGCAGCAGTACCTGCACACCTGCACCTATGCGCTGTGTGGCAATCTTCATCAGCGAGATTCCTTTGCGGAGGAACGGTAGATCTTCTCGCCCGCATTTATGGCCACAGTAAGGATATTCTGCGGCGGAACCAGCAAACACGAATACGATTCGTTGTATGCACAATAGGGGCTGTACGCTTTGTTGAAATCCAGAGTGCATTCTTCGCCGGGCTCGTCCACATCCAAGTATCTACCGGCGCCGTAGGTGCTGTTGCCAGAAGTTTTATCCTTGAACGGAATGGTAATCTGCCTGGAGTTTTCACCAAGCTGCTTGTATCCTGTTACTTCATACACACGTTCGTTGTCGCCGAACGAGAAGGAAAATACTCCGGCACGAATCATGGAGCGAAACTCACCTTGCGATGCAGGCACGCGAACGGTATCAGGCTTCTCGGCAGCTTCGAACGAAGCAATCACCACATACTTTTCGTCGTAAGGAAAATAGCTTAGTCCCGTAAAGGCGGATCGCATCTCCCGTGGAAGCGGAGAAGCGGTATCACTCTTCAAGAACCGATCTTTCTCCGCACGCTCTTTGTCTATGCTCGATGCATTCGCGGGAAGGTCCTGCAGCTTCTCCTCGTCATCGCCACCGCACGAGGCAGCTACCATGCACACAACAGCTGCCAAGCTCATCAGCAAAGCGCGCAGGCCTGCTGCAGAGCCGCTACCACCGAACATCCATTGATAATGCCGCTTCGTCTTCATGCGTTTGGAGTAAGTGATTAAGGATGATTGTTGCTGATGGTTGCTGATGGTTGCTGATGGTTGCTGATGGTTGAAGTTCGTTGACAATGGCTGACGATCCACACCTTGCAGCCATTCAAACATTAAAACGAATTGCGCCACATCATCGATTCCACCGGAATGTTTACGCGGTCGTTGTACTTAGCGCTGGATTTTTTGCTGTACGAGGTAATCACTTCGCCTTTTACCTCGAAGTAAATAAGCTGGCCAATTGGCATACCTGCATACACGCGCACCGGTACCTGAACAGAAATTTCCAAAGTCCAAAAATTGCAGAAGCCCACATCGCCCTTGCCGGCAGTGGCATGAATGTCAATGCCTAATCTACCCACAGAGGACTTGCCTTCCAGAAACGGCACATGATGGTGCGTCTCGGTGTATTCTTCCGTTACGCCCAAATACAGAATACCGGGCTCAAGTACATAGCCGTCGTCCGGAATCTCGAACAGTCGAATAGTATTGTGCTTGCGGGCATCCAGCACGGCGTCGTTGTACACGCCGAGCGTTCGGCCTAAATGCACGTCGTAACTATTGGAACCCAAGCACGATGGCCGGTAGGGCTCGATAACTATAGATCCGGATTCGATGCGTTCAAGAATTTCTTTGTCTGAAAGGATCATGGCTTGGTAAGGGCAAGTGAGTGCGTATGTGGATGCAAAAATAGGGCGTGGGCCCTAACCATCACGCTCCCTCTGCTACGCACCACAATGCCTTGCCGCGCGATGCATCGTTTCCCTCTGTTCGCGAAATTCATGAAATTGCACGATGATACATCCGCTCCTTTCTCGATTCCTTCTTGTGTGCCTCTGTTTGTGTTCAGCATGCCTGGCCCCAACCATGCATGCGCAGATAGCTGAGCAGTGGTTTCAACGCGGCGATTCACTGGATGCTGCGGGCAATTCTTCCGGTGCCATCGAGGCTTATTCAAAGGCGCTGAAGATTCAGCCGCGATTTGTAGCGGCCCTGGCAAACCGCGCATTGAGCAAACAAAAAATCGGTGATCTTCAAGGAGCAATCAAAGATTACGACTCCGCAATTGTGCAAGACCCTACAATGTCGCTGCTGTATTCCAATCGCGGCACCATCAAAGCGGAAGCAGAGGATATGAAAGGTGCGCTCGCCGATTTCAGCGAGGCAATCCGGCGCAATCCCGCCGATGTGGATGCACTAGCCAACCGCGCCCAGGTGTATTATCGTTTGGAAGATTATCGCGCGTCGGCAGCGGACTATTCCACGGCGCTGCGGCATCAGCCCGGTTCAGCGCAGCTACACTCGTTGCGAGCACAATCCATGCTGAGTTTACGAGACACCACGGCCGCTCTGCGCGATCTGGACTCCTGCTTGCGAAACGATAGTACCATGATTAATGCCATCTTGTTTCGCGGTCAGATTTTCGAATGGTTGGGCAAGAGCAAAGAAGCCCTTCAAGATTACGATCGCTATGTGCGCATGAATCCCACGGACTCGTCGATGTACGTGGTGCGCGGTACTCTGCGCAAACAAAGTGGCGACACCGCGGGAGCACTTCTGGATTTCAATGAGGCAGTTCGATTGTTTCCCGGCTATACCAATGCACTGAACGCTCGTGGAGTGCTGCGATTGGATGCGAAAAACTACCGCCAGGCACTCGATGATTTTACGCTGGCGTTGTCTATAGACAACTCCAATGCCATGGTGTGGTACAATCGCGGTATAGCGTCTAAGTATCTGGGCGACAACACGCAGGCCTGCAGCGATTGGCGCAAGGCCTTGCAATTGGGCGAGACCAATGCTGCCGATGCAATAAGCAAGTTTTGCAAGTGAGGATTGGAAGCGAGTATTGCAAGTGAGGATTGGAAGTGAGGATTGCGGGCATCATTGCTCTCACTGCTCACTACCAGCCATCAACGCGAAACACTAGAAACTTCAGGTATTGGGTTTCGGGCATGGGCATATACACCGGATGGCAGGGAGACTGATGCCCGCGATACACTAGTGCAAGCTTTCGGTTCACACGTCGCGATTCTTCCAGAATCACATCCATGAGCATGTCCTCGCGCATGTGATGCGAGCAACTTGCGCTCACCAGATATCCGCCATTGCTTATCAGCTTCAATGCTTGTCTGTTGATCTCTGCATATCCGCGTTTGGCCTGCGCTACTTGTGCTTTGGTTTTGGTGAAAGCAGGCGGATCCAGAATAATCATATCCCACTTCTCGGCCGCAGCAGCGCGGCGTTTAAGATCGTCGAATACATCGGCCACAAGCCACGAGCATTGCGTGTAGTTGTTGAGCGCTGCATTGCGAGAGCACGCTTCAATTGCGGAAGCTGAGCTATCCACACCCAAAACCTCCAAGGCCCCTCCTGCTGCGGCATTCAGAGCAAAGCCCCCCTGATTGGTAAAGCAATCCATTACGCGAAGCCCTTTAGCTATTTGCGCAATGAACGACCTGTTTACCCGCTGGTCCAAGAAGTATCCCGTCTTCTGACCTTCCGCCAGAGACAAGTTGTATCGTATGCCGTTTTCCGTCATCTCTATGCTTGGCGGAATATCGCCGAACAATACTTCCGTGGTGCGGGGCAATCCCTCTTTGCTGCGCAACTGCGAATCATTCTTTGCAATTATTCCTTTCACATTCGGCATCACGTCTTGCAGAGCCTCGGTAATCTCTGCGCGGCGTTTATCGATACCGGCAGATAGAAACTGCACAGCGCAATAGTCGCCATAGCGATCCACGATAAGTCCGGGGAATCCATCCGACTCGCCAAACACGAGTCTGTATGCGGTTTCGGGGGCAAAGAGCTGCTCACGAAGCTGTAGCGCCGAACGCAATCTGTTTGTGATACGCTCTTTGCTAAAATCCGGTGCGGCAAGTAGCCGCACCGCAATCTGACTGGTAGGATGATAGAATCCCACGCCCAAATCGTAATCGTAATCGGTGACTATACGCACCAGGTCGCCGGCTTCGCAGGGCTCGTGCGGCGCAAGCTCGTCGCGGAATACCCACAGGTGTCCTTGACGAATTCTCTTGTGTGCCTTTGGTGCTAATCGCAATGTGGTCATGGGTTCAACTCCGTTGTATTCCGAGCATCATGTCTTCGGTGCGAAACACCACGCTCTTGTCTAAATGGTAACTGTAATAACGAACAAAAAAGTCCTGCAGATGGCGCTGCTCCGAGTGTTCAAGGTGAATCTCCGCCACATGCTCAAGCTCCGAGCCGGCTATATGCGCCAGCGTGCGCAGCAGCGCGAACGGCATTCGCCACACACGCAGGGAGGGGTCTATTGGCGGCATCACCACACGTCCATCCTCGAACGAAAACACCGCCTCGCCGCGCATTGCCTGCTCATCACTCTGCGGCAGTGTGATGCGAAATCCCATCTGATGAGCGCAATGCACACAGAAGTAGGCAAAGAAATTATAGGTGTTCGTGGTGGCAGCGTTGAGCGCATTCATTGTGTTGATCAGCAACACAAAAAGCTCCTCGTTTTTTTCTTGAACCGGCTGAGTGATCTCCACCACCTCTGCAATGGCAAGAGCGGTGGTCATGTGCTCGTAGTGCTGGGAAACATTTCGCAGTGCGTGCAGCGTTTCGGCCGTTCGCAGTGTGTGCAAGTCTCTACCCTCTTTCAGCGAGTACGAAGCTTCGATAATACTCAGGGGCATAGCCGCAGAGCCATAACCGCCCTTCACTCGGCGTGCTCCCTTGGCCACAAGGCGCACTTTGCCGTGCTCGCGGGTGTACAACGACAACAACACACTCGTGTCCTTGTATTTGCGCGAATGCAGAACTATAGCTTCAGTCTTCTCAATCATGTGCGTTCATCGTCTCTGTTGCGATGCGCACTATCTCCGCGTGCTGCGCTTCTCGGTTGTACACTGCAGCTGCCGCTTCAGCAAAGGGAACATAGCTTGGTGCATTTCGAACCAAGCGCTCCAGCTGCAGCGCGCACTCTTGCGGCGATGCAGTTGCTGCTACTAATTCTCCAAAGGGAAATTGTTCCATTATTCTGCGCATTGCGGGCAAGTCACTTACCAGCGCCGGTATGCGGGCCATTGCGTACTCGAACAGCTTATGCGGCAATGCCAACCGGTAGCTTAACGACTGCGGCTCTATAAAACACATCCCCACATCCGCCGATGCAGTCCACAGAGCCAGCTCACTGTTGGGAATACCTCCGGGGAAATGAATGCGGTCGTGCCACGGCTTGGCCGATGCATATTCCATGTACATGGCTCGCGCCGGTCCATCTCCCAGTATACAGGCGTGCATATGCGGCGCGAACTCCATAGCATCGATGAGCACGCCAATGCCGCGACCTTCCAGCACAGCTCCCTGATACAACGCTACAGAATGCTCGCGTGGTATGGAGCACTTCTGCCGAATAGTATCGGTGCTCTGCACCCGCGAAAGCGGCGGAACATTAAGTATAACATCCGGTAGTTCTTGGCGCCGCAGCTGCGCGCGCACATACTCGGCATCCATGGGACCACTCACTGTGATACGATCCACGGCACCGGCATAGTATCGCTCCATCATACTCACGGCGAATTGCATAAGCGGCCGCTTGCTCAATGTGCCCAGCGCCGAATACATTTCCCTTGCGTCATAGAGTAGTGCAGCGCGGTGATATCGCGCGCATCCACGCGCCGCGCGCAGGGACCACAAGTCCGAAGCCCAGAACATCCTTGATGATATACTGCTGCGAATACTCATTACGCTGCGGGAGAATTCCATCCATTGTTGCCAAAGGCGTTGCTGCTTGGGCGTACCGGGTCTTCCCACCGGTACGTACATAGTCGTAAATCCCTCGAACACCGCACCATTGCTTATGTCCGGAGCAACACACACCACCCGCAGGCCACTGCTTGACAGCGCTGTAGCAATGTTTATCGTGCGGGCGTCAATGCGCAGATCTGCCAGCGCAACAATACATACATCGAATTGCTTGGTGGAGCTTGCCATTGTTACGCGCCCTCGGGAGTAATAACACCATGCGGAGGTAACTCTGAGCTCTGCACACACACATCGGTGAAGCTAAAGGTGTTCGCGTTGAAGAGGCCCTTGTCGCTGAGCTTCAGTGCAGGTATCACGAGCAGTGCCAAAAACGATAATGTCATCCATGGAGCTTGCAAAGAGCAACCGGCATTTTTTACGACGGCATCTAAGTGTTCATAGGTTGCAGCAACAATGCCGGGATGGTCGTTACTCATGAGTCCGGCCACCGGCAACGGCAACACCTGCGCGCTATCGTCGCTGAACCATGCGCAGCCGCCACGTTCCTCGAATACCATGTTTACCGCCCGGGCAATGTCGGCGTCGCTTGTTCCAACAGCAATCACATTGTGTGAATCGTGTGCAACACTGGATGCAAGAGCGCCGTTGCGCAATCCGAAGTTTCTCACAAAGGCCACTGCCGGCGGGGCATCCGCATATCGGTTCACCACCACAAGCTTCAGAATGTCTCGGTGAGTATCAATAGCCACATATCCGTTGTCTACACTAGCCCGGTGCAGCGATTCCTGCGTGAGCAATTGACCGTCGGCCACGTCGATTACTCGTATGCAATCGCCGGTAGCAGGCACGAGCAAATC
>JBJOLU010000098.1:0-12780 GCA_046052705.1 Bacteroidota bacterium | reverse complement strand
TGACGCACGGTAACGGTGCCATCTTCGGTAGACTGGCCATCTACCGTAATGCAGAACGGCGTACCGATTTCATCTTGACGGCGATACCTGCGGCCAATTGCGCCGCCATCGTCGTACTGTGCTTTGAAGTTCTTTTGAATGTCGCGGTAAATCTTCTCCGCCATTTCAGGCATACCGTCCTTGTTCACCAGCGGCAGCACAGCAGCGGTAACCGGCGCTAGTCGCGGATGAAACCGCAACACCGTGCGTGTATCGGCTTCACTGCCTTCGCCTGCCACTATTTCTTCGTCGTAGGCGTTGCATAAAAATGCCATAAACGAGCGCGATGCCCCCGCAGATGTTTCAATCACATAGGGCACATAGCGATCGCGAGTAACGGTATCAACATACTCCAGCTTTTTACCGCTGTACTCTTGGTGACGCATCAGATCGAAATCGGTTCGCGAGTGTATACCCTCGATTTCGCCCCACCCGAAGGGAAACAAAAACTCGATGTCCACTGCAGCATTTGCATAATGTGCAAGACGCTCGTGAACCTTACGGCGAAGGTGATCGGCTTTCATACCATACCGCATAAACCACGACCACCGCTGCTCCAACCAGTATTCGTAATGCTCCATTTCGGAACCCGGCTTCACGAAGAACTGCATCTCCATTTGCTCGAACTCGCGGGTGCGGAACAAGAAGTTCTTGGTGTTGATTTCGTTGCGGAAGGCTTTTCCTATTTGCGCAATACCGAAGGGAACTTTTTGGCGCGATGACTCCATCACATTCTTGAAGTTCACAAAGATTCCCTGCGCGGTTTCCGGACGCAGGAACACAGCTGCGCCGGTATCTTCCACCGGACCGATGAACGTTTTAAACATCAAATTGAAATTTCGAACTTCAGTCCAATCCTTGGTGCCGCTCACCGGATCGGGAATACCGGCATCCATGATAATTGCGTACAAGTCCGACGGTTCCTTGGCTGCAGCCAATCGCTGCTCAAGGCTATCGGCATCGGCAGTCTTTCCCTTCTTGCGTAAGCGTTCGATATAATCTTCGATAAGATTATCAGCGCGGTGACGGGCTTTACTGGTCTTATTGTCGATCATCGGATCGGTGAACTGCTGCACGTGCCCGCTGGCTTCCCATGTGCGGGGGTGCATAAGAATCGAAGCGTCCAATCCAACAATGTGATCGCGATAGGTCATGTCTTGCCACCATGCGTTTTTCACATTGCGCAATAGCTCCACGCCCAAGGGACCGTAATCCCAGCATCCGTTCAAGCCGCCGTATATCTCTGATGATTGGAACACAAATCCCCTGCGTTTAGCAAGAGAGATAATAGAATCGAGTGTAAATGATTGTGCCATAGAGTCAGTAAAAAATCTGGTCAACCGCAACGCGAAAGTTGTTCACATGTAGGATATAGCCGTCCTTCGATGCTTAAAACTTCCGCTGCAAAAATACTACGCCGCACGCCTTAGCTGCCGACGGCTATTCCTTCACCGCACCAGCCGTTAGCCCCTTGATAATTTGCCGTTGGAAGAAGGCAAACACGGTAAGCACCGGTAAAGCGGATATACTCGCGCCGGCCATCAGATGCCCCCAATCTATACTCTGCTTGCCCACATAAAATGCCAACCCCACCGGTAAGGTACGATGCGCTTCGTCGTTGGTGAACAAGAAGGGATACAGGAAGGAATTCCAATTTCCAAGAAACACATAGATACCCAGCACCGTCAGTATTGGCGCGCATAGTGGCATCACAATTCGGAAGAGCACATAGAACTCGGAGGCGCCGTCTAAGCGGGCGGCTTCCTCTACCGCTGCGGGCAACGATTCCACGTATTGCTTGACAAGAAATATTCCGAAGGGCGTAATCAGCCACGGCACAATGAGTGCGGCATAGCTGTTGATCCACCTGAACTCCACCATCAACCGGAACAAGGGAATCATGATCACTTGGGGAGGAATGATGAGCACCGCCAGAAGTGTGGCAAATACAAGCTTCGAGCCCGGCACCCGCCGCCGCGCCAATGCGTATCCGGCAAGAAAGCAGAAAAGAATATTACCGCCGGTCACTGCCAGCCCCACGGCTATGGAGTTCACGAAGTACCGCGAGAAGGAGTCTGAGTTTAAAGCTTCGGTGTAATTCAGGAGTGAATACGGTGCGCGAATCATTTCCCATAATGTTTCGTACTGCTCGGGATGTTCATGCAACGACGTGATAATCATCCATGTCATGGGAAACAGCATAAGTACTGCCACCGCCAGGAGCAAGGTATGAAGCGCGATATGGGCTACTTTGCTCATGTGATTGTGCTTATGCTTGTCTTTGCAGTACCTGCCTGCGCTTGATGTGATGTATACAATCCGTGCCGCCGAATAATACGACGCACCGAATCGGGCACCACATATCGAATGGACTCACCGGCTGCACACATGGTGCGAATCATACTAGAGGAAAGTTCTATGCGCGGCGGCGTTAGCTCTATGGGTGCATTGCCGGTTTCAGCAATGCGCTGAAGCATAGGGTGGTCATCGCTGCCTTCTACCGATGCAAATGGCCGGCCCGCCACACATACGGTGGCAATGCGAACAATCTCCTCCCACTCACGCCATTCATCAAAACGTGCAAGCAGGTCTCTGCCTACCAATAGGAACAATTGAGCGCCGGGATGTTGCTCGCGAAAATGACGCAATGTGTGAACGGTATAGGAAACATCCTTGCGACGCAATTCCACATCGCTGACCGCAAAGCGAGCATTGGTGCGGCATACAGAGCGAAGCATAGCCAAGCGGCGATAAGGATCGGCCGCAGCCGGTTCATCACTTTTGAACGGCGAGATGAATGTGGGAACAAATACGCAGCGGTCGAGCTTCGCGTGCTGCACAAAATGCTCTGCCACGGCACAATGCCCGATATGCACCGGATTAAACGATCCGCCGAAAATGCCTAGTCGTTTCACGTAGAGCGAGAAGTTGTGAGCGCGCACCGCTGTTTGTGTTTGCGGCGCGGTGTATTACGCGTTGAGTTCGAGTGTTGCTGCCGTGTCTCTGCGCCCGTGTACGATGTTTACGGGAACGAAGGAGCGCGAGGACTTAACCTTTGCCTCGAACTCATGACGGAACTTGCGCAAGAAACCTTGCACCGGCCATGCTGCTGCTTCGCCCAATGCGCAGATGGTATTGCCGTCGATATTATTGGCTACACTCATAAGCAAATCGATATCAGAGATCGTTGCATCTCCGCTCACAATGCGCTTGAGAATCTTCTCCATCCATCCGCAACCCTCGCGGCACGGTGTGCATTGGCCGCACGACTCATGGTGATAGAAGTGAACGATACGCAGCAGAAGTTTGGGAATATCCGTGTCTTCGTCAATTACCATCACTCCGCCGGTACCGATAAAGGTCTTGTATTTTTTCAGGTCTTCGTTGTTCATGATCACGCCGTCGATTTCATCGCCGGACAAAGGAGGCATGGATGATCCCCCGGGAATAACGGCCTTTACCTTTTTGTTACCGGGAACACCGCCGCCGTACTTGTAGATCAGATCCTTCAATGTTACATCGGTGGGAAGTTCATACACACCGGGTGTATTCAAGTGACCGCTCAAACCATAGAGCAATGTACCGCAGTGACCCGCGGCGCCAATCTTCGAGAATTCCTCTGCACCCATTGCAAAGATGGGAGGAACAGTTGCCAATGTTTCAACGTTGTTGATGGTGGTGGGCATGCCCCACAGTCCCTTGTTCGCAGGAAAGGGCGGCTTGAATCGGGGATATCCGCGATCGCCTTCCAAGGAATTCATAAGAGCGGTTTCCTCGCCGCACACATAGGCACCGGCGCCTTTGTGAACCACAATGTCCATGGAATAACTGCCACCGAAGGTGTCTTTCATTTTCGGCCCCAAGAAGCCTTTGGCATAGGCGTCATCCACAGCCTTTTCCATGAGTCTCACCCATTTGTGATACTCACCACGAATGTAAATAAACGCCGAGGTTATGCCCATTGCATAGCCGGCAATCATGATACCTTCGATAAGCTGATGCGGATTGTATTCCAGAATCTGACGATCCTTGAAGGAGCCCGGCTCGGATTCATCGCCGTTGATAGCGAGGTACTTCGGCTTGTCGTTGCCCTTTGGCATGAAGGTCCATTTCAGACCCGTAGGAAAACACGCACCGCCACGCCCGCGAAGGCCGGATTTCTTCACTTCGTTGGCAACGTCATCGGGAGTGAGCTTCAGCACTTTTCGGTACTGCTCATATCCGCCGTTGGCAACGTAAACGTCAATCTCGTGCAGATTGGGAATCTTAGGAAGAACGATGTTTGGTGCTGTGTACATAGGTCTTTTTTTGGGTTGCAATAGTGCGCAAATATACAACGTGTGTGCACAGATACACCGCCTGTACAAGCCAACACTTTTACACGGCAAAGTGTTTGTTCAGTTCTTTATCGAGTGTGGGTTCCTTTGCCGGGTGCAGATGGCCTGCCGGCACTACTCAGTACCAAATCTCTCTCTGCCCTCGTCAGTTCTTTCCAACTCCCCGGCGCAAGATCGCCAAGAGTATATTCACCAATTGAAAAGCGCATCAATCGAAGCGTTGGGTACCCGATCGCAGCCGTCATTCGCCGAACCTGTCTGTTCTTGCCCTCGGTGAGTGTGATACTGATCCATGTATCAGGAATGCTCTTGCGCACCCGTATGGGGGGAATACGTTCGGGAATATCAGGACGAGGTTCAATTACCTGCGCCATGCAAGGCCGTGTGCGCTCACCGCGAACCACTACTCCTTTACGGAGTTCCGCAAGCGCTTCCGGGGTTGGCTCACCCTCCACTTGAACAACATAGGTGCGGCGATGTGCGCGCTCGGGCGGAAGAATCTTGTCCGGCAATTCTCGTTCGTCCGTGAGCAGTAGCAGCCCTTCGCTATCGGCGTCGAGCCTGCCTATGGCATATACATTAGGCGGAAAGCCGAACTCCGCCAGAGTGCGATTGGCAGAGCCATCGGGGCGAAAGCTGCTTAGCACTCCGTATGGTTTATGAAAAGCAAGGAGCATGATGTGTAAGGCGGACCGGACATAAACGTTTTGTATTGAACAATAACTAATCCCGAAAATGTTTTAGCAACATCAATAGGCGACATGAACTCCAACGGTAAACGCTTAAGGGAAGCAATCACTCATCTATCAAAGTATGGTTGCTACTTAGGCAGGCAATTGTGTTACTTGATGCAACAGCTCCAACATCTTACGTGCTTCTGAATCCCACGAAAAAGAACGTGCCCATTGCACTGCACCAAGGCACAGTCGTTCGCGCAAGGCGTCGTCGGAAGCAAGCCGCTCCATCATTATCGACAAGACGTTGATGTTTCCATAAGGGTACAATAAGCCGGATTGTTGATCCGAAACCGAGTCACGTAAACCGGGTACATTGGCTGCGAGTACCGGGGTGCCGCAGGCATTAGCCTCGATGTTTGTGATGCCCCATCCTTCTTTCATGGATGTGTTCACAACGCACCATGCTCGGCTTAGCAGCACGGCTTTTTGTTCATCGCTGACGCGGCCGTAGAAGGTCACGCTTTTCTCTACTCCCAGCTCGCTAGCAAGCTTCTGCAGGGATCCAACAAAGTCCCCGCTACCTATAAACCAGAATTGTGCTGATGGGCGGTGCGCATGCAGAGAGGCAAAAGCTCGTAATGCATGATCGGGGCTTTTATATTTTTTCATGCGTCCGAAATACGCAAATACCGGACCTGATTCCTTTTCAGTGACGTACATGGGAAACATGTCGTGGTTCAGCGCATTGCGAACCAACGTAATATTTGCCCCCGGAATGCCTTTGGACTCAAGTTCCGCTTTAGTACTCTCCGATACTGCGGCAAAGCGTGTGTGCTTGTAGACACGTCCTACCAACATCTCCGAGCCCGCCACGTACCCGGCGCGCAGAGGGTCGGTCTCTTTGAAAATACTCTTACCGAAAAAATGGTGTGCAATGGCAACAATGGGTTCCTTTACATACCGAGGTGTGTAAAAAGGAATCTTGTTGATGTCGTCCACTACTACATCGTAGCCGGCATGCTGTACGTGCTTTTTGTAGTAACTGCGCACGGCAAAGTTGAAGGTATTCCTGGATGCTATTCGTATCACATGAATGCCGTCAATTACTTCATTTTTTGGGGCGCCGGCGAAACCACAGCTAAGCTGGGTTACTTCATGCCCCATCGCGGCTATGCGCTTGAATATTTCGTGACAATGCACCTCCGCTCCCCCGCCCATGGGGTTGCGAATGTCCTGCCAATTAATGACGAATATTCTCATAGCAAAAATGGACGCCTCCCGGTATGGGTTTGCGTCCATTCAGAATGTTTCAGAGTATCAGAGTAATACCTTCCGTGCTCTCTTTCGAGATCTCTTACGAGTTTAACTACTTTCCGGCAGGGGCAGCTTGCTGAGCAGGTGCTTGTTGCGCAGCAGGTGCAGGAGCCGGAGCAGGTGCGGGCGCAGGAGTAGATGCAGGTGCCGAAGCGGAGCCGGTCTCGATGTTCTCGAACGGTGATGCTGCTTCTTCCTTCACCGGTTTGAAAACCGTGTTGGCTGCAATGGCAAAAACCAGAATGGCCAACGCCAATCCTATTGTGGTCTTCACGATAAAGTCTGCTGCTCTGCGCATGCCGATCATCGATCCGAATTGACCGCCAACGCCACCGAATCCGGCAGCCATATCGCCTTTACCCGGCTGAATTAATACTGCTCCGATCAGAAGCAGGCCCGCGATGCACGAGAGAATAACGATAAATGTAAACATGATGGTCTCTTCGGAATGACAATTGATGTATAGGGTTGCAAAAATAGCGATGAACGGGCATCAAACCAACACCTGATAGCTACTCCCCGTGTATTTTGCAAGGAATCCCGGCTATGAACCACAACCTCGACGACACCTCCGGCGATCTTCCCCTGTCCCTTCGCGAGAAGATTGCCTCTCTGCCTACCCGGCCCGGCGTGTATCTGCATAAGAACGCCGAGGGCACGATTATCTATGTGGGAAAAGCAAAGAACATTCGCCAGCGCGTTCGCCAGTATTTTGATCAAAATCGCATTGCGGACGCAAAAACCAGGGTTTTGGTATCGAAGATTGCAGACATCGATGTCATTGTTACCGATTCCGAGGCCGAGGCATTGCTGCTGGAGAACAATCTGATCAAAGAGCACAAACCCCGGTACAACATCCTGCTCAAGGACGACAAAACCTATCCGAGCATTCGCATTACCAACGAGCCCTTTCCCCGTGTGTTTGCCACCAGAAAAATTATTCGCGATGGCAGCATGTATTTCGGGCCGTACACGGATTTGCGCTACATGTACTCGCTGCTGCGAACTCTGCGGTCCATTTTTCCGCTTCGCAGTTGCGACCTTCCCCTGCGCGACGACCTAATAGCACAGGGCAAATTCAAAGTGTGCCTGGACTATCACATCAAAAAATGCGAGGGCCCCTGCCAGGCCTTTGTGGATAGGCAGCACTACGCCACGCACATCAAGCATTGCGTGAATATTCTGAACGGTAAATCGCGCGAGGTGGAGAAGCACTTAGAGCAGCAGATGATTGTGCACGCCGAGCAGCTCGAGTTCGAGGAAGCGGCGCGTGTGCGAAATCGCCTTGAGGTACTGCGCGATTATGCCGGCAAGCAAAAAGTAATGACCACCGACAGCATCGACCGCGATGTTGTGGCACTTGCTCGCGATGACCATCACGCATGTACCATCGTGCTCACTATTCGCGACGGTAAGCTGCTGGGCAAACGGCACTACATAGTTGCCAATGTGTTGCATCAGGACGATAGCGAAATCACAGAGCGAGCGTTGTCCAGATTCTACCTGGAGAACGATACTATTCCACCGGAGATTTTTCTGCCCTGCGAATTAGACAACTCCGAGATTCTTCTGGACTGGCTGCAAAAGAAACGCGGAAGCGCGGTGGAGTTTGTGGTGCCCAAGATTGGCGACAAGAAAAAGCTCGTGGCTATGGCTGCAGCTAATGCCGATTTTCTGCTCAAGGAGCTTCACATTCAAAACATGAAGCGTGAAGAAGCCGTGCCCCGCGCTGTAGCGTCCTTGCAGAGAGATCTGTATCTGCCCCGCGCGCCGCGCCGCATTGAGTGCTTCGACAATTCCCACCTGCAAGGCAGCGACTACGTTTCCTCGATGGTGGTGTTCGTAGATGGCAAGCCACGCAAAAGCGATTACCGAAAATTCAAGATCGCATCATTCGTTGGCAACGACGACTTCGCTGCCATGCGCGAAGTGGTGCGGCGGCGATACACGCGTTTGATTGCAGAGAAGGCGCAGCTCCCGGATCTGATTATTATCGACGGCGGCAAGGGACAACTCTCCGCCGCGTGCGAAGTATTGCACGAGCTGAACCTTATGGAGTCCGTTCCCGTGATAGGCTTGGCAAAACGATTGGAAGAAGTGTTCCGCCCGGAGATCAGCGATCCCGTATTACTGCCGCGTACCTCCGGCTCGCTGCGGCTATTGCAACAACTGCGCGATGAAGCGCATCGTTTTGCCATTCGCTTTCATCGTGAGCTTCGCTCCAAGCGCACTCTGCAAACCGAGCTCACGAAGATCGAGGGCGTGGGAGAAAAGAAAGCCATTAAGCTGCTCACCGAACTGGGCAGTGTGCAAGCAGTGCGCGCCGCAACGCGCGAGCAGATAGAAGCAGTAGTGGGCAAATCAACGGCGAGCAAAGTGCTGGCCTTTTTCAACGAGCAGAATGATGTGCAAGATGAAGTGCAAGAAGATCTGCAGGAAGATTTTGGGGATGAGTTAGAGGATGATGTTCAGGAAGATTTACAAGATGACTTCCATGAAGATGGTCAGGAAGAGTCACAAGAAGATATGAAGGACTAAAGCTTCGAGCCGGAGGATGCAGCGCGCAAAGATTGATACTGTGCCAGACGCGGATGCATGATTCTCCTGAACAATGGCGGAACCAGCGCAAGGGCCACCATCCCCGCATAACCCGTTGGCATTTGCGGCGAGCCCGCCGTGAAGAGCAACTCTTGATATCGCTTGCCCGGATGAATGTGGTGATCTGAATGTCGTTGCAGTTTGAACAGCATATAGTTGGTAAAGCGCGCGGTGGATTCCCACGAATGCTCTTCCGTTACACGCTCGTAGCGGCCTTCGGCCAACACACGGCGCTGCAAACCGTAATGCTCTATGTAATCCACTAGTTCCAGAATAATAAAGGCCACGACGGCCTGAGCACAAAACACCCACAACACCGTGCTGCCGAACCACACTGCCACAGCGGAGCACAGAGCAAGTTGAAGTACCGTGTAGGCAATCATCAAATTGGTATAGTGCAGCACCGAACGCCCGCGATTGCGCATTCTCTTTGCCTCCAGCTTCCACGCGCTTATCCAAGAGTGCCACAACACTCTGGGAAGAAATCGGTAAAAGCTCTCGCCTAAGCGCGCGGTGGCGGGGTCTTCGGGCGTTGCAACATTTCGATGATGCCCGCGCACATGCTCAATACGAAAGTGCATGTACAACACACTGCACAACAACACATCTCCAAGCACGCGCTCGGCGCGGCCGGCCCGATGCATAAGCTCGTGCGATACCGTAATGCCAATACCGCCTGTTAAAATTCCCAGCGACAACACCATCACCGCGCGCTCAATACCGGGAACGCCGGGTGCAGCAGCGGCTGCAATTGCCACAACCATGGTGGCAAGCTGCACGGGTACCCATAGCCAGGTAAGAAATCGGAAGCCGACGTTTTGCTCAAGTACGTCGTACTCTTCAGCGCTGAGGTTCTTGGTGTCGCGCGGCAGTACAAGTTCCAGCAGGGGGAGAATCACAAAGGTGAGTACAATTGCCGAGGCCCCGGCAGCTCCGCCATGATAGGCGCCAAACAGAACGCTAATCGGCAGGAGGAATACTCTGTAATACGGTAGTATATGGTTCATATCATGGAACGATATGTTGACACTCGTTAGCGAATTCCGCCGCGTATGTTGCTTCGGCGATTACGCAAATAGTCGACGAACACACTTTGCCCCAAACCATCCAGGTCGGCATACATTGCCCTTCCGCGATTAGCTCGCGTCATTTCTTCCACAAAGTGTACCAAAACGGGCTCGTCGGTTACCATAAAAGTGCTGATCACTATTCCCTCGCGGCGGGCTGCCACCGCTTCGTCCAGCGTTTTGTTAATAATGCGTGGATCGAGTCCGTACGGATTCTTATACAAGCGATGATACTGATCGAACATGGCAGAAGGCTTGCCGTCCGTTACCATAAAGATTTGCTTGTTAGCCGAACGTGAGCGCTTCAGTATGGTACGCGCCATGCGAATGCCGTCGAGCGTATTTGTGTGAAATGGTCCCACTTCGATAAAGGGAATGTCCTGTATCTGCACTCGCCGCGCTTCGTCTCCAAACACAACTACTTCCAGTTTGTCCTTCGGAAACTTGGTGGTAATGAGTTCTGCAAGTGCCAGTGCCACTCGCTTAGCTGGCGTGATACGGTCCTCGCCGTATAAAATCATCGAGTGAGAAATGTCGATGAGCAACACCGTTGAGCACGAAGACATATGCTCCGTCTCGTGCACGCGTATGTCGTCGTCGTACAATCTAAAGGTGTCGTTTCCGGAACGTGTGTACGCATTGCGCAGGGTTTCGGTAAAATCAATGTTTGATGCAGGATCGCCAAACATATACGAACGAGTTTCCGCAAGCTTCTCCAAGCCGTTTCCATTCATCGGCGTTTCGTGCTGACCCACATCCGACTTTTTCAAACTTCTGAACACCGACAAAAGCGCATCAGAACGAAGTTTCTTTTGTGCTTTCTTCGAAGCCCGAAACTTTCCGTCTTCGCCTTCCTGCAGTAAGCCCTTGGCTTTGAGCATATCCATGTATTCATCCATACTCATGTCTCCCAGCACGCCATATCTATCCTGCATAGACCGTAACACTTCCAGTGCGCGGTCGGCATTGGCATTCACATGCAGTAGAACCATCGTAAACAGATTCGACAATCTGCGGGCGCGATCCTCCGCTGACTCTGAATCATGACGCCATCGTGAATACTGTACGATCATATCGAGAAGAACGACTAGTAAGAAAACAAAGTGTGGACGATATACCTAAGGCCTGAAGCACGCTCGGTTTTCGCCGAAGTATCCGCTTCTATGCCTGCGTCGAAGCACTCGACCGCACAAAAACGACTGCAGTAATCGTTACTGCAAACATCAGCGAGAGCAGCACGGCAATTGGTACCAACGAACTCGCGCCGCCTGCCACCAAGGTCCATGCATTCACGGCACGCCAAACAAACGTAAGGCCGAATACTCCCAACACAGCACGCAGTCCGCTCATAGCCCATTGAGCTTTGGCGTTTGCAAGTTTAGCCAACCACAATACACCAATGCCACCGGCCAAGCCCGCTACCACTGCGGTCTTTGTATGATCGGGCCCCAGAAGCGTGCCCGCCATTCCCGATACTATCAGGAAGAATGCATAGGCGCGAAACACGATATGAGACGAGAGTTGCTTCACCGGCTTTCTATCTCTCCGTCTTTCATGCGAATCACTCTATCTGCTGCGGCTGCAACCTCTGCCGAATGCGTGGCAATAACCATCGTGCACGGGCGCACCGCGCGTATGGTGCGCAGAAGCGACAACACCGAAGCGGTATTCGCCGAATCCAAATTTCCTGTGGGCTCGTCGGCAAAGATCACGTCGGGTTCGTTGATCAATGCCCGGGCAATTGCCACTCGTTGTTGTTCGCCGCCGCTAAGCTCTTGTGGCTTATGCTCGTGACGATGCTTCATACCCACAAGTTCCAGTAGTTCATGCGCGCGTTCGCGAGCGGTCTTCTTACTTGCGCCCGCGATGATCATCGGCATCATCACATTTTCTTCGGCGCTAAACTCCGGCAACAACTGATGAAACTGAAACACAAAACCTATATGCTTATTGCGGAGGCGAGCAAGTTCCATTGCTCCTTGCATGCCAAGGCTGTAACTGCGTCCATTTAGTTCGTACACCACAGTGCCACTGTCCGGCTCTTCCAACGACCCCAGAATATGCAGCAAGGTGCTCTTGCCGGCGCCCGATGGGCCGGTGACGGCCACAAACTCCCCGCGCTGAATCTGCACGCTTACGTTGTGCAATACGCGCACTTGCTGCTCCCCTCCGGCCGAGAAGGACTTATGCAGTTGCGTTGCCGAAAGTAAGGTCATGTGCGTGCAGCGGTGATTGGGAGTGATGAGTTGCGATGATGAATTACGATGACGAATTGCTATGGCGAATTCAGCGCAGCAAACCAAAGGTCTGCCACTCGTGCACGTATCCTATGCGCGAATGCGTGCGAACAAATTTAGTCAGTAAGGCTATTTTTGCGGGCAGTCAATTCATCGCCAACCGAAGCTTCACGCGTGCAGTCTTCCTCACTACTCGGCCACAGTGCCGAACTTCTTCGCATCATCCGCAAATCTCCGCAACCGGCAGACTTGCTGACCTCTTCGTACATGAGGGAGCGCAAGTATATTGGCGCGTCCGATCGCCGGGCCATCTCTGCCCTTGTGTTTCACGCGCAGCGGGTGATGGAATCGGCCGATGAATTGTGGCGCAGTGCAGTGCAGGCCTGCCAAGCATCCGGTAGCGGCGCGGGTAACGAACCCATTGCCGGCTCCGGAGTAGAAATGCTCTCCACCGTCCCTATCGATGCCGGCTGTATCAGCGTTGCCCTTGTATTATGCGAGCAGTGGAATG
>JBJOLU010000097.1:0-5021 GCA_046052705.1 Bacteroidota bacterium | reverse complement strand
GAGGGAGGAGGTTGCCTGGTGGATACTCCCGGAATTCGAGAGTTTGGCGTGAGCGATATTCACATCGACGATCTCAGTTATTTTTTTCACGACTTCGATGCCTACTATCAGGAATGCAAATACCTACCCTGTTCGCATACGCACGAGCCCGGGTGCAAGGTGATGCAGGCGGTAGAAGAAGGCCTTATAGATGCGGTTCGATATGATTCGTATGTGCGCATCAGAGAATCGATGTCGTCGTAATCCGCTCGTCGGTTCAGGTCTGTGTACCTTTCTCAATTCTACGCACTCTGCTATATTGCGGCCATTGTAATTACGACTTCATAGAACACACAAATGGGGATGAGTTCGCTCTTTGCTACCTTGCTATTGCCGCTCCTCGGAGCCATCGCGATTCTTCTTGTACGTCGCGAGCAGGTCAACATCATTCGTAATGCCTCGTTGGGTGTTTCGATACTGACGTTCCTTGCATCTATCCCGCTGTTTTTTGCGTTCGATCGCACGAACCCGGGCTTCCAGTTTATTGTGGACGTGCCGTGGGTTCATTCTCTGGATATCGGTTTTCGCCTTGGATTAGACGGTATGAGCTTGCTGCTAGTACTGCTCACCACCTTCATGATGCCCATTGCCATTTATTCCTCGTTTGATGCTATTACCAAGAGAGAAAAAGAGTACTACATGATGCTCTTGTTCCTTCAGTTTGGCATGGCCGGTACCTTCATGGCAATGGATACCTTCCTGTTCTACACATTCTGGGAATTGATTCTTATCCCCATGTACTTCCTTATCGGTATCTGGGGTGGTCAGGACAGAGTATACGCCGCAGTGAAGTTCTTCTTGTACACGGTAGTTGGTTCGCTTCTCATGCTGGTTGCCATCGTATGGCTTGGATACTATGCCCAACAGCAAGGCCATGGATTTACCACGAGTTTTGTGAAGCTGCAAAGCATTGCCCCCGGCATTCCTGCCGAGATTTCCAAGTGGATGTTCCTTGCCTTTGCTCTTTCATTCTGTATCAAAGTTCCGTTGTTTCCGTTCCACACATGGCTTCCGGATGCGCACGTACAGGCGCCCACAGCCGGATCGGTGATACTGGCGGGTATTCTTCTGAAGCTGGGTACCTATGGCTTGATACGTTTTAACCTTGATCTTTTCCCCGAGGCTTCCCGATTCTTTGCCCCGTATATCTGTACACTTGCGGTAATAGGTATTATCTACGGCGCTCTTGTGGCCATGGTGCAAACCGATGTGAAAAAGCTCGTTGCCTATTCGTCGGTTAGCCACTTAGGCTTTGTGGTGCTTGGTATTTTTTCAATGACCGAAGAAGGCGTGCAGGGAGCAGTGATTCAAATGGTTAATCACGGTTTGTCTACCGGCATGTTGTTCTTGTGCGTAGGTGTTATCTACGAACGTCGCCACACCAGAGACATTGCCGAGTTTGGCGGCATTACCAATGTGATGCCCAAGTTTGCTGTTCTCTTCGCCATAGCAATGTTCGCCTCTGTTGGTCTGCCCGGTTTGAATGGTTTTGTGGGGGAGTTCCTAACGCTTATCGGAGCATTCCGTTCCGGCGTTCTGAACAATTGGGGATATGCAATCTTCAGCGCAACAGGAGTAATATTCGCAGCAGTGTATCTGCTGTGGATGTTTCAGCGCGTTATGTTCGGCACAAATGACAATCCCAAGAATCAATCGCTGAGCGATGTAAGCACCAAGGAAATGTGGACGCTTCTTCCCTTGGTGGTCTTTATCGTGTGGATAGGCGTGTTTCCCAAAACCTTCATGGATGTGAGCAGCGCATCTTCGAAGTTGGTTGTAGAGAAAGCTCTGGGCATGGCTCCGGCAGCGAAGCTCGAATTGAGTGCTCCGCATTCGGAATCAAGTACGGCCCCGAAGCACTAACAGTAGCCGGCACAGTGCGGCGTTTCGGAGTAAAGCATTACACAAGTGAATATCAGATTGGATTACCTTCATGCTACAAGAACTTCTCCTTGCATCCCCATTAAGTGTGCTGTCACTATTGTCGGTTATATGCATTGTTGTTGATGCGTTAACGCCGAAAAGTGAGCGCTTAACTTTCATGTTTGCGGGTTTTAGTATGCTCGCGTCGATGATCTTGGCCATTGCCACCTTTGGCGCTCATGGCACAGCCTTCCAAGGCATGATCACTGTTGGTGGGTATGCTTCCTTTTTTGATGTGGTTTTCTGCCTGGCAGGTATTCTTACCTTGTTTGCAGCGCGGCCTTACATTCTGCGCGAGAACATAGAGCACGATGAATTTTATTCTCTGACCTTGTTTGCGGTGGCAGGTATGAGTGTGATTGCTCACTCTCACAACTTGCTTATGAACTTTATCGGTATTGAAATCATGTCGGTGTGTTTCTATGTATTGGCCGGGTATTTCCGCTCGAATGAGAAATCCACGGAAAGCGCTCTGAAGTATTTCTTACTTGGTGCCTTTGCCACCGGTTTTCTGGTGTTTGGAATGTCGTTCGTGTACGGTTCCACCGGCAGTTTGGACTATGCTGTTATTCGCGAACATGTACAGGCCGGTTCGTTGAACTTCCCGCGCCTTCTTGCTCTTGGAACAGGTTTGATTGTGGTAGGACTTGGCTTTAAGGTAGCCGTTGTACCTTTTCATCAATGGGTACCGGACGTATACGAAGGTTCACCTACAGTAGTTACGGCCTTCATGAGTACCGCCGGTAAAGCTGCATCCTTGTGTGCATTGTTGCCACTGGTTGCTGTGGTGATTCCTCAAGGCCAACACGGACCTCTGCAAGGGGCTTTGGCTGTACTTTCGGCTTTGACCATGCTGGTAGGAAACATCAGCGCAGTGGTGCAGACAAACGTAAAGCGAATGTTGGCGTATTCTTCGGTGGCGCACGCAGGGTATCTGCTTATTGGCTTTGTGGCTATGAATGAGCGCGGCGGAACAGGCATCGTTTATTACGCTGTAGCGTATATGTTCATGCAGATGGGCGCGTTTATCGTGGTTTCAATTTTGGAAACCTCGAACAATGGCAGACTGCAGTTGAGCGATTATGCCGGCCTTTCCAAGCAGCATCCTGTGCTCGCGGCTCTGATGGCATTGTTCATGTTTTCGTTGGCGGGAATTCCGCCCATGGCCGGTTTCTTCGGTAAGTACTATTTGTTCATCGCAGCCGTGGAAGCGGGCTACACCTGGCTGACCATTGTGGCTGTGATTTCATCGATGATTTCCGTGTACTTCTATATTGGCTTAGTAGTACTGATGTACTTCAAAGATCCGGTTTCGGATATAGTAGACACACGCGAAGGCAGTACAGCAGGCCTTACCCTGTTTGTGTGCACAACCTTTGTGTTGGTGCTGGGCTTCTTTCCGGGAGTCCTTGCATCGTTGTCGTCGTACATCCTTCGTTAATGCAACGCAGGTAAATGTCTATGGTAAAAACCCGCATTGATCTGCGGGTTTTTCGTTTGTGCTTCTCACGAATCGTAGCGCTTTCATGCTACGAGTGTTTTTCCCGTACATGTTCAGTTCAGGTACCGTGCGTTTTCTTCGCAAGTATATAGGCCAGGCATTCGTGATCGGCTTTCTGATGATAGCAGGGGGAACCGCGCTGACCATGAACGCCGCCCCCAAAGGCCGCATTGTGTCTTCGCTTACAGCAGACCGCGATACTATAGACTTCGGCTATATCATGGCCGGAAACGACAGTGCGTTTGTGTTCAGAAATATTTACTTTTTGAATGATGGCGACCAAGCACTGATCGTGCGAGACTCGGGTATTGAAATCACTCCGCTGGCTCCAACGGATTCCAGAAGCGAGTTTAGTTATCCTGCGGTTTTTCCTGTTAATGTTCCCGTGGGAAGCGGCACGGCGAACCCCGTAGCTCTTGCCATACGTTGCCAGGCAACGACATTTCTAAGCGTTGCGCCGGAGGGAGAGAATCTTGTGCAACTGCGAATCCGCCTTGCCGTTGCTGCAGGTGCCAAGGGAGACAGCACCGTTACCGAGAGGACATTTATTCTGCGTTTTATAAAAACGCTGCGCCCGCTGTGGGCTTCTCCGGCAATTCGCTTCGACACTCTGTACGCCGGCTCGAATGAGTATACTTCTCAGCTTATAGTGCTGCGCAATACCGACCTTAAACGAACTCTGATAGTGGATGATACCGTAACGTCCTCACCCAACGGTGCAGCTGGCAGATTTGTTTTTGAGCAAACACCGTTCTTGAGTTTTGCCCGGGACACCGCCAAGCCCCGTACCGTGTCCGTTCGGTATTTGGCAGCGGCAGCCGGTAGCTCCGGCACCGACAGCCTAAATGTGGGATTTGTGCACTACAATCCCTCGGTGTTGAGGATGTCTACAGATACCACCAACACCATGTTCGTTGGGGTGAGTGTGGAGCAGCGAATGGAGCTTGCCGGTGTGCGTGGACGCCGCGCTACCGCCATAGGCGACACCGTGGACGCAGGTTCGTGGACCATTGGTGCCCGCGACACCGTCACAATCGTATTCCGTAATAAGGGCAACATCCCATTCAACGCTCAAACGCAAATCCTCAATGCCGGTACACAAACCGATACGCCCTTTATAGTTCTGGATAGTATTAACAAAGGTGGACGTCACATTACGTCATTGAGTACCGACTCTATGCGCTTGATCTTCGCTCCTACCACCGTGGGCCAGAAATTGATAAAAGTTGTATTGCAAAGCGATATCGCCACCCGCGTGAAAGGTGCGCCGTCAAGTGCCGGGGAAGTTGTGTTCTATGTCCGAGGGCTTGGTCGCCAGCGGTACGTAACACCTACTGTGTCGGCGCTGGAGTTCGACAGCATCACCATTAATCCTGAATGTCCCGATTCTCGTGTCATCAATCTGCGTGTGCGAAACTCTTCGTCGCTGCCCGACGCTCTTACATCTCTGCGCGCCTTGCCTTCGGCAGGGTATGTGGTGCCGAGCGGGCCAATCTCGCTGGCTCCGGAGTCGGAAGTGTTTGTGCCTATTACCTTCGCGCCTCTTGCGGAAGGTCAG
>JBJOLU010000096.1:0-3802 GCA_046052705.1 Bacteroidota bacterium | reverse complement strand
GCAGACGTACCACCACCCAGGTAATACAAGTCGTCGAGCATCAATATGTACCCACCAGCTCCTGCATACCATTCCAGGTTGTTTGCGCCAGAGATTCTGTCATTAATCAACGCATAATCACCGGAAATTGAAGTTCCCCAATCTTTGGCAGCGAGCAGTCCGGAAATGCCGTTGTATCGCACGCTCAGGCCATATCCGGCGTAATCATATCCAAAGCCGAAGGCAAAGCCATTGCTCTTGGACATAAGTGGCCCGCCCTTACTTTGGGCATAGGAACCGCTTGAAGTGAAAGCCATGAAAAGAAGTACAAAAAGAATAGCAAAGTGCTTTTTCATAAACCAATAACAAAAGTGAGAGTGTTAAACCTAAATCAATATAACGCGCTCTGTAGAACCAACGAGTCGTGAAATACACAATTATGCTATACCTTTAGCTCGGCTGGGACGCGGGCAATCGGGCATAGCGAACATCTCCCTATTTTCCATTATGAAAAAAATCCTTGCGATTGTACTTGCGGTACTTGCTGTGGCGGTGGTAGTGTATCTGCTGGGCCCTAGCCCGGCAAAGCCGTCGTTCTCAACTACACTACCCGAACTCACTAACGATCCGGTGGCACTTCAGCAGGAAATTGATGCACGAGAAGCAGCCTTACCCCTGAAGCCCGATGCAGCTGCGCGCGTACTCTGGGCAGACACCTCAAAAAAGATCACAGAGTTTTCGCTATTGTATCTGCACGGCTTTTCCGGCACCTGGCACGATGGCTCGCCGGCTATCGAGGAAGTGGCGCGGCGCTTGGGCGCGAACCTGTATCTGACGCGCTTGCAAGCACATGGTTTGCGCAGCGACGAGCCGCTGCTTGATTACAATCCGGACTCTGTATATGCCGATGCCGTTCGCGCTCTGGCGGTGGCCAAACGTCTTGGAAAAAAAGTGGTGGTGGTTGGTACCTCGACCGGCGCAACCCTAGGATTGATGCTGGCTGCGCGCTTTCCCGGAGATGTGTATTCAGTGATTAATTGGTCGCCCAATATTCGATTGCATCATCCCATGAGTTTTCTTTCCAATAATCCCTGGGGCTTGCAGCTCACGCGGATAGTGGTGGGCGGCAATTACCGCGAAACGGTAATGCAAAATCCCGAGCGCGAGAAATATTGGTACATGAAATATCGCATCGAGGGGATCGTTCAGTTACAGGAGTTGCTGGAGAGCTCCATGACCACCGAAACATTTGCGGCTATAAAGCAGCCGGTACTCACAATGTGCTGGTATGCAAACGACTCCGATCAAGATTCCTTGGTCAGCGTTAGCGCAATGCGTACCATGCACAACAAACTGGGATCTGCGCGAAAAAAACTCATCCCTTTAAATGCTGCGGCGCACGAGATTGGATATGGCGCAGAGAGCAAAGCAGTGGCGCAGGTAGTTGAGCAGAGTGTGGCGTGGGTGCGTCAGTAGAAGGTGGCTACCAACGCGCAGCACCAAGCTTCTGAAGTGCGGCGCAATCAACAACACTGATTTATGATATCATCGGAACAAACATCCGACCTTTCCCTCTCCGAAATCCATCGCTCGGTAGCAGTGCCTGCGAAGGATACGCGGTGGAAGAAACTCCTTGCCTTCTTTGGTCCGGCGTATCTGATCAGCGTGGGCTACATGGATCCGGGCAATTGGGCTACGGATATCGAGGGCGGTTCACGCTTCGGCTATACACTCGTGTGGGTGTTGCTCGCATCGAACTTGATGGCGGTGCTTCTGCAAACACTATCGGCCAGACTTGGCATTGCTTCGGGCCGCGATCTTGCCCAAGCATGCAGAGATAATTATCCGCGCCCTGTTGCTTTAAGCTTATGGCTGCTGTGCGAACTCGCCATTGCTGCCTGCGACCTGGCCGAAGTGCTGGGCACGGCAATCGGACTACAATTATTATTTGGATTGCCACTGATAGCGGGAGTGTTGATTACAGCTGTAGACTCGCTTTTCTTCCTTGCCATTCAAAACTTGGGCGTACGAAAGTTCGAAGCTTTTATACTCTCTATGGTTCTGCTGGTGGGCTTGTGCTTTGTGTATCAACTGGCGCTCTCCCAGCCCTCTATGGCCGGTATTATTTCGGGTTGTGTACCCTCGCTACCGGCAGATGCAGTGTTTGTTGCGCTCGGAATTATTGGTGCAACCGTAATGCCGCACAATCTTTATCTGCATTCCGCACTTGTGCAAACGCGTTCGTTCGCAACCACCGACGAAGGAAAAAAATCCGCCGCACGATATAATATTATCGATACTACCGTGGCATTGAATGCAGCTTTGCTCGTGAACGGCGCGCTCCTGGTGCTGGCAGCATCTGCCTTTCATGCTAGGGGTATAGCGGTAACGGATTTGGCGCAGGCGCATCAACTACTTGCTCCGCTTCTGGGAACGTCGGCCGCGGCAACAGCATTTGCCATTGCGCTTATTGCGGCCGGACAATCCTCCACACTTACAGGAACTCTGGCAGGGCAGATTGTAATGGAGGGGTTCCTCCGTTTCAAAATGCGTCCGGTACTTCGCAGGTTGCTTACACGAACTGTGGCTATTGTTCCCGCAATAATTCTGCTCACCACCCAAGGGGAAAGCGGTACGTACTCCTTGTTGCTGCTTTCTCAGGTAATACTCAGCTTGCAATTGCCCTTTGCTATCGTGCCATTGATTCACTTCACGAGCAATCGCTCTATCATGGGCGTTCTTACCAGTCCGCGGTGGGTAACAGTGGCCGCATGGGCCACTGCCGCCGTGATTATAGCACTGAACATGCGCCTGGCGCACACTTCCATCACCGCATGGATAGCAGAGTCTGCACATCCTGTAGTCACAGCGGCCTTGATCATACCCGCAGTAGCCGTTGTGGTATTTCTGCTTGGATATGTAATCGTTCATCCGCTTCTTCGCGCCGGAACCCGGCAAGGCATGGCAAGCGCCCACAGCCACCCTAGCGGGCACAGCGCCTCTGCGTCTGCGGACGCATTCACCCCCGCGCCCATGGATATGTTGGGAGAGAAAATGCACTACCGCCTTATTGCCGTGGCAGTAACCCACGACGCCGCAGACGAAGAGGTGCTGCGCCATGCCATCACTCTTTGCAAGGCACACTCGGCGCAGATGGTTCTTCTGCATGTGGTTGAGGGAGCCGTGGGCAGTGTGTTTGGAAACAACACCTTCGACGCGGAAACCAGGCACGACGAACAGCTTATGAACCACTTATGCGCTCGAGTGCAGGAACAGGGAATTGATTGCACGACATTGCTGGGCTACGGAAATGTTCCTAAGGAATTGATACGCCTATCGCGGCAATGCGCTGCGGATGCTCTCGTAATGGGCGGCCACGGGCATCGCGGCTGGAAGGATCTGCTGTTCGGCTCCACGGTTTCACCGGTGCGTCATGCATTGTCTATACCGGTTCTGGTAGTGCGCTAGGTCGTACGCCAAACAGTGCGCTAAGCAGCAATCGATGTGCCTTTGATACGGGCACCGCTATAGGGTCTAATCCAACTACAACAGAAATCTCGGTTCAGCAAACACCAAGGCTTTTTTAGGAACGTCTTGGCACAAAGCACGGCATACCGTAGTTTTGCAGCCCGGTTGCGGAAGGCATTGCACATTAGGCACTGCCGAGGCAACATGGACTAATTTCGCGACGGCAGAGTTTTTTGCCGCGCAGTGATGGCGAATGTAGCTCAGTTGGTAGAGCCCCGGATTGTGGTTCCGGTTGTCGCGGGTTCAATCCCCGTCGTTCGCCCCAAAGGACTGTCTGATGACAGTCCTTTTTTTT
>JBJOLU010000095.1:0-7407 GCA_046052705.1 Bacteroidota bacterium | reverse complement strand
GGCATGCAGAATATTCCCAACTATACCGATGTAACTGTTACCTCGTTTAGCGCGGATGCTCCGCCGGACAAGAATCTGGAACTGAGCTGGGACAACGGCGACTTTGCCGTGCAGGCCTGCGTGAAGTGGGCACGTATCACGGTGGTAGAGCCCATGGCGCTGGTGGTTCGTTCCATTCCGGCTACGTCTACAGCAGAGATCGAAGTGCTGAACAGCGCCACACCCGAAGTACGCGCCCGGATTTACGCAGTGAACGGAAACATCGTTGGCGATCACGCCGTTACGCTGTCTGCATCGTCGGCGTTACTGCGATTGCCGGTGAGCGATCTCTACTCCGGAGTGTATGTGATCGTAGTGGAAGACGGAATAGGGCAGCGCCGGGTGTGCCGCATGATCGTTGAGCATTAAGTCTTGCGCGCCTCTTGCAGGCGCCGCGTTCATCGGGCGTTGGTGCTTGTCAATTCTCGTTTTCCTTGTACTCTTTTTGGAAAATCTCTTGAAGATGTTTGGTTGTTTGCCAAAAATATCGGAGGTTAAGGTCACAAAATCATGAGCCAATGTAGCGTGACGTCGGAGCCAACGTAGCGCGACACCTGAGCGGTGATTTCGTAGTGATTGGCTAACAGTAATGAGTGATGATTTGAGTAGTGTTTTGAGTAGTGATTTGAGTAATGTTTTGAGTAGTGATTTGCTACCGACGTGAGTACCATACGATCAATTCGATAAGGTGAAGGTATGAGAATGCAAAACAATTCCGCAGCGCAACATCCTGCCACAGCAGGTTTAACGCCATATACAGGTGCATGGACGCGTGCGGAGGCAGCGCATCTGGCGCGGCGCACCATGTTCGGTGCTACAAAGCGCGACATTGATGCGTTAAGTGCAATGAGTGCGCAGGCAGCTGTAGCCGCGGTGTTGTCGTCGCAGCCGGCTCCGGCCGAACCGGTTGCCTATATCAAGAGCGGCGCTGTGGCTGCCGGGTCTGCATGGGTAGATGGCGCTTACGATTCCTCTGTGGATACGCAGAGATTTTACTTTGCCCAAACATGGTGGATCAACACCATGTTGAATCAGCCCATGAGCATCGTGGAAAAAATGACACTGTTCTGGCACAATCATTTTTCAACATCGAACACAGCGGTAAAAGATGCCCGCTACATTGTAAAACAAAACGAGCTGCTGCGTGAATATGCGCTAGGCAACTTCAAAGACCTGGTGCGCCAGATCACCCTGGATCCCGCGATGCTTCGCTACTTGAGCGGAAACACAAACTCCAAAACCAAGCCCAACGAAAACTACGCGCGTGAGCTTCAAGAGTTGTTTACTCTGGGCAAAGGCCCCGAGCGCTCTACCGGAGATTACACCACCTACACAGAGGAGGATGTAAAAGCGGCCGCACGTGTACTTACTGGATGGACCGACGTTCAAGCTTCGGCAACGGTGAAGTTCACCTCGGCAAATCACGACGGAACGGATAAAAAATTCTCGGCTGCGTACAACAACACGGTGATTACCGGTGGCACCACCGAAGCGGCTGCGCGCAGAGAAATCGACGACCTACTCAACATGATCTTTCTTCGCAGCGAAGTAGCAGAGCGCCTTGCACGCAAGCTGTATCGCTGGTTTGTGGATTACGAGATAGACGATGTGATCGAAAAAGAAATCATTCAGCCGCTGGCAAACCAACTGCGCAGCAACAATTACGATGTGAAGCCGGCGCTTGCAACTCTTCTGGGCAGTGCCTTCTTTTACGATGCCGTGATTCGAGGATGCTTGATAAAAAGTCCTATTGATTTTGTGATTGGTACACTTCGGAATTTCCGCGCACCGGATTTTTTCGAGACCGATCCCGCACAGCAGTTCTGGGGTGGCCGCACACTGCGCCGATTATTCAGCAGCATGCAGCAAGAGATATTCAACTCGCCGAACGTAGCCGGATGGGCAGCGTATTATCAAGCGCCGCAGTACCATGAATGGTGGATCAATACCGATTCACTGCAGAAGCGTGTGAAGTTTATCAACGACCTAGCCACCGATGGCATGACTATCGACGAGCAATACGACAAAGGCTACTTCGATGTGATTGATGCGGCAAAGCGAACGTCCGATCCCTCGCAGGCATCGGTGATTATTCGCGAGTGGGCAGAGTGGTGCTATCCGCTTCCCATGCCGTCCGAGTCTCTGGCGCAGTTTTCTCAGGCTTTGCTAGGCGGGCTGCCCGAGTACGAGTGGACGGTGGAATGGAACGCCTTTGTGGCAGACGAAACCAACGACACCGCACGCGCGCCCGTGGTGGCCAAACTGCGATCACTCCTGAAATTCATGCTGAACATGGCCGAGTATCATGTAGCATAACAACAAGCGAAAGTAATAGCACAACCACAACCACAACCGCAACGGCCGAAGGTCACGACCACTTCACAAACGAATACCAAGATTACGAGGTAGAATATGAAGCGCAGAAGTTTTATCAGTATGCTGGGAGCAGGAGCCGCATTGCCAATGGCGCTCAGTGGCATGAGACTTACGGCATTTTCTCGATCGCCACTGCTGGATGCACTGGCGCGAGTGGAATGCGAAGACCGCATTTTGGTTATGGTGCAATTGGCCGGCGGCAACGATGGTTTGAACATGATTGTGCCGCTGGATCAATACGCGCTCTATAAAGCAGCGCGCCCTGCAATTGCCGTACCCGAGACGGGCACCGGCGCCGCACTGAAGCTGACGAACGCCACGGGTATCAATCCGCAAATGGCGGCCGTGCAGCAACTGTACTCGGCCGGCTTGATGCGTGTGATACAGAATGTTGGATATCCTGTGCCGGACAGTTCACACTTCCGCTCCACCGATATTTGGATGTCTGGATCAGACTCCTCTACGGTGGTAGAAACGGGATGGTTGGGGCGTTGGTTAGACTCAGTCTATCCGGGATTTCCCGCAGGGTATCCCAGCGCAAGTATGCCGCACCCGGTGGCAATATCCGTGGGCAATTTTGTTACGCTCTCTACGGAGTCGGCTACGGCCAATGTAGCCATGGCCTTTTCGAATCCCACCACGTACTACAACATCGTGAACTATGGCAGTGGCGCGCAGCGGAACACACGCTTCTTGAAGGAGCTGGATTTTATTCGCACCACCGGCCAGCAGATTCAGCAGTTCGCTACACCCGTAAAGGCTGCAGCCGCGGCGGCAACGAACAAGTCCACAAAGTATCCCGCTGCATCGGCAGGAAACACCTTGGCAGATCAATTGAAAATTGTGGCGCAGCTTATCGCCGGTGGCCTTAAAACCCGCGTGTATCTGGTTACCCAAACCGGCTACGATACCCATGCCAATCAGTTAAACGGCGGCAACGGCACACCGTACTCGCATCCCGCATTGCTCAATCAACTATCGGTGGCACTGGATGCCTTTATGGACGATTGTAAGCTGCTGGGAATAGACGAGAAAATTGTGGGCATGACCTTCTCCGAATTCGGAAGGCGCATTCAGCAGAATGGCAGCGCGGGCACCGATCACGGCGCAGCCGCACCCATGCTGGTGTTTGGTAAAAATGTACTGGGCGGTGGAATACTGGGAACAAATCCCGTGATCCCGCAGAATGTAACTGCTCAGGATAATGTGCCGATGCAGTTTGATTTTCGGTCGGTGTACGCCTCGATACTTCGCGATTGGTTGTGCGTAAAAGAGCCGGACATTCAAAAACTTTTGATGGGAAGTTTTCCCTATCTGCCCATCATCAACACGGCTAATGTGTCGGACGTGCATGACGACGGCACGCTCAAACCCGCACAGCGACTGGGCTGCTCGAACAACCCCGCACGTGATGCTGTAACCGTGTGGATCGATTCCGATGGTGGCTCTGCGCGGCTTTCGCTGTTCGATACCACGGGGCGCGAAATCGCTGTGCTCTTCGAGCAGAACATCAGCAGCGGGCGTCACGCCGTACCGTACTCGGTATCGTCGTTGCCGGCAGGTATGTACTACTGGCGCTTGCAAACATCGCATCATAGCGAAACCTTGCCCATGGTGGTGGTGCACTAAGGTGCACTGCCCGCAAACCTTGAGTAAGTTTGTTGAAATCCGAGCGCGGTGCGAAGCACACGCGCCGTACACAAACAAAGCCCACAACGGGTAGCCCTGCTCATGAGTTATTACTGCGCCATCGATGGCGGCGGAACACAAACGCGCTGCGCAATAGCAGACGCCACTCGTGTGCTCGGCGAACACACTGCTCCAAGCGCAAAGCCCGCGCGACGCGGCTACGAAGAATCCGGCCTGTTGCTGTTCGATGCCATACTGGCGGCCTGTGCCGATGCCGATGTGCCCTTCAACTTGCTCAAAGGTATTAGCATTGGAATGTCCGGCGTATGGACCGAACACGAACGCTCACAATTGCGCGAAGCGCTCTATGCCGCAGCTCACGCGGCAATGTATCCGCTGCCGCGAATTCTTCTTGCCAGCGATATAGAAAACGCCGTGATGGGCGCATTGGGCAACGACCATGGTGTGGTTGTGATAAGTGGAACCGGATCTGTAGCTATTGGTCGGAACAGCAGCGGCGCGTTACTGCGCGTGGGCGGGTATGGTCCGGAACTTGGCGACGAAGGTAGCGGCGCATGGATTGGTCGTGCGGCTTTTCAGCACATGGTGCGCGCCGTAGATGGCAGGGAGCAGCACACGGAACTCACACGCCAGCTTGCAAGCATTCTGCAAATTCATTCTGCCGACGACGTCCGCGTGTTTATTGGTGATCACCGTTTTGATATGGCCTTCTTTGCCGAGCTTGCTCCTCGCGTGTTCGAACATGCCATGCACGGCCTGGACGAAGCGCGGGATATTATTCACAAGGCCGCCGAAGAATTATGCCTGTTGGCACACGGCGCCTCGGCGCATTTTAGCGCGCAGCCGGTTCCCGTATGTTTTTTGGGAAGCATTGCAGAGCAAGAGTTGATGAACCACACCCTGCGCCAACACATTCAGGCAGACCGCACATTGCAATGGGCTGAACCCCGCGGTACTGCTCTCGATGGCGCTCTGGCTCGGGCGCGCAGCGCATGGATGCCGACGGCGTCCTAACGTATTTCTATAATGGGGCGAATGTCGGGGTTGCGCTTGTCGCCTTTGTAATACACGCGCTCCAGGAATAATCCCGAAGGCGACGCAGTGAACTGGCGCGAGGATTCATCGCGCGTGCGAAGCCATTGCTGAACCGTACTGCTTTGCACATTTCCTCGGCCCACCTCTACCAGTGTGCCCACAAGTTGGCGCACCATGTTCCACAAAAAGTGTGATGCAGTGATGTGCACCAGGATCAACGAGCCGTGCGGAATCACGCGCATGCTCTCCACCAGAACCTGCGTGGATTTCTCGCGGGGATCGTCGCGCGTGAACGAGGCAAAGTCGTGCATGCCTTCGAAAAGATCTGCCGTGCGCTCCATAGCCGCCACATCAAGGCGATCTTTTACCCACCACACAAAGCGTTTGGCAAAAGCCGAGCGACGAGTGGAAATGTGATACAGGTACGAGCGCGCTTCGGCATCGTGGCGTGCGTGAAAGCGCGGGCCGGCTTTTTCTACCTCCAGCACATGCACATCGGCAGGCAGAAGGTCGTTCATCTTCATGCGAATGATATGCGGCGCAAGCATGGTTTGCACATCCAAATGCGCCACCTGCGCCATGGCGTGCACACCGGCATCGGTGCGTCCGGATCCCATAAGCTCAAAGTCTTCACGGTTAAAAACGGTCTTTGCCGCACCGATCAATTCGCCTTGCACAGTGCGGGCGTTCTTTTGTACCTGCCATCCGCTGTAGCGGGTTCCTTCGTATTCAATGGTGAGTTTGTAGCGGGGCATAGTGTATGGCCAAAAGTGAGTAATGATGCGGGCTTCGGGGCAAGGCTAATGAGCGCGAATGAATGAGAGATTGGAACGTAGATCTCAACAGAGTTCTGTACAAAGCCCGAACAAAGCTCCGAACAAAGCTCCGAACAGAATTGCAACGGAACACTGAATGATGATTGCTTGCAAGGCTTCAATCACCAAGCTGCGAATACATGTCGCCAGACACTATTCACAATTCACCATTCACTATTTACCATTCACCATTCACTATGTATCATTTCACATTCACCACTACCTGCAAAACTCCTGCGTCCTTCGCAGCAGCTCTGCGCTGTTACTTAATAGTGAAATACCGTGCTTCGCTGTGATGGCAAACAATAGCACTGGTGGATTGTTCCGGCACAAGTTGAAACTCCTCTGTAAGCTGCACACCAATGCGTTCAGGCTTGAGAAGCGTAAAGAGCTGTTGTTGATCTTCCAGGTTGGGGCATGCCGGATACCCGAATGAGTATCGTGAGCCCTGGTATCCCTGGCTGAACAGAGACTTAATCTCCGGAGCATCGTTGGTAGCAATGCCAAGCTCGCTGCGAATAATTTTATGCCAGTACTCTGCCAGTGCTTCGGCCGATTCCACACTAAGCCCGTGGAAGAACAGATAGTCCTTGAACTCGCCTTTGTCGAAGAGCTCGTGCGCGTAGGTGCTGGCAATTGTTCCCACGGTAACGATATGGAACGCCACCACATCAAACGCATCATCAGAGGCGGGCCGGAAGAAATCCGATATACACAAATGGCGGCCGTCCTTTTGGCGCGGGAAGGAGAAACGAACCCACTCGCGCAGGTTTTCTTTGCTCGCTGTTTGCGGAGTAACGGATGTCCACGTGCTGTGCAGATCTTCGTCCTGAACGGGCCGGTACACTACAAGGTCGTTCCCATGCGCTTTGCAGGGGAAGTATCCATACACTACGGCCGGCTGCAACAACCGCTCCCGCTTGCTTTTCAGCTTCCACGACTGCAACGCCGGTAGCGCTTCCTGCTCCATAATGCGTGAATATTCTTCGTCGCTGCGCTTGCCCCTTTTGAATTGCCATTGCCCGCGTATCAAGGCCACCTCGTTGATGTACTCATACACTTTGTCAATAGCAATGTCCTTCTCGATGCGGCTGCCAAAAAAAGGCGCTACGGGTACGGGCGCAGTGCGCGCCACCGTGCTTGTGGGCAGCTCGCTTGCTTCAGTTGTCTGTGCTTCGCCCGCATTGCGCGCGCGCTCGGCTGCTGCATACACATCGCCGGCAGCTCGCTCTTCGGTAGAAAGCACTTCCGGCGGCAGCTTGGCTTCAAGGCCAACGGGTACTTCTTCAATTTCGCGCGCAGCGATAGGGGGCTGCGCTGTAGCAGTGGTAGCAGCGGTAGCAGTGGTAGTGTTCGTGCCTGTTGTTTCGCCGGCGCTTAGCGACTCCATAAAATACAAGCCGTCGAAGGCATCCTGGGCGTAGGCAAGCGGCCCGCTATACAGGGCGCGTAAATCGTGCTCCACAAACCTGCGGGTAAGAGCTGCGCCGCC
>JBJOLU010000094.1:0-2651 GCA_046052705.1 Bacteroidota bacterium | reverse complement strand
AGCAAGCGCTGGAGCATTTGATGAGCGGCCGAACAACAATCATTATCGCGCATCGTTTATCAACCATACGGCGATGCGATACAATCTTTGTATTCGACAACGGCTCCGTGGCTGAACAAGGCACGCACAGCGAACTTATTGCCAATAGTAACAGTCTTTATGCGCGGCTGTGCCGTCTGCAGTTCGGTGATAAGGATGAGGCAACGCCGGATGGTACTGATGGTACTGATTATACTGATGGTACTGCCGCTTCTGATGATCCACATCCATCCATTAGGCCTGAAAACCTTGCAGACTAGTCACCCGCGGCAGTGAATTGGAGTGACGTGACCTGGTCCAGGAGGTTGCAGTGACCACCGGTAACAATGGACTTCGTTTGTTTCCCGCATGTATTTTTGCCAAAGAGGTTGGAAGTTGATTTCACTCTTGGCTGAATATTAGTCCCTATATCAATCCGCTTACATCAGTTCGCAATCTTCTTTATTCACTAACTAGTTTACTCTATGAGATATGTACTTCTTTGCGCATGTGCAGCCGCATTACTTGCAATGCAAGCGTGTAACAGCAGCTCAACACCAACAGCAGAGCCGCCGAACTATTTCAAAGGCCTGGGAACCATCGGTTCGTACTGGGTGTACCAGAATTACGAGATCGACACAAATGGCGTTGTTCAATCCGAGTTTTATCTGGACTCAACCTGGGTGGCAGGTGTCATAATGAAAGATGGTAGAAATGCCTCTATTCTCGTTTCTCAAGGCACGAACGGCGGAACGGTAATAAACGACACAACGTATCTGGCGTTGGATAGTAACAGAATGTACGCATATCTCAACCCGGTGGACAATCCGCTGTTACCCGGCCAGAATCAAAGCAGTTGGGTTCTGATAGCTCATACTGATACATCTGCAACGTGGCCTGCATTTACACCTATCACACTCAAACAAGATGCTGATTTGGGAGGTCAAGCAATTGCACTTGAGTTGAAGATTGAGGTAACTATCAGCACCAAAGGCGACACTGCCTTTACCGCTGCAAACGGCGTAAAGTATACAACGAAGAACTTTGGCTTGCTTCCTAAGATTTCCGGAAAGCTCACGCCCAAGGCTACTCCGTTCTTTTCCTTCCCGTTGTCTTCATCAGGAGGAGAACAGCGTCAGTTTTTTGCTGACGGCGTAGGATTGGTTGGAGAAAGAGTGGAACCGACGGTGTTCAACATTGGCGATGGTACATTGGTGCCTCCGCAAAAGCAACCCGGTTCACTGCGCAAGCTTCTTCGCTATAGCGTGAAGTAGCACCGAATGATCATGTAAACGAAATGCAGAAAAAAGAAACGGAGTCGCGAGTGAATCGCGGCTCCGTTTTTTGTTTTCCCACTCTGCCAAAAGGCGTGTATGCCTGCTTTAGCAGACAAGGTAGGTTAGGTTACTGAGCTGCCTGTACATGCGCCATAAAGTCCTGCGCAAATCTGGGGTAATACTGCGCCAACAACTCTTCCACGCGCTCCTGACTTTTCGAGGCAATGATCAAACCGGCATAGCCCTTTTTGTTCTGTACCCATTTGATCTCCGGATCGTTGTAGGCACTCATGTCGGGAAACTCTTGCTTGGCAAGAGTAAAGATCCCGCCGCCATACAACGGCTTCGCTTTTGTTGGCACATAGGAGTCGCTCAACTCAATGCGGGCCCACTCATGCCACATGCACACGCCGGTGGCATGCCATACCACATCAGGAATACGCGCGCCACCCACACGGCAACCGGCCTCCAGAAAATAGATGGAGCCATCAGCGTGCGACTTTATATACTCGATATGTGTAGCGCCGTGTTTTAGTCCAAAGCTCTTGATGAGATGCGCATTCACCTGCCGCAACGCTTTATCGTCGGCGCTTCCCTTTTTGATCATTCTGGTGGTGAAGATTCCTCCGGAAGTGTTCAGATCGAGCATAGGAATACCGTATTTACTTACGCCGGCGAATACTACCTTGTAATCGTTCACAACACTATCTACGTGATACACATCGCCGGGTATGTACTGCTCAAGTAAGTACGAGGTTTGTTTGTCTCCAAGCTTTTCAAGCTCGCTCCACAGTTCATCGGCGTGAAAGATCTTCTTCACCTTTGCACTCGATGCACCCATGCGCGGCTTCAAGACCCACGGAGCAGGAGTACTCTCCATCCATTCCTTGATATCGGGATGATGCAGTATGCGAGTAAATGCCGGCACCTTGATGCCTTCGTCCCGAGCTTTCATACGCATGGCAAGTTTATCACGGAAGTAGCGCGCAGTAGTCTCGCCCATGCCGGGAATGCGGAGGTGCTCTCGCAGCGCCGCTGCTACTTCGATGTCGAATTCACCTAGCCCGATGATCTTATCAAACTTTATGGTGCGGGATAAAAAGCCCACCACATTGCGCACAGTTTTCTCGTCGTACAAATCCGGCACGGCATAGACATCCATTAGATACTCACGCTCCCAGGCCTCCTTCAAATACTTCTCTTCGGTAAGCAGATATACATTCCATCCAAGGCGTGATGCCTCCGAGATAAAGGGCCGGCCGAACAATGCTCCGGCTATGCACAACACTGATTTCTTTTCCATGATGTTCGCTACAAATGATCAGGTAAAAAGGGCTTGAGGTTTGTGATTCTTCG
>JBJOLU010000093.1:0-13822 GCA_046052705.1 Bacteroidota bacterium | reverse complement strand
AGGCGATTAACCACACCCAAATCGGAGGTTGGCTGGACGGCAAAATCAACGGAGCCGTCAAAACCACCACCAACGTATCGAACACCGATACCACCGCTCAAGCCAAATTGATCTTGATTATAGCGATAGCCTGCACGTAGTGCAAGGATGTCGTTCCAAACGTATTCCGCACCTATGGCGAGTTGCTCGGGAACGTCCGAAAGAGTTTCGAAATCGAACGCAACAACCAAACGGTGATCACGCGAAACATTCGACCCAAGATCAGGCAGGGACTCGTACATACCGAACCACTCTGAGAGTACATCGCAGGCCAAACCGGCCTTGAATGTCAAGGGCACATTGAAAGGACTGCTGAGCAGTGAGCCGTCCAACTTCTGATACTTCAACTGGGTAATTAAATCCGTCTTGATAAACAGGTTGTTTCCAGAAAATTGCATCTGGGATCCGAGGTTACTAATCGAGAAGCCCGCGCGGTATCCACCAAAACGATACAGTGTTCCAATGTCCACAAAAAGGCCGGAAGCCGATAGCGACGAAATACTGTTCTGAACGTACTTTGCCGTTACACCAAATGAAAACTGTTCCGTAAGGAATGCAGCAAGTGAGGCTCCTACGGCAACGTCTGCAATCTCATACGAGTTACCGAGTCGATTTTCATCCTCTACAGTAGTAACAGGTATAGCTCCACTGGACAAAGAAGTAATTGACAATCCAAACTTGTATTTATCAGACACCGGAAATACTGCTCCAAGGTAGTTGTGCGTATAACCGCCAAACCACTGAGTATGCGAAATATTTGCAGCGTAACCTTTAACGTCAACGATTCCTGCTGCGTTAAAAAAGAGCCCTGATACATCATTTGATACGCCGGCAAAGGCTCCGCCCATACCATTGGCACGCGCGCCAACAGCTATTCGAAGGAACTGCCCTCCGGCTGCGCCTACTTTACGAAACTGTCCGGCACTCACACCTTGAGCATTTTCACGAGGATTTTGAGCCTCTGCAATTGTTACGCAAGAGATGAATACCAGCACCAGTGTACCCAAAGCAGCGAACATTCGAGTGTTAACTGAGATTTTCATAATCAGATAAATAATAATAGTACACTGTGATTAACGAACAAAACGTGCTCCACCCACCACAATCGAAAACTTCTTAATGGTCTTTGCACCGTTGGGAGTTTCGATTACGGAAAACATTCCCTGACTCGTTGAGCGCTGTTTATTATCGCTCAACAGATCCCATACATCCATTCCCTGTCTATCCGTTCCATCTTGGTCTGTATGTTGGATCGTACGAACCAAATCACCATTTACAGTGTAGATGCGAATGGTACAAACCTTGGGAAGACGAGTAAAGAAGATCTTCGCGTCATAGGTTGACTTCTGAGCTATCGTTGAAATGACATACGGGTTGGGTACAACCAAGATCTTATCGAGCATGTCGTCGGTAATATTTTGATTACCTGCACCATCAGTACCTACCTCAGATGGAGCAAGCTTGAAGGTAACCTTCGCGCCATCCTTCGGCAATCCAAACGCACCACCGAATGTTGAAACCATGATCTTATCACCGGCAGCGAAATCACGCTTAGGAATAAGCGGAATCTCTTGCAGTGAATCCTCATATTGACGTTCATAGGTTCTGCCACCGGAAGTTGCTCCCGATCGACCACCTTTAGCAGCGAAATCCAACATGTACTCGGCGCCGTCAATAAGGAAGAAGTGCGTGAAATCGAGTGTATCGTTGTTCTGAATTTTCGACAGATAGTAACGGCCTTGAGCGACCGGACGACCACTATTTATCTCCAGAGCTTGGTAACGACGGGAGTTTACCTTGCTAATAGTATTCGACTCTTTATCTGCAATATTTGAAGCATTGTATCTACCGTTAACCCAACCGTTAGCGGAAATATTGAACGAACCAATGGGTACAGCTTGCGGATCCGGATACTCTCTGACAGTAGGCGTACCGTTTGGCTGCGATGGAGCGATCGTTACTGGAAGTGTCACTGCAGAGTGCGGAATCTCAGAACGATTGGCCACTTCAATACTGTCCTGTGAAGCTGCATCGAAGCGCTTAAACGAATAGGTATTTCGAACGCGTACGTTCAAATACGGCACATCAACGAATTGAACATTTACCGTATCTGTAACAGGCACCGGAGGCGTCTTTGTCGAGTCAACATAACGGCGCAGGCGTCGGGAATTGATCGTTTCAGTTCCACCCGGAAGGAACTCTACTTCATAGCGCCCCGGACCGTTATTATACGTCTCATACTGCAGGGTGTTTCCATTTATCCTGGTACGTTGTAAACGCTCATTTGGGGTGCTGTTGATCTTGTTGTCAGACATTTGCACATCGGCTTCGCCGGCAACTTTCTTTACCCCATCTACGCGCAGATAACCTCCAAATTGTTGAAGTGTGTAATCGAAGGCAATACCCAAAGCCCCGTTGATGAAACGATCAGGTGCATTGCAAGAGCGGTCGCTGGTGAACGATCCGGAGCGAGTAACGATGTTCCGATTAAACGGACTAATAAAGGTGGAAGAATCGAGAGCTATGGAGTCCGGTGTCGTCAAGCTTGAGGGCGAAGCATACACAACGGACGCTTCACTAAACAATCCGGATAATGAGCAATCTCTGGGTTCATAGTAAACGTTGTAATTAGCCAACGTAAGATTGGATGTCAAGTCCTTAACGGACACTGTATGCGAATACAATCCCTTGATCAAATTAAGAGAACTTGCGTCGTACGCTGTATCAACTGCGGCGTATGCACCATTGAACGCAATAGTGTTTCGCTTAAACTCAAGTTGAATTGTATGTCCGCCATATAGGTCATTGAGACGCTGTTGATCGCCCGGAACGACTCGGAAATTATGCAAACCTCCCAGTGAATTCGTGTCGTACTCCACAGACGACACAAATGTATTCGATGCCGTTCCTTGAGCTAAGGGAAATGCTTGTTTCAAGTTTAGCTGCTCAACACCCGAATTAGTCTTGATCGGCGTTCTCTGGAAGTAGTCTCCTTCATCGTATGCGAGAAGCTTGTAGTAGTAGTCTACATTATTGATGAGCTTCTCCGTCTTTGTAAGGTCCGGATCGGTAGTTATGATACCATCATTATTATCATCGCCATAATCGACGTAACGGCGATTACCGGTGATCGAGTCCATGTGTTTGTCAACCAACGAACGGAAAAGAGCAGAATTTTCGATATCGTCTCTAAACCATACTAGCTCTGCTTTTCCTTCTACTGCTTGCTTAAACAACGATCGTAGAGCAACACGAATTGCAGCAGTATCAGTCTGTGAAAAACGCGGTACGGTACCGTTAGAACGCACGCGGAAAATTCCTAGCGTCAGGGTGTCGTAGGGTATTTGTTTGCTGTAAGGAGCTCTGGGGATCAGCGGATTGAAAAATGAACGCCATGGTTCAGCACTGATGTTCGGCAGGCGACGCACCAGAAATACGTTCGTATCATTGACATTCACATTGGCAAAGAGACCGGGATACAAGGTGTTATAACCCGTCTTTGCAAGAATTGTTGCTTCGGGAAATGTAGGACTTAGTACCGAAGAGCTGTCTACTTTTACACCACTAGAAGCAAAGGGACGAGGGCATTCCCATTGAGCAATTTGCTTCCAACCGAATGGGCCTTTACCCAGAGAATATTGAGGACTGGATGAGATCATATCCACATCGAATGTGTCGAGCTTGTTGATACGCGCTCTAAACAAACGATAACCCAAAAAGTCCATCCCACGTTCTTGCTTATCAACTGAGGCTTCGGCTGTCGAATCCCATTGAATAATCACTGCATTATTCAGAGGCTTCCAGCTAATTGAGCCCACATCGGGCGGACGAGGTGTAGCGAATTGATCGTCGTACACCTTCTGTGCAAACTTATCGCGATACACGAGTTCTGCTAGGTCGGCCGTTGTACCACTTGCTTCCAAACCTGCAGCAGGCGGAGCAAAAATGATACCCAGGACCACGCGCGCAGTATCGCCGGGAGCCATGTTAAAAGGACCGGTTGCCATTAAGAATCGTTTATCACCGGCGGCACCGTCACCATCACGTTGACCGAGTGCCATGAAGTCATAACGACCCACATCACTTGTAGGGTCGTTAGCTATAACCCAGTTACGAAACGTACGCAGACCAATCTGCTCGTCGTTGTGGTAATAGCCCTTATCATGTCGTATAAACTTCGTTACAGAATCAACTGCCGGACTTTCTAAGAAGTCCATTCCGATGTAACCAAAACCCTTGCCTTTTTCTACGGCATTATTCGTTTCCGACCATTGAAATGCAAGGTTAAGGGTGGTATCCTGAGAATAATAGTTCACACGGTCGTTACTGGCAATCGCAGCTCCACCGTTGGGACCTATGTCGAAATCGTATGCCGGAGCCATCCAGCATTTATTGAGAGTATCAGTTGAACGATTGATGATATTATACGCTATAAACAAAAAGTTTTCGTACTCACCGAATCCCCAAGTATACACGGTTTGCTCAAATTGCATGCGTAAAGGATATCCGCGGCTCTTGGCAACGTCTGCTCCGTCTTCAAAACGGCGCAAATCTGTGTCCTTATAGGTACTGAAAATATCCTCATCGGAAACATAAACCGGACCCTTGCGGCGACCATCTGGAAGCAACGGCATGGAATCTATGTTACGCTTCGCAATGTCGTTTATATACTCACCAAAATATCGAGTTTCCTCTTTATTTACTTTATTGAACGACAGAGTATCCCCTGCAGGCTTTGAATCCCAAATAGCCCAATTCGGGCCATCAGCAGCAACTCGAGGCGCACCGTTCGTTTTGAAATCCGTTGAGAAATATGTGCGATACTTTGCAATGCTCTCAGCATCCGTCATTACGGCATCACCATCTTCTATTCTACCGGGCGACAACCAGGACTCACCTGAGTTAGGATTGTACGAGATCTCTGACATCTTACGGATTACAGTATCTCGAACCCCGGTTGTAGAGTCGAAGGAGACAAGGCGCTTAAGAGCTGCAAACCATACGCCACCACCGAAGATATACTGATTACCCGAGTTACGAGGCCAAAAGCCGCCACCCGAGTTACCGGCAACGTTTAAACCAAAAATTCCATAGTTGGTTGTATAGAATTGGATTTTACTAACCGTGTTACGTTGCAAGTCGTTTTGACTGAATGTCCGCATCAATCGATTCTTGCCTTTATTCTGTGTTCGGTCAATGTCTTTAGCGTGACCCACAGTGGCTAACACCATGCATACTGCAAGCAAACCGGCTGCCGACAACAAGCTTGGTTTATTCATAATAGATTCTCCTAAATTTTTCATTCTTTCAATTTCACTTTGGCACTAGAAACGGATGTTAAATCCGAAGTACACCTGACGGGGGAATTGATACAACGGTCTTCTGCGAATAGAATCATTCACAAATCGTTGATACATCTGGAACTGTTCGTACTGAGTTACTATGCCATCTTTATTAATGTCGCTATTGACACTATACAGACGAGATCCTAAGCGATCAAACTGATCGATAGTCATGGACGCCGGGTTATTAACATCAGGCTTGCTATATAACGGATTCGATGGGAACTCGCCCTGCTGACGATACAACGAAACACCATCATTGTCCGGATCCTTGGTACGAGTATAGACGCGAATAGGCTCGGTACGGTTAAACAAATTGATCACATCAACGTATAGCTCAATGTCGCTTGCGCCAAAGGACTCGCCAAAAATGTTCTTGAAAGGAATTCTTCTGGAAAGACGAAAATCAATATTCCACAATGAGGGATATCGCTCTCCGTTGTAGTCACCCAACTGTTGGCCTTTAAGGTCAACAAGCGTAAACGGCTGGCCCGTTTGGAACACTCCGGTAAAGTTCATGTTGACGAGCTCAAGAATCTTCATCCCGGCGATGGTGGGACCCTGGCCTTCTCCCCAAACAACTCCACCGTTGAAGTTTATTCGGTGACGACGATCATAATCAAGGGGCGACTCTACCAAGGGGAAAATAATTTTACCGGTAAACTCATCCGCACCTGCATTGATCAAGCCATAGTTTGAACCAACGCTCGACGAAGTTCCTTGTGCATATTGTAAGGTATAATTCAACGTAAATTCAACATTATTGGCAAGACGACGCCGCAATGACAACTCAGCGCCACGTACGTTACCGTACTCACCATTACTTACTAGCGAAAACGGTGTACGTGTAGCCGGTACATATACCAAACCTGTCAACGAATAAATGTCCTTATAGTAGAGCGCGGCATCGAAAGCAAAATCATCCGACAACTGGGTGCTATACGAAACATTGTATTGATTGGTTCTCTCAGGACGCAGATCGGGATTTCCAACTATCACATTACCGCGACGCAGCACCGATGACGTCTGATTAAACAATGAAGAGAACACAGGTACTTGCGTATAGATACCATACGCAATAGTAAAGAAACTTGCGTCGTTTATGGGATACGAGATAAACAAGCGAGGACTTATCTGGGTTTTAAATGAAGCCTTTACCGACTTGCTTGTCTCAACTGAAGGGTCGAGTGCATAGGACGTACTCGGATCGAAACCATCAAAACGAATACCGGGTGTGAAGTTTATTCCTGCGTACTGAATCTGATCCGAAACAAACCATGTGGCCATGAGAGCGTTTTTCGGCTTGCTTCCGATTTGGCGTTCGCTCTCTGTTTGACTGTAAATGTCACCGCCGAAACGGTCGTCATAAACATCGTAAAAAGGATTTCCTACATAAGGGTTACCATTTGAGTTACGACGAACTGTGTAACTACGAACATCAACTCCGGTTTGAAAAACATGTTTTACATCACCAAGCTGAATCGTGTTCTGGTAGTTACCCTTGAATTGCATAAAGCTAGAGCTTTTAAACTCAAAGCCTCCACCACCGGCACTTGTAAAGATTCCGGTCAGACCATAGGGGTTGTTTGTGCTGGAATTGTCGGAACCACCCTCTACATATCCGGTAAGATTACTCGGTACGGGGCAATTGATGACGGTTTTATTATCATCAAGCAACAGCTTGCCATTTGTCGCGGCGTATGCGTCAATAACCTTATCTCCAAAAGCACCTGTCTTTCGAATCTGGATACCTCCTCCCGGTGCCTCTACATAGTCATCGGCCGGTGTTACGATGTCATATCCGCCAAAGAACGTTGGATCACTGATATCTGTAGCTACGCGCGAAGGGTCTACAGGTGAGCCATTAATAACCGGTGTTCCGGCACCAAGACTCATTTTTCTACGACCTATTTCCGTAATATTATTATTGAAGGACAAAGTTGCCTCGTAGAAGCTTGTGTTCGATAACTCATGATTCAAACGAGCATAGTAGCTATAAATGAAGTTGTTATTTACATTCTGGTGAGATACATTGATCGGCACAGTAGAGTACAATACTGTGTCGTTTCTGTTTGTAGAAGGATTGTAGTTAACTGTTCGCGAGGGTGTTTTTGCGTACAACCATCCCCAATCGGAATTTGACAGTGAGGTCAATCCCCATGATCCACCAAATTGCAAGCGCATTTCGTTGGTCAATTTGAAAGGAAGGCGACCGGTAATATTACGAACCTGTGAAGATTCACCCGGAATGTAGCCCAACGAATTACCCGCAATGTCTTTTACGTCAAGTCCCTCGTCTCCAAAAAAGCTGGTGGAGTTAACTGTTCGGTATTGATCTGAGTAGTAGCGAACCGAGAGATAAAATGTAGAACCGTCCAAGCCCGGCAAAGGACCACCCAAACCAAAATCAAATGTATTCTCCAATGCACCCAAAGCCTGCGCACCATTTCCGGCCTTGCCCCATAGCGAAGGAACATCTGTCTTGTAGCCAAAAAAAGCTTCGTAACGATCGGTACGACCGGTCTTCACAGTCTGATTAATTACACCGGAAGTTGTCTGACCATACTCAGCGCTTGCATTTCCACGAATTACCTGAACGTCGGCTGTAGCAGCACGAGATGTAGTCGGAGCGTATTTCAAGTCACCTGTGGAGGAAGCAGCAGAACCAAATCCACCGTCTATAGCGTCGGATACGTCCTGGTCGTCAATAAGAATGCGCGTGTCAGCTGCACGACCACCGCGAATACTTATACCGCCGCCGGCCGAGAGAACTCCGGTTGTCGTCAAAGCTATTTGCTGAGCATTATCTTTACCTGCAGTTCTAAGCATCACCTCGCCGTTCACCTTATCGGCTACAGCCACTTGCTTATCATCATTGATGCGCTGAGCAGTTACCACGATGTCCTTGGTGACCACATTCTTCGACTTCATTGTCAACGAACCTACATTGGTCGTTTGGTCGGCACTGATTGTGATCTTGCGCTCGATGGTCTCAAGTCCGGTAAAGGTTATCTTCAGTTCATAATTTCCCGCAGGGATATTAATGATCTCAAAGGAACCATCCGCCTTGGTATAAGCACCCTTCTTTGTACCTACAACGCTCACGGCGGCACCCTTCAGTCGCTTGCCTTCGTTATCTTTAATAATACCTGCCACAGAACCATTGGTACCGGCCACGGCATTCATTCCGATAAACAACAAGGCTAACAGGAAAAACATCACACGATGCTTCATACATTCTCCGATTGTGATTTGTTTTGAATTGTCTTTTCGAATTGCGTCGCGTAGAGTGAAGGTTTGTCTATTTACCGGGGACATTGTTCGTTCTCCCAAGTTTTTATCCCACTATACCGCGATTTCCCCACTTACAAATACAATCTCCGGCACAGAGGTGCCGGAGATTGAACGTCGTCTCTTAACGTACGATTGTTATCGTTTTTGCAACACTTGTTTGCGCTGTTCTAATATTCAGAACGTATGAGCCTACCGGCAACACGCTTGTATTCAGCGTTTTATAGACGCGGCCGATTTCCGACATGTTCGATGTGAACACTTGCTGACCTAGAGCATTCACCAACGATACCTGCGCATCGCCAACCGAGTTTTCGAAGGTAACAGTGAGCTCTTCATTAGCAGGATTAGGTGATGCTACCAATCCAATCGAAAGCGCCAGTGCGTCGTTGTCCTTGACACTTGCCTGGGTAAGACCATTCCAATCGGGAAGGTCTGCCACATTGAAATTCGAAACGGTCAGATACTGCTTGTACAGATCAAACACTGTGGATGAAGCCAATCGCATTTGCGACTCATAGAGTTGCTCACGAATGGTGGAGCCTTTCTCAGCGGTTTGGAGCGTGATGAGCGGCACATTCTTAAGGTCGCTAGGCAACAAGGTAGGAATCCATGTTGTGCGATCGATAATATCGCTTTGAGTAACATTTTTTACTACGGACCACTGACCACCGGACTTGGGTCTGGTGGACAAAACAACGTCGGTAGAGAGGATAGTGTCTTTGTCGCCGCTTTCGTTTGTGAAGGTCACATACTTTGCTTCGAGGAACTTACATACAACGGTGTTCTCATCGGCAGTAACTGCGGCTTGGAGCTCGTTACCCATTTGTGTGGGGCTTAATGAACCATCGTTGTCGAATGCGCGCCAGAAGTTAGCATTTTCAAACAGCGACACGTCAGCAACTTTGCGAATTCCCCACTGACCATTGTTGTAGTAACATTCAACCAGGTGCGTGCTTGATGGCTGTGAAGACGGAACATAGAACTGCGTGAAGCAGCTGTACATATCGGGACCGTAGGAAATGAATGCGTATGAAGTGAGGCGGATTCCAACTGACTGATCCGTAGAGCTACGGCTCCAATCAAAGAATACACTATCGGGATCACAGTTCAACGAGCGAGCATAAGCTGCGAAAACAGATTGAGGAAGGATGTTGAATTCTCCCCACGTCTTACCGTGATCACCGGATTTCGAAACACCAAAGGTGCGGAAAGTAGAATCATCGTTTGCAACAAAGAAACCGAAGCTGGCGTTGTAGAAGTTGCCAGCACGATCGCGGCTCATGCCCACGTGATTTCTGGTGCGACTGCTAGCCGAACTTACACTCAAAAACTTGTTGCTGGCCCATTGTGCGGGAACGGCAAGCTTGGGCTTAACGGCTGACTCGTAAAAGTCTTTTCTGAACAGACCTACAGAGTTTACATCTGCCGGGCTTGTATTGCTGGAATCGCTGGGAATAAGATCCACGGAGTAACAGGTAATGAGTTCATCATCGGAGCTGCTTCTAAAGCTTGCTGTTGTGCACTCAGTGCCCCACCAGAAGGGCTGACCGTTTACGATTGCTTCTTCGCCAACTTCGTCGTAGGCTGCGGATGAGGTAGGGTCGTTAGCTTGATAGCCAATCACGCTTCCATCCCAAGTACGCTCACGTGTGCCCGTTCCGTTGCTTTTTGTCAGCGGCGCTGCGAAGGTAAACACTGCTTCGTCAATAACTTTACCTCCCTCAGGAACCACGACATCAACGGAAGGATAGCGAGGCAATCCACCGCGATTTATATCGCCCGAGTGCAATGAGAACGGGCGCTCCCAAGTTTTACCAAGGTTGCCGGAAATCAACAAGCGCAAGCAATTTGAATTGTCCGGATTGCCGGGCGCCTCCGTTGCAGGAAGAGCACCGCGCTTGATCACGGCAAAGAGTCCCGTGCCTGGCTCGTATGATAAAGGCTGTTGTTCAGATCCATAGAATGAGTACGCGTTGAACAGAGAATCTATAACACGATATTCTGCCTTTGCCTGAATGCTCTTCACATTGCGTTTCAGGGGACTAACGGGTATGCCCGAAAGCTTCACCGGCACATGACGGTGGTCCGGTGCATACGTTGGTCTGGATGAGGGGATTTCCTGAGCTACGAGCGAGCTCGTGCCCAAAAACAGCGAAAAAGCGGCAATCTTGCCAATGGTACAAAGCTTCATAACGAGCGAGAGAGAGTAAAAATGTAAATCTGTGTTTGCGTCACTTTTGCATGATGTCCGGCAATATACGCAGCTGCATATCGGCAACCGAAGGAAAATTTCCCACATCGAAGCATGAGAAATCAGTCATTCTCAACAGCTGAAATTTCTTGCCTTTGAGTGGCGTACTTCAGCCGAGAGCCGGCTCACATAGCGACGTTCAGAGGCAACAACACCCGCATGCCAAACAATGTTTCAGCAGGTCGAAGCTTGGTAATGGAGCTTCGGACTATCGATGCAGCCAAATCTCACGCAGGCGTGCTGCTTCCGATCCGGCATTCTCGTCAATTGTAAGCGAATAACTATGCTTGCGCTGTGGCAGTAACCGCGTAGTATATATGCGGCCGTCGCACGAAGCATGAATCGTTACGGGGCCGTCTCCCGCTTGAGCTAGTGTATCCAGGAACAATGCGGTGGACGCCGTGCGCATACCGTCAATGGCAATAATCTCGTCGTCGATGGCAAAACCTGCAGCTTGAGCCGGCGAGCCATCTACTACGGTGGTGATGATCAACTTGCCCGACTCCTCTTTCAAACCGGCGCCAATGGCCACTGTGGATTTACTCGCTTCGCCCGGCAGCGGTTTCTTTGTCCATTGCAAACCAAATGGTGCTAGACACTTCACATAGTCGAGTTCATCTGTGCCGTAAAGCCATGTTTTCATAAGGTCCTGTACGTCACACCCGGTAGCACGGTGCACTGCTTCGAACACCTCCTCCTCCGTTACTCCCGTACCGGGACGCACTTCATACATTTCCCACAATTCTCTCATCACGTCGTCTAAGCGTTTAGCACCATTGGTAGAGGATATAATGTGTAGCTCCAGAAGCAATGCTACAACTCCTCCTTTAAGGTAATACGAGGGATGGCGGTTGTTTCCATCCGGTGATTGAGCATATAGTTTCACCCATGCCAACGTAGATGCATCACGTGTGTTCATCGCAAACCTTCCGGGCACTTCATCCAGTCTACCCAAATGCTCTTCGGCTAGTGTTTTCAGGTACTGGCTTTCGTCCATAAAGCCGCAGCGATACGAGATCAAATCGTCGAAGTACGATGTAAAACCCTCAGCAAGCCATAACATGGGAGAATACACTTCGCGGGTATAATCGAAGGGTCCGTACTCCACAGGGCGAATGCGCTTTACATTCCAGGTATGGAAATACTCATGGCACAACAACGCAAGAAGTCTTCCAGAGGTACTCTTGTCCGTAAAGGCAGTGTAGTCTATCATGTTGACGCTGCATCGAGCATGTTCAAGCCCACCAAAGATGTTCGACCCAACCTGAATCATGAAGACGTATCGGTCGTATGGCACTCCGCCAAACATCGCTCCTTCACGTTCCACAATGGTCTTGCACTGTTCGGTAATCCAGGCAACATCCAAGGGCATGGATGACACCAAAGCTACTTGATGATGTGCACCATGTGCCTCGAATGTTCCTACAACGTGATTACCAACTTCTATAGGAGAATCCACGAGTATATCGTAATTCAACGCTCCAACCACGACAAGGTCTTGTCCATTGGATAGGTGCGGTACCGGAGAAAGCGCCGTGGATACAACCTTCCATCCTCGACCTTCGGTATGGAGGAACACATGGTGAATTTCGTGCTGACGCCCCTCCACATACATCATGCAATTAGCAGGATTCACAAACGCTCGCCAGCGATTGATGTGCATGGTTCGAACAGTGCGCTCGTTCGCATAGTAGGTATAGCTTACCCTAAATTCTTTAGCCGGTGTAGTCTTTCGAAGCACCACTCGATTTTTCTCCAACCACGTGAACGATACATCATTCCCGTTCTCGTCTTTTGCGCTGAAGTTTCCCTGATGCGAAACAAAATCCCTTACCTTGTATGAGCCCGGTATCCACGAGGGCATCACAAGAGTGATCTCGTTTTCCGGGGAGTCGATTTCCATCTCTACACAAAGCAAATGCTGCTCTGCGCGATGAAATGAACAATGATAGCGGATGCCGGAATTGGTACCTATCAGCTGCTCATCGCGTTGTTCAATTGTATAGTCGTTCATGTGTTGTTCCGGTAGTAAGTGTATCTCTGTTTTGCAGGTACTGTTTCAATCAATCTCACATTCAAATGATTTTCAAATTCGAGCCGTTACTTCGTCTTGGCCGCTGACACAGCAATCCATTCTCGCACATTTTGCTCTAACATATCCAGCGGTATCGCACCGTTGCTCAGTACGGCCGAGTGGAATGCGGCTAAGCGGAAAGCATCGCCCAGCTTTGCTTGCGCCTCGTCGCGTAAGCGCAGTATTGACAATTGCCCAATCTTATATGCACATGCTTGACCCGGATCGGTAATGTACCGATCGATTTCGTTGGCAATATCGACTTCGGAGTTCGGAATATTCTTCATCATGAAATCTAAAGCCTGAGCTCTGGTCCAGTTCTTTGCGTGCATACCGGCGTCCACAACCAGTCTACAAGCTCTCCACATTTCAAACCCCAGAGCACCGTACTCTTGCAAGAGATCCTCATACATTCCCATTTCGTAGCCTAATCTCTCGGCGTAGAGGGCCCATCCCTCCACAAAAGCCGTGGTTCCCAACTGGCGCCTAAACCATGGCTGGCCGCCCATCTCCTGCGCCAACGCCACTTGCAAGTGATGTCCCGGAACAGCTTCGTGCAGAGTCAAAGCAGTCATCGTATAGATAGGTCTGGACGGTAGATTGTACGTGTTTACATAAAAGTACCCCGGCTTCGAGCCATCTTCCGGAGGAGGATTGTAGTATGCTTGCGGCGCTGACACAGCGCGAAACGATTCCATCTCTTTTATCTCGCAACCCGCCTTCGGGAACTGCTCGAACAATGGCTGAATGCGCGACGTAGCCTCCGAGAGTAGCAAGGAAAAACCCTGTAGTAATTCCTCACGCGTTTGGTAGTAGTACTTT
>JBJOLU010000092.1:0-12227 GCA_046052705.1 Bacteroidota bacterium | reverse complement strand
GAGTGCTAAAAAACCTTATTGTAAAATTGTCATTGAAATGCTCTTTATCGCGGACAGGAGGGTGGACAGGGCGCCTTTTGCGTGCGTGTATGGTTCTTTCCGAGGTTCTTTCCGAGGTTCTTTCCGGGACTTATTAAGCCTTTTTGCTCAAATGGGGGAGTTTTGGTCGGTTTTGTAAAGAAAATCGGCGTTAACAGACTAAACGAAAAAACCGAAAAACAGTGAAAAATGCACCAAAATCAGCCGAAAAGTGCGGTATTACTACAAAAAATCACCGAAAATCATCAAAAACGCGCAAAAGCCTAAGTTTGCGTAAAAAGCTCCAAACCCGGCGTTTGATCAAAGTTCTACTCAGGGTGCTAAGCTGCTCACCGGCCACTAAAATAGCATCAGAATCAAGCATTATAGTGTTGTAGGGATACATGCTGCCGGGCCCGATTGCGTTAGCTGAACCGGGTACAACCTAGCGAGGTTCCTGATGGCACAAACCTGAGATGTAGACTTGCTATGACGCCCAGGCATCTGCAAGATGCTGTTGCTTCGGTGCAGAAATGTAGCGCTTGGCGGGCAAAACTGTGGAACATGCAAGGGGCAGGAGGTATTTTTGCGGGCGCTCGTTCTCAAATATTTTCACCACAGATCACACAGACTATCATGGTTGCTTATACGGATGCAGACATAAATGCTGATAGCTCCACCGCAAACAAGTCTCAAGAGGCAAACGCGGTAGTTGTGCCTATTGCACCCACTGCACCCACTGCGTCGCTGTTTACCCGCATTGTGGGAACTATAGCAGTGATTGCCTCCATTCTGTGGTTTGGTATGACGTTCTCCTCTCAGATTGCCGCCTATGATTTGTTTGTAACAGGCACGCCCGATTTACGGCCCATGGACACCGCCCTGCAGCTGCACACCATTCGCATTGTAAGCAACATGACTGCCGGCGCTGCCGCAGCGTTTGTTGTAGCGCTGCCCGCGTTTGTTTTCTTTATGGTACGCCGGCGCCCTGTGTTCGCATCGCGCGGGTACTACATGATGGCAGTAGCGCTGGCTGTGGCACTTATTCCTACTGCTGCGTTTTCTGCGTGGCAAGGTTGGAGTTTGTATACCATGTTCCCCGATCACACACTCGCCATGCCCGAAGTACTACCGCAAGTTTTGCCGGTGTTCACTTCCATGTACACCACGCGCGGCTGGACACACTTTGTGTCCGAGACAGTGTACATTACCATTGTAGCAGTGTTCATACTTCGTCCGCTACTCAAAGCTGCCAAGTCCTAAGCCCCAAAGCCATGCGTGAATCGGCGCAGGCAAAGACTGCTTTGCGCGCGATTATCACTGCCTGCAACCGCAGAACAGGGCTCTGCATACGGCCACATTTCGTAGTTTTGCAAACTATTCTTGAAACTTCCTACAGGAACCAGGATCATGAGTGTATTGTGTAATAAAAAGACAAAGCTGATCGTACAAGGAATTACCGGCGGCGAGGGTACATTCCACACCTCCCAGATGATTGCCTATGGCACCAAGGTGGTGGGCGGCGTAACCCCCGGCAAGGGCGGTACCATGTACGAAGGCAAAGGCGAGGATATGTTCAAGCATCCGGTACCGGTGTTCAACACCGTGGCCGATGCAGTAAAAACAACAGGTGCAAACGCAAGCTGCATCTTTGTTCCCGCATCCATGGCTGCCGACGCCATTCTGGAGGCAATCGATGCAAAGATTCCCCTTATCGTGTGTATCACCGAGGGCATTCCCGTTCGCGATATGATTCCGGTATGGGACGCTTTGAAAAAATCGAACAGCAGATTGATCGGACCAAACTGCCCCGGCTTATTGACACCCGGCCAGTGTAAGATTGGTATCATGCCGGGCTTCATTGCACGTCCCGGTAATGTTGGTATCGTGTCCCGCTCCGGAACACTTACCTACGAAGCTGTAGGCCAGCTTACAGCTATTGGTATGGGTCAATCCACATGTATCGGTATCGGTGGCGATCCTATCATCGGAACTCGTTTCATTGATGCAATCAAGTTGTTCAACGAAGATCCCGACACACATGCGATTGTGATGATCGGCGAGATTGGCGGAACAGCAGAAGAAGAAGCTGCTGAGTATATCGGCAAGCATGTGAAGAAGCCCGTTGTGGGATTCATCGCAGGACGCACGGCGCCTCCGGGCCGCCGCATGGGTCATGCCGGTGCAATTATCAGCGGTGGCAAAGGTACAGCCGCAGCTAAAGTGGAAGCGATGACAGCTGCAGGAATTCACGTGGTAGAAACGCCCGCTCACATTGGTGTTACCGTGCAGAAAGCATTGAAGGGTGGAGGAGCAAAATCGTCCGCCAAAGCTTCGAAGCCGGCTGCAAAGAAAGTAGCTGCGAAGAAGGTAGTTGCGAAGAAAGTAGTTGCCAAGACAGCGACCGCGAAGAAAGCACCTGCCAAGGCAGCAAAGCCGGTTGCTTCGAAGGTTGCGAAGAAAGTAGCAGCGAAGAAGAAGTAAGAAGTAAGAAGAACTTAGAAGAAGTAACTCGTAAGAAGTTCATTCGACGATTCAAACAAGGTCATGCAGGCATACAGCATGCGATCCATGCCGCGAGTGAGGAAGAGCTCGGAGGAAGAGCCGGGCAACAAAGCCCGAATCAGCATACTAAACGATATTTAGTTTCACCCTAATACAACACAGATATGAGTCGCACACTTGCTATTATCAAGCCGGATGCAGTTAAGAAGAACGTTGCGGGCGAGATCATCGCACAAATTCAACAAGCAGGATTCAAAGTGCTTGGTATGCAGCTTACACGCTTGACCACCCAGCAAGCGCAAGAGTTTTACGCAGTTCACAAAGAGCGTCTCTTCTACGGCGAATTGGTAAACTTCATGTGCAGCGGTCCCGTTGTGCCTATAGCACTGGAGAAAGAAAATGCCGTTGCGGATTTCCGCGCGCTTATCGGATCAACCGATCCTGCAGAAGCAGCAGAAGGAACTATTCGCAAGCGCTTTGCTGCGAACAAAGGCGAGAATGCAATTCACGGATCGGACTCCGACGAAAACGCAGCGAACGAAATTGCGTTCTTCTTCACCGGTCGTGATTTGGCATCGAACCAGTAAGCACGAAGTAAGCTTACAGACAAGCATGTAAGCAACACAGAAGAAACACTATCGCAGTACGCAACGGGATGAGTCATCATCCCGTTTGTTGTTTGATGCGAGCACCACGTTCATACACTCAATGATCTTTATGGATCAGTCGCAGGATCAACTCCGAAATCACTCGCAGGATCAATCACCGAACGCATTTCGTACGTTGACGTCAACGGTTCAGCACGTTAATCCGTATTGGGAATATCGCCTTGACCGCTACGAGTTATGGAATGGCAACGAGGCGGACTACTGGTACGCTCACACGCATGGGTCGGTGTTTGTGATAGCTCGAACAGACGAACAGTGTTTTGTGCTTACCGAGCAGATGCGTTATCTGAACAAGCGAATGAGCATAGAGTTTCCGGGTGGCGGCCTTCCCAAGGATGTAGACCCCGCGGAGCAGGCACGCAGAGAGCTTCGCGAGGAAACCGGCTATGAAGCAACGCGCTGGACAAAGCTGGGGGAGTTCAACCCCATGAATGGCTTGAGCGACGAGTTGTGCCACGTGTATTTGGCCGAAGGCCTAACGCTTGGCACTGCCCAGCCGGATCCAACAGAGCACATCGCGGTGCACCTGATGGACGAAGCTTATATAAATGAGCTGTGCTCCACGAACAAGATTTGGGATGGTATGACCCTGGCTGCATGGATGTTGTACAAGTGCGGCGCCGGGCAACGGCAGTGACACAGGGCTGCAGAGCCGCGCTACCTCCGGGGAAGTGTTAAACCTTCCGCAAGAGAAACACATGCGATGGCATTCGCGCCAAACCTGTGTATTATTGCGCCGGCTTGAAGGCAGGAATGTATAACGGTACGTGTTGTTGTGAGAGCAGCGGTATGAGCAGCGAATAACTTCGAATGTGATTCTCGACATGCCGCACAAAAAGTTTTGAGATTGTTTATCGATTTGATAACAGAAATGAACGAAATGAAAAATTTGATGGTGAGCCGAGTAATGATGATTGCTCTTGTGGTGTGCACTCTTGCGGGCGTGGTGCCTGCCACAGCGCAAAAGGGCGAGAAGCAAGCAACGGCGGGGCTTCAGGCGCCGGACAATTCACCCCTTCCCACCATGAACAGTTTGAAACTTGTATTTACACCGGGCAGCGACTACGCGTATGTGTACAAGGATAGCACGGTGGTGCATCGCATGTACAGCGATAGTTCCACTCTGGAGTACGCTCGCGAGATAGTCTATTATTTGCAGATGAAAGCGCAGAAGGATCCGGCAGATGGTGTGCTGGAACTTATGGTGAACATCGATTCGCTCACCTATCGATTCAAAAGCGGTGACGCTGAATTGTTCTATGATGTGCGCTCAAAAATGGAGCTGAAGTTTCCGGATTTGATAGCCGCTACGGTGCCGGTGAACCGCGAGTTTACCATGAAGTTTTCTCCGTATTGGGAGGTAGTGAGTTCCGAAGGTGAAATGCTCGATTGGCTTCGCAACTACATCGAAGAGTACGGCGAAGGTCGCCTGGATTCCATGAGAAAGTTCATCTGGCTGAACGGTATTACCACACCTGCACTGGCGCAGTTTGCCGATCCGCAAAAAGGCGCATTGCCGAATTCCCGTGTGCACAAAGATTCCACGTGGCGCAAACCATTCTTCGTGAAGGCCGATGGTATCGACTGCCGCGACGACAGCGCTACGTCCAAGATCACCGGCTACGGCCAAAGCACCTATACCATAGAAACCACGCTACGCAATTTGAAAGTATTGCCCACCAAGCAACGCTTGTATAAGATTGAATCGATGGTGGATATTCTTGGCGGCAAGGGTCAGGGTACGCACGTAATGCATCTTACCAAGCGGGGCATAATAGCCGATGCCACAAGCCGACTTACCACACAGATCAAAGCCAAGGTTCGTAAGGAAGTATTTACCGAAACGGTGGAGAGCACCTATACCTGGAAATTCCTGGGTCAGTCGTCGAACTAACCTGCTTTGCTGCAAACGTCCACCTGCTGCGCGAGCGAAGCAAGCGCAGTGAACATAAACTTCTTTACCATGAAATCAATTTTTCGGTGCGCGTGCACTCTGGTTTTCTGTGTGTTTTTTGTAACAGGTATGTGGTCCTGCTCGCAGAAAGGCGATGGGCCGCAGGCTCAAGATGCCGGAGATCCTTTTGCTCTTACACCTGCCACAGACGGTGCTTCAACGGCGCCGGACTTAAAGGTGAATCTTCCCGTGTCTGCAGTGTACCGCTATAAAGTGTCGCAGCAGGAGGAGCTCATGCAAGACGACAGCATGTCGGTGTCCAGCGTGACCACTTCCTACTACACCAAAACTGTCACGGCCAATCGCAACGGCCTGGTCACCTTTACGGTGCGCTATGATTCTATTTCCGAAACACAGTCGGGAAAAGGTATGGGGCAGGACAACAAAACGGTGACATATAATTCTACCAATCCTGCCAACCGCAACGACCCTAAATATGTGATGGTGAATAAGCTCATTGGCGAGCCGGTGAATATCACGGTGAATGCCAATGGAAAAATAGAAGAGATAAGCGGGCTTAGCGGAATCATCAATGCTATCTCGGCATCTACATCCAAACCCCTAAGCGATACCGCACGCTTGCAACTTGCCGAACAAGTAAAGCAGGTGTATTTCGCGCAGCTTGTTTCGCAGGAGCAACTCTCGTTCCCGGAGTCGCCGGTGGATTCCACTATGTCGTGGTCCAAAAATGTGCAGCAGCAAATGCCGCCGGTATTCCTGGCAAGCACCGTGATGACCTATAAAATCGGTGCTCGCGGTACCAGAGGCGGAAGCTCTGTAGCCCGCATAGATGCAGGGCTGAGCGGCAGTATAGGTCTTGCTCTCCCAAAGATTCCCGTTACAATTTCTAAGGGATTGATAAGCGGAAAGGGTACAACGCTTATCGATATAAAAACAGGGCACACCATTCGCAAGACAGCGTCGATACGCCAGGAGCTCACAGCGTCCGCGCAGAATCCATCCACAAAGAAGACCGACACCGTGAAGCAGGTGAAAGTGTCGTCGCTCACCGTGGAGCTGCTCTAAAGAAGCAAAGAGTTTGCAACGAACTACGGAAGAAAGAACAGAGTAACCAAGATTAGCGGAAGCCGGAATCTTCGCTTCTACACGGGCGGATTGTTGTGAAGCCCGATGTGCAGCGCGTAGTTCACCAGCCCGGCAATGTTTCTGATGCCCAGCTTCTCCATGATGTTCTTGCGATGAGAAACCACCGTCTCCTCGCTGCGATTTAGCACTGCTGCGGTCTCCCGGGTAGTCATGCACTCGCATGCAATGTAATACAGCACCTTTCGCTCCGAACTTGTAAGCGGTGTTGTTTCCGGTATAGGTACCAAGTCTTGGGGAATGTTTTCTATAACAGGTCGAGGCCCTGCAATGATGCGATGCAAAAACTCTGTGAGTTCGGCGATGCTGGCGCTCTTGTAAATCAAGCCGTCTACTTTTGTGCGCAGTGCTTTGAAACGGGTCTCCTCGTTCATTCTGTAGGTAAGGTACCCCACATAGGGCAGTTCGTGTTCGTCCTTCAGAGCGCTGCATAACTGAAAGCCCGAAAGCGCAGGCATCTCGATGTCCGTGATGACGATATCAATGCTTGCCCGCTTGGCGCGAATCACCTCCAGCGCCGCCACCGGATCGCTGGATGTTCCCACAATGGTAACATCAGGAATAGATGCGAAATTTTTTACCAAGCCATCGATGATCAGCTCGTGATCATCAACAAAGAAAACGCGAATACTCATTATGCCTCTACATCCTTTCTTGGTATTACTATCTCGATGAATGTGCCGCAGCCCGGAGCGCTGTCGATATGCACTTTTCCTCCCACTACCTCGGTACGAGCCAAAAGCTCACGCATGCCAAGGCCTTTGCGAACACGTAGCAGGTCGAATCCTACACCGTCGTCTTCCACAGAGAGAACGATATCGGTGCTGCGCACAAGCAGCTGCACCGTGCAGGCACGTGCCCCGCTGTGACGCAAAATATTTTGAAGCAGTGTTTGCACGCATCGTAGTAGAGTGCGAGCCACATCGTCCGGTATGTGCTCCAAGCCCGTGGAGATCACCAGTTCAATTTCCAGCTGAGCGGCACCTTTTGCTATGTCGTTCTTGATAGTGGAAAGAGCATCGCGCAGGCCTAATCCCGTGCATCCCATGCCGGACACCAAGTGCGATATTCTACGTGTGTCTTGCTCTACTCTGCGCACTATCTCGTGCATGCGGGTGTGAATGTCCTCCATTTCCCGCGTGGGGAACTGGCCGCTGGTTAGGCGCTCGGTCATCAGGCGCAGCACGGTGAGATCCTGGCCAACGGAGTCGTGAATGTCGCGGCCTATCTCTTCGAACATCCGGGTTTGTGTTTCCAATACCGTGCGTGTTATCTCTTGCTGACGTTCAATTTCTCTTGCGGATTTTTCTTGTTCATACCGCGCGCGCAGTTCTATAAGCGAGGTGATTCCGCGCGCCGTTTTTTCGTTGCGAACTTCCTGTATGCGCACGATGTCTTCCAGATACCTCATACGCGTGGGGCCGTACACCCAGTCCAGTGATTCTCGCAGCAGCAGATACTCTTCGTCCACCAAGTCACTTTTGCGAGCAGCATCCAGTGCTAGGTTCAATAGTTCCTGCGCCTCGTCCAAGCGCTCGGACAATCCATGAACGCGTGATCGCAGTGAGTAGTATTCAACACTCACCATGTTGTCTCGATTGTCCGGAGTAATCAGTCGATCTACTTCCGAGAGCTGCGCCTCGGCCGTAAGAATGTCGCCAACGCGAAAGGCCAGCTCGGCTATGCCCACACGCAAGTGTATATGCGCCACCGGCGATTCATCCACATCAATACAAGCCAGCGCCTCTTCATACAACTCCAACGATTGCTGATAGCACTTGGCGAGCTTCATGATGACAGCCAGATTATGCAATAATCGTGCGCGGTCGCCACCGGGTTTATCAAAGGGGTCGCGCTCAAGGAGTATCCTCAACTCCTTCTCGGCACCCTCGTTGTTTCCCGCGCGCTGCATTGCGGTAGCTAGATTCATGCGCACCGCGTTGGTAAGGGTGTCCAAACCGGCAGCTTCTATTACATCCAGTGCGCTAAGGTAGCAACTAGTGGCAGCTTCCACATCTCCTTGCCCAAGCAGCAACGATCCCAGTTCCCCCTGGCAGATAGCGGCATCCAGTTCCAAGCCTAGGTCTGTATATAGTGTTTTGGCTAAACTCAATGCAACTAGCGCTTTTTCCGTATTAGAAATCAATCTGTATGCTATTCCATACGATAAAGCTACTCGGGCTTTGAGTAATGTGTCGGTGGGGTCGGGGACCAAAGTATCCAACAACTCAATTGATTGTTCTGCTCGCGATAGCTGTAATAAAGCACGAACGCGAACTATTGTGCACAGATATCGAATCTCTCGGGCTTCCGGAATGGCCATTGAGTCTAGAATCTCCAATGCCAATGTCGGATTGCGGGCTACCGTATAGTTATTAGCTCGTGTTAAAGATTTCATAGGCTCCTCTGACGGAATCTCATGGTGTCCTGTGACATACTTTAACAAAATCCCCTGCAGATCCACAAAATCCCCTAAACATGGTAGAAAAACCTTGAGACTGATCTGTAATGTTGAATCACAAACAGTTTTTGTCGTACCTAATATAAGGTTTCATTATGGTCATCGTAGTCAGAACAAAAGATGCAATCAATGCATCAAATGCACGTACGGTTCAAAACACCAATTCTCCCATTAACCCACAGATTGTGTACAATGGTGTACCGCTTCCCATGCCCGCGCCCCAGATCTATATGGTAGATGACGGAAATGTAGTTAATGACAGCGGAACACAATCGGTTAACGCTGGCTCGCTTATGGTGAACGTTGATGGTCTAATAGTTACGATCATCGAAACCACAAAACCCGTAGTGCTCTTGTAACTGTTCAACGCAAAGAATCAGTCGCGCAAGGCGCAACTGTCATTTGAAAAAAAGGAGCTCCCTTGGATGTTCCTTTTTTCTTTCTACATAAGTCTCAACTACTGCCATTGCCCTAATCTTCAATCTTGCCATCACAGACGTTCTTGTTAAGTGTTTTTACTGGTCTCACATCAACGTGTTATTTGTGCGCCACGGCAATTTTTTCGACTGAACATCAGTACTGGTGCGGCTTGCAGCGTGATTCACTACATTACTCGGTAGACGTAGAAATTACACGATCGTGTTATTGCCAATTCACCTCGTAATAGAGTAGTTTCCCCCTAATAATTCTGCATGCCAAAGAACTATTCTTGAGCACCAAAAAGAGCTTTGAAATTGCTTCGGTATAGCGCTCGTTGAGCTTCGGAGTGCACACGTATCGGCTCCCTTGATGTAGTGTTATATGTCGTTGTTATTCTCATTCTACAACTACTCACCACCCTGCCACCAACTATATGTCCGTTCGAGTAGCGTTGATCATAGACGATACTGCCTCCAGGAAGGGCATTGTACGTTCGCTTAAACAGGCGGGTGGGTATGATGTCTGCGGTACCTACAACAACGGGACAGCGGCGCAGAGAGAGTTACCCACTTTGCGCCCCGATATAGTGATTGTAGATCTAGGCCTAAAAGATGGATCGGGCGAGGAGTGTATTCGGCGTGTAACGAATGATTTTCCATCCATGGACTTTGTAGCCATAGGGCATCATGCGAATACTGATGTATTGCTGCGTGCGCTTCAATCGGGTGCGAATGCTGTAGTTCCTAAGCATCAAAGCACGGAGCGAATTCATGAAGCATGTCGTACCGTTCTTAACGGCGGTGTCTACTTAAACGAAAATACTGCCCGAAGAATACTGGAACTTCTACGCTCTTTCCCTTTAATATCATCGCAAACGCACTCCCTAACCCAACGTGAAATGCAAGTGGTAAGATGCATGGAAATGGGGCTTAGGTACAGGGAAATCGCGGAACAATTGTATATCAGCATCGAAACCGTGCGCCGACACGCTCACAACGTGTACCGTAAGCTAAAAGTACGTAACCGCACTGAAGCACTAAGCGTGTTACGCGAGCTAAAAACTTCGGGGGTTAAGATATGATAGAGGTGCTTTGTTATTACCGGCCTAAGGTTTAGTTTTTTTTGCTATTTCTTTATCTACAGTTATACCTTTAGGTACTTGTTTCAAGGCATCCTTGTTATCACCTTTTAGGGTGTGATTCTAGAATGCCGTTCTGGCTATCAGGCGCCCGAAAACGTGTTGTGACTTCGATACTGTAGTATTCATCATGTGTATTTGCTCATGCATGTAGAAGTGCGATTAGATCTCAATTTCAATTCTGATCTTGCAAATACCGGAAACTCATTCTTGAGAACAGTATTTCTTTGAATAACAATACCGCGGGGTTTGCTAGTGTGCTGCAAGACATCTGCTTTTGAATATGCGCGTTCTATTAAATGGGACGGCGACGAAGTTCTCTTTGATACTACGATCAAGGCCATGCGCTCAATTCCCGACGTGCGCCCGCGTCGACGCTATGCGGCAGACATTCGCGAGTTTTTAGCCATGGACAGTAACACCGTGATGCACAATGCGCTCTCGGTTATTGCGCGTTCGCTGCCCGCAGATCAGAGGTACAGGTTCTTTATCAAGGAGCGGGGCACCTTCGATTTCCGCGCACTTCACGTTCTCCACTACGTTTGCGAGCACGTTCAGTATGTGCAGCGAGGTTCGCGCAATTACGACACCTGGCTATATCCAGACGAAACTCTTGCTCTGGGTAAAGGGGACTGCGAGGACATGGCGTTTCTTATAGCAAGTTTGTTGATGGCATCGGGTATAAGTCCGTATATGGTGCGAGTGGCACTGGGATATGTCAAAGACAAATCCGCACACGCCCCCGGAAGTAGCAGCCGCCCATTACACCAGCATGCTTGGGTGATGTATCGCTCCGAGAGTGGCACATGGATGCTCTTCGATCCAATGGCCACTAAGATGCCTACATCGCTCACGGCGGGTAGAGCTCGAGGCGCGCATACTCGGGTACCGAGTACCTCTGGACAAGATGGCATTCAAAACCACGCGGCGAAATTGGAGTACATGCCGTTGTTTGTATTCAACAGCGATCATGTGTGGCGGGTTAATCACACTTTGAACGATACTTCTCTTGGTGAATATCTGCGCAAGAACTATCGCACGTCTGCTGCATTTTGGAAGAAGTTTAATCCATCGTTCAATGCCCAAACACACTACAATGTGTTTACCAAAGCATTGATTGATACAGGGCTGTTTACACCGGCGGAGCTCTTTGTGATTAACTCTGCCAGCCTCGCTATCGACGCCGACATCGGGACGTATCATCCCTACGATCACTTCGACAATGGCTACATAGCCGAAGGCTGGAACAGGGTGGACGAGCGTTTGAGCAGCGGTAGCCTTATAGACTTTGCGCATGCACTGCACGCAGTGGCGGACTTCTATGCGCATTCCAGCTATGGTCATTTCTTTGTGAACGACAAATCCATCCCGCTCTATACTGGCAGTATTGATGTGCCTGTTAGTGAAGCCAATGCAGACTCGCTGAACCTGGATCTCTTCAGTTGTAGAAGCAATGCATCTGCCACACCTCGCCCTGAGCAGGTAAAAAAATACTGGCGAGATAAGCTGATAATAAGCGGACGATATGCTCTGCCAAACGACAGCATGGAGGGGCCCTTTAGTTTTGGCCGTCTTACCAAATATCCTTCCGATTTACAGCAGCCGGCTGAGCTTACCCGCCGCGGCTGGCTTCCGCACCACAACGAGATAGCCGTGGACAGTTCCGACATGGCAACCACGCACAAATTGTATTCACATACTACCTACAAAAAAGAGTATGCAAAGCGCGTCGACGCTGCAGTACGGCATAGCATGATGCTGGCTAAAGAGTGGAAGAGAAGGGGAGAGTGAGGGTGAGTATGAGGATGAGGATTTTGATTGAATTGGCGACGACGCAAGATGCATCCTTCGATGAACCGGTAGAGTGTATTGATAGTTAGCGATTGCGGGCTATTTTACTGCGCGGTTGCTCCGCGCAACAGCTTAACACTTCTGCATGGCGATGCAAACCAGATGTCT
>JBJOLU010000091.1:0-2689 GCA_046052705.1 Bacteroidota bacterium | reverse complement strand
GAGGTGGTGGTAAATCCGCTCACGGAGTATTGTGCGGAACCAACCATTGCCGGATCTGTGTATACCGTGAGCTCGTCGTTAACCGCTGCACAGACAGCGGGATAGTGAATCTCGAAGTAATCCAGAAAGGCATTGCCACCACCACTTACATAGGGATTGGAGTACTCGAAACGCAAATAGCTTGTGCCATCCTGATTCAACGATTGAGCCGGAATCGCTGCCAGAACTTTTCGGGAAACATACTCTGCATACGATGAGCTGTTCACGCCAAGAAGGGCGATGTCGGCAAGCTTTGTGCTATTGTCCGATACAGTTACAATAGCATTAGAAAGCGAGGAGAAAATCTCTTTATGCGCCACGTCGAGCACGTACTCAACCTTGCCGTCTCGTACCAATCCGGGTAGCTTCGTTGCGAAGGTGCGCGGTAACACGGCATCTATTTGTTGTCCAAACCATCGGCGACCTGATCCACCGGCATATGCATTGATAAGCTCTTCTTCTTGGTATACTCTGGCCGTGAATGTATTGGGCGTGTAGCTAAAGGGAGCACTCGGTGCGCTCTGAGCTACTGCTCGCGTACCGGGTGTGCCTCCCCATGTAAGGAAGTAGGAACTCTGATCACCGTAATTGTTAATACTATGTTCGAAGCGTTTGCTCTTCGAATTGTACGCAAACCTTCCCGGAGCTGAACCATAAAAGCTTAGGTCGCGGAAGGAACCATCGCTGTTTGTTCCTACAATTAGGGGAATCTCGTTCAAAGTGTTTTGCGATGCTTGAGATGGCAATTCGGGGAGTTCATCGCCTCCCCTTCCATATAGCTTCAAAGTGGCCACCTGAGCCGGACTCAGCGTTATACCCGCTTTGCTTAACTGATCGGCGGTGATTTTGTACACACCGGATTCTTTGATCGCAACTTTATACCACACAGACTGTCTGGAAGAGTCGGCCATCAATCTCGGATTTTTGCTGAATTTTCCCGACGATGTGCTCACGCGAGTTGAGGTTTGGCTTGAAGAGCCTTTTGACAATTGCTCCGCCGCTGCATTCCAAAGGGGTACAACGTTGTTGTTCAGCGTTGAAGACATCAATGGAGTATAGCTGCCGGCTGCGGCGCTTTGATGTGCGATAATGGATGTGTTGAACGAACCATCGGGAGAGCCGGTGCTGTTGTTACTACTGTTACTACTACTGCCGCCGAATTCCACTGTTACAAACACTGAATCACATACTAGCCATGCTCCGGTGCTTTTCTCGCGCTGCGCGCTGGGAATCACCATGACGGCAAGATGCTGCGCTGCGGATTGTCCCAGATACTGAATGGAAATCCATGGCAGGAGTACATTTGTGTCTGTTGAAGTCCACTTGTCCAGGCCCATACTTCCGCTGCTTTGGCTAACAAAAGCTGAACTGGTACCGCCTTGGTCATATCTGCGACCGAACATGCGAAAACTGCGTACCCGCCACATGCCCCGATTTGATACGCTGATCAATTCACGCACGGCACTTAGCGCTTCCGCATTTGGTACATCAGAAAGTGCAGTTTCGCCGGTGGTGTTCATTACCGGGCGAAACACTTGCTCTTTTGTACCATCGGACGCTGCTACGGTATCCCAGCGTATGATTTTGGGTGAAGCTGTTATAGCCAGCTCTGATACTGTTGAGTGCAGGATGCGCACGCGGCAACGATCACCGGAAGCTTGTAGCCAATGGGGAGCGAGCCAAAGAATCAGAAGTACTAAACGAAGCGCGCGCGTCTGCATATATCTCAGCAGATAAGTATCGAGATTACTTGAGGTTCGACGTATTCAAAATGTCTTTCGAATACGAAACGTATGGAAACTAAGTAAAGAGGAGCTCGATAGGCGCTGTGTGTTGGTGGTTACCTGGGCCAAATATAGAACATTGACGTTCCCCTGCAAAAGATAATTGTAGAGTCCTTTTCGACTTTCTAATGCTCGTGTGTGCGCGTGTCTGTTCCGCGTATTTTGCGCCTAGAATTCAGCCCTGCTCAATGAATCTTCTCAGTGCCTCAATTGTTTTTTGGTTGTCGTTTGTAGGTATACTCCATACCTATGTGATATTCCCGTTGGTCATATCGTTATGGGCTAAAATCCGTGGTTCGCATGCCGGCTTGACGGAGACGATGGAAGTGGATCCGTCCTCCCTACCGTCTATCACCGTTCTTATCGCTGCCTACAACGAAGAGCGTACCATTCGTGAGCGGGTGAAGAACCTGGCAGACTGCAGTTATCCCAAAGACAAAATGACGGTGATGATTGGATCTGACGGTTCCACGGATGCCACAAATGCACTTCTTGAAGAATTGAGTACGCAGTATCCGTGGCTGCATGTTGTGTGCTTTACGGAGAACAGAGGCAAAGCTGAAGTATTGAATGCCCTGTTTCCTTCTGTTTCCACTCCTATATCCGTATTCACCGATGCGGATACGGTGTTCTCCCTAAATGCCTTGGAAGAACTAGTGGAGCCGTTTAGGGAGGCAAATGTAGGATGCGTGGCCGGACTTCGCCTGGTTCGAAACAGTGCTTTAGAAACTGTTACAGAGCAACAGGAGAAGTCGTATCTGAATCTGGATAACAAGATTCGCCGCGCCGAAGGTGCTTTGGGTTGTGTAATCGGAGCGCACGGAAGCTTGTTTGCTCTTCGAACGGAACTCATTCGGCCCTTGCCC
>JBJOLU010000090.1:0-30404 GCA_046052705.1 Bacteroidota bacterium | reverse complement strand
GCTACATCTATCGCGTTGATAATGCGCGCGCTGCACAGCCAAGTGCTAAAGACATCACGGGGACGGGGTTCCCGCGCGGTAATATCGAGTGCATTGCCGTGAACCCGCGCAACGCCGATTCGGTGCTCGTGGTGTTCAGTAATTACGGCGTGCAGAGTTTGTTCTTCACCGACGACGGCGGTACCACATGGAAAGCCGCCGGCGGTAATCTTGAAGGCGCGTTAAATGGTGTAGGCAACGGACCCTCGTGCCGTTGGGCTACGTGGACATTCGTTGGCGGCAGAGTTATGATCTACGTAGGCACCAGTGTTGGCCTTTATAGCACCGCCTTTCTCAATGGCTCTGCCACAGTGTGGATGCAGGAAGGAGCGTCGAGCATAGGGCGCGCAGTAGTTACCATGATGGACTATCGTGAAAGCGATAACATGATGATTGTTGCCACGCACGGCAACGGTATGTACACGGGCACTCTGCGCGATGTGCCTGCGCCGCCGCCATCACCGGAGTTAAGCACTCCCAAAGATGGCGCCCGTGGCGTGCTCATCTCCGAGTACCTTGTGTGGAAGGCATCAGCCGGTGCTGTTGTGTATAATGCGCAGATATCCACCGACTCCTCATTCACATCGATATTCTCGAGCACCGATGGTCTGCGCGATTTGCAGGTGAAGGCAGACAATCTTGAACAGGGGCATCGCACCTATTACTGGCGAGTGCGCGCCGCAGGCTCGGGCGGATACAGCGCCTACTCCGCGCCCTTCCGCTTTGTTACAGCCGTGGAGCCGCCGCTGCAGATATCACCCGCCGCGGGCTCGCAAGGAAATCCCGTGGATCTGATGCTTGTGTGGTCGCGCGTACCGAGCGCGGCCTCGTATCGTTTGCAGGTATCGACCAGCTTTGCCTTTGCCTCTCCTGTTGTGGATACGGTAATCACCGACACCTCCTTTGCGGTAAGCGCGTTGCTGGCTTCGAAGCGGTACTACTGGCGCGTACAGTCAATTGATGCCGATGGTGCCGGTGTGTACGCATCACGAAACTTTACGACGGGTGGATCTACCGGCGTGAATGAAAGTGATAGCGATGGTCTAAGCGTATGGCCGATTCCTGCCGGCGATCACGTGCGAATTCGCGCGCAGAACCTGAGTGAAGCATCGCCTGTATGCGAGGTGTACGACCTTAGCGGCCGGCGCGTTGCCACACTGCGAACTACGCGAATGCCGTCCGGTCAGGCAGAGTGGAACTGGATGTGCGGTGATGTTGCTCGCGGGTTGTATCGCATTGCGGTGCGCACCTCGCGGGGCGTCGTACAAACAACAGTTGTGCTGCAGCCATAGTAGTGGAGCGCTATGCAGCGCAATTCAACGCACTGCAGTGTATGCTATACACTGCAGAGCAACCACGAACAGCAGCTACCGTTGTGTTATGTTATCTGCTTGTGTGTGCATGAAGCAATCATGGCCACTCAAGCTTAGTGCTACCTATGATTTACAGAAAGTGTATTCCATGAATGATGATGTTGTTTACGGTGCGTCGCTTCGCTCGCACTGGGATTTAGAGCCCAACATGACCTTCCTGAACAATGCGTCGTTTGGTGCCACACCGCGAGTGGTAATGCAGGCGCAAAGCGAATGGCGCGCAAGGATGGAACGCCAGCCCGCGGAGTTTGTGATGCGAACTCAGGGTGCGGCCATGCGCGCTGCTGCCGAACCTATGGCAGCGTTCCTTGGAGCCGATGCTCAAGACTTTGTGTTTGTCGATAACGCAAGCACCGGCGTGAGCACCGTGGTGCATTCCTTGCTTTCCATTCTCAAGCCCGGCGACGAACTGCTTACGACATCGCATGTATACAATGCGGTTCGGCAGACGATGAAACACGTATGCGCGCTTAGCGGTGCGGTGTACAAGGAAGCGTACGTACCGTTCCCGTTGCAATCGGGAAGCCAGGTGCGGGAATGCATGCTCAATGCCATCACTCCGCGTACACGATTTGTAATCGTGGATCACATCACTTCGCCTACAGGCTGCATTTTTCCTGTGCAGGATATTATTGCCGACTGTAAGGAGCGCGGCATACTTGTGATGATCGATGGTGCCCATGCGCCGGGAATGGTGCCCTTGCACCTCGATGAACTCGGCGCCGATTGGTACACAGGGAATTTTCACAAGTGGATGTATGCGCCCAAAGGCAGTGCCTTCTTGTGGACGCGCCGGGACAGACAAGCCATGACGCATCCATTAGTGCCATCGCACGGCTATGGCCAAGGATACACAGCCGAATTTGATTTTATAGGAACCAAAGATTGGTCGCCCTATTACTGCGCTGTGGACGGCCTGCGCTTCTTCGAAAAAATGGGCGCGCAGAAGGCAGTGGAATACAATTCATCGCTCAATCTTTACGCGCGGGAAGCGCTGATGAAGGTGATTCCACAACCTGCTCCCTGCCCGAAATCGATGCTGGGTTTCCTTGCGGCTGTGGTTTTGCCTATAGAACTTCCGCAGAGTGCAGCAAGTGATGCGTCGGCTCAGCCCTCGGCCGAGCACACTGCTGCGCTCATGAATCTGAGTTTGAAGCTGCACGATCGTTTGTGGGACGAGCACCGAATTGAAGTTCCCGTGATGGCTTTTGGTTCGCGTATACTTCTGCGCACGGCATCGCATGTGTTCAATGAACAACAGCAATACGATTTTTTGGCATCCATACTTCCATCTCTGATAGCCGATGCGCAAGCTCACGCATAGTCAAATTGTAGATCAACGGCTCACCGTAGAGACGGCCCAAGAGGTACCGCGATTCCCTGTGTACGTGTGTGCTACGAATATTCGCAGCCTGTATAATATTGGGTCGCTGTTCAGAACCTGCGATGCAGCCCGCGTGCAGGAGCTGATACTCTGCGGCTTCACGCCGCACCCGCCTCGTGTAGAGATTACCAAAACCGCACTTGGTGCTGTAGATACCGTGCCATGGCGCTATGAGCCGGATGCCTGCAGCGCTCTTCGCGACTTGCGTAGCAAGGGAGTAAAGATCATCGCGGTGGAGCTTACGGAAAACGCCCTGAACTATACGGAGCTCACAGCTGCTCACATGCCATGCTGCTTAGTGTTGGGTAATGAGCTCACGGGAATTGCCGACGACGTGCTTGCCGAGTGCGACGATGCGGTGATGATTCCCATGCACGGTGTAAAGCACTCGCTCAACGTCTCGGTGGCAGCCGGCATTGTGATATTCGAAGCAATACGCGTGGCTAGTGCTTTGCCACTCCGCCATCCACATTGATTGTTTGCCCGGTGATGATACCGGATGCAGGCAGCGCAAGAAAGGCAACAACATTGGCAATGTCGTGTGGCTCGTCGGAGCGGTGAACGCTTTGCGTGGGAATAATGTGTTCGAGTAGCGAGCGCGATAGCTCGGTGTCCGTGCGGCGTTGCGTAGCGGTAAGCCCCACCGTAATGGTGTTCACGGTGATACCATACTTACCCACCTCCGATGCCAACGAGCGCGTGAATCCTATCATTCCCATCTTCGCTGTGGCGTAGTGCGTCAGGTATGGAGTGCCCAGCCAAACTATGTCTGAAGACAATGTGATGATGCGTCCGAACTGTGCTTGTTTCATGATAGGCACCACGGCATGCGCGGTAAGGAACAGCGAATTCAAACTCACATCGAGCATTCGTTTCCATTGATCAAAACGCAGAAGCTCGAAGGGCTCTTCTTCGTACAGACCTACATTGTGCACAAGAATATCGATGCGACCGAAGTCCCGCAGCACATCGCTTGCAATACGCTGCACATCCTCCGGTGAGCTTAGATCGCCGCGGTAGGCACGTACATTGGGCGTAATGGCCAGCACGGCGTTCACGGTATCCTGTGCGTCGGCGATATCGGCAATAGCGATAAGCGCGCCCTCTTCGGCAAGGCGCTCACAAAAGGCGCGACCGTTACCGGTGGCTGCTCCCGTAACCAGGGCCACTTTATCTTTTAACCCGCGTTCGTATGTGTGCAGTTGCATAAACTCTACGTGGATACGTGGTGATGGAGAACTCTTCCTCTAGCGGTTCTTCTTACTCTGCTTCTTCATCAGGTTGATGTTGAACATCATCTGCGCCATGCTCTTGTGAATCTGACTCTGCATCTGCATCGGCGTCTACGTCTACATGATCAGAGTCGTCGTGAGCATCGTGAGCGTCGGGCTGTAGCTCTTGAGCGTCGGGCTGCAGCTCTTGAGCGGTTATCACCGTGCCGGGCATGGGAATTTCGTCTTCGTGGCGACCTTCTTCGCGCAAGCGTTCATGCTCTATGATTTTTTGCTCGTTGTCTACCATCGATTGAATCTTCGAGAGCAATTCGCCCGACGTCGTTTTTACCGAGATGTCCAGTCCGCCGGCAAGCTCTGCGGCTTTGGTTTGGAACAGCTCGTCAAGTTCGCGAAGCTTGGGTAGATCTTTGGTGGAATGCAACCCGAACATGCGCAGAAAATCGTCGGTGGTGCCATACAGCAGCGGCTTGCCCGGCGCATCGGAGCGGCCTGCAAGCGTTACGAGATTTTTCTCGACCAACGAGTTGATCACCTCGTTGGAGTTTATACCGCGAATTGCCTCGATCTCCGGTTTAGAAATGGGCTGCTTATAGGCAATGATGGACAATGCCTCGAGCGCAGCTTGTGATAATCTGCGGCGCGTACGGGATTTAACCAGACGCGATACTACCTCACCGAACTCCGATGTGGTAGCAAACTGATAGCCGCCGGCAATGCGCACCACGCGATACGGACGCTCCGATACAGTGAGGGTATCGTTGATCTCGTCCACCAACTCCGCCACCAGTGCTGCCAGTTCCGAGGGTTCGATAGGGTACTTTTTCTTCAATGCTTTGCCCAAGGGCTTGGGCGCTTCAGCGGATGCTGCAGCGGCATCATCGGCTGCGCCTTCGGAAGCCTGTTCCTCCGCATCGGGTAAGGATGCAGACTCCGCATTCGGTTGCGGCGTTTCTTGAGTTTCCGACTGTTCCGGTGTGTTCGAATTGTCCGAATTATCCGGAGCTTCATTCTCGGTATCGGAATGCAAGCCGTCTTCCAGCACCAACACCTTGAACATAGTCTTGTTGGTGAGCGGTTCGTCGCTGGCAAAAATCAATGCCTCCAAGGTGGAGCGCTGCGACTCGCGAGAAAGCGTCAAAAAGAAAGGTAGTGTGCGCATAACAAAAAGTGAAATTCAAGTTCGGGGTTTGGGAATTACGATTGTTGGTCGTTGCTGTCATTTCCCTCAGGAGCAGGCAGTGCGCGCTCTTCAGGGGTATTCAATGATTCCGGCTCATCGTCGTGCAGAACTTCGTCTAAGGTTTTGGTTTCGATCATGTCTTCGAAGGGTACGATCTCGATATCGTCGAAGTTGTCGTTCTGACGAATCGAAATGATCTGGTTCTTCGACATTTCCAGAATGGCAAGAAAGGTCACCACAATGAAGATGCGCGGACGATCGTGCACAAACTGCATGAAGCTGATCTTGCGGCTGGATCGCAGGTGCATGAGCACGTGTTCGGTTTGCTCCTCGATGGTTACCGAGTACAACTGCACGGTATGCAGAATCTCTTTTTCGGGTTTGCGCTCCAGCGCTTTTTTGAAGGCAGCCAGAAGATCGAACAGGGTGGCGTTTTTATACACTTCGTCTTCGGAGTCGCGCTCGTCGGCATCGAACATTTGGCGGTAAAACACATACCGCTGCGCTTCTTCGCGCTCCGAGAATTCGCGGCTTACTTCTTTATACTGCGAGTATTGAAGAAGCTGCTGCACAAGTTCTGCGCGAGGGTCTTCGCCGGGCACTTCTTCGCCGCGCTCGTCAACTTCTTTGGGCAATAGCATGCGCACCTTGATCTGCATCAGGGACGAAGCCATTACCAAAAACTCGCCCGCAAGTTCAAGGTCGAACAGCTGCATCAGCCGTATGTACTCCAGGAACTCCCGCGTGATTTTACCGATGGGAATATCATAGATGTCCAGCTCGTCTCTCTTGATAAAAAACAAGAGCAGATCTAGGGGACCCTCGAAGTTCGGCAGGCGAACCGTGTATGTATCAAGCCGTGACTGCCTGGTATTGATATCCGTTGTCATTCGTGTTTGCGATTGCGTATCGTAGTGTGATTCTCTGTATCATTCTCATTATCATTCGCGCCTAATCTACCACCACGCGGGGTACCCGTGAGGTGATCATCGATGTTACTTCGTAGGGAATGGTGTGGAGCTTGTCGGCAATTTCTCTCGCGGAAATATTCTGCGAAGCTTGGTTGCCAATCAGCACCACTTCATCACCCAATTTTACTTCTTCGTCGCCGGCATCAATCATGCATTCGTCCATGCAGATGGCCCCCACAATAGGAAATCGTTTTCCGTGCAGAAGGCATTCCGCCTTGCCTGTGAGCATTCGCGAGTAGCCGTCGCCGTAGCCTATAGGAATAGTGGCAATGGTTGTGTCGCGATCGGTAACAAACTTCCTGCCGTAGCTCACCGATTCACCGGCCGATATTCTGCGCAGCGCATTTACTCTAGTCTTCAGGGTGAGTGCGGGCTGAAGCAACGACTCTTTTACCGATGCCGGTGCAATGCCGTACAGCGAAAGGCCAACGCGAATCAAGTTGAAATGTGCGCGCGGATGGCGAAACAACGCTCCGCTGTTCCCCGCATGAACATAGCTAAAGCTAAAACCTGCATGCGCCAGCTCGGCCAACGTGGTATTGAACACCTCAAGCTGCTTCTCGGTGAAGGTGGTGTCGGTGTCGTCGCTGGACGCAAAGTGCGTACACACACCAATCACGGACACATTCTTCAGCGTAGAGCATTCTTTCATAAACTCCACGGCATCACGGGGTTCAATGCCGTCTCGGCGCATACCGGTGTCGATATACAAATGCGCCTTCATCACCTTGTTGAATCGGCGTGCTTCGGCGTCGAAATCTCGGAGTATGTCCATGGAGCAGGCCACAAGCTGCAAGTCTCTCTCGCAAAAATGCTGGGCATCGTAAATATCCGGGGGCATCATCACCACTATTGGTTTGGTGATGCCGTAGGAGCGCAGCGCAACACCTTCGCTCATCACGGCCACGCCGAAGAAATCCACGGCAGGTTCAATCACATGCGCCACCTCGATCATTCCATGACCATATGCATTGGCCTTTACCATTGCCATTACTTGGGCAGTGGGCGCAGTGCGGCGAATCTCGGAGAGATTGTGCAGCAGGGCGGAGCGGCGTACTTCGGCAACGGTTGAACGCAAGGGATAAATCGCAAAGAGTGATACACAATGTACCGCACCCGCAAGGCCGCAGGGCGGACAGTGGATACGATAACTGCAAGGGAGTGAGCAAAGATACGGATGAATGCGATTGTCGTATTTTTCCCGCACTGAAAGGGGCAAAAAAGCTCGAATCCGCTTTTATTTGTCATTCTTTCCATGATTCACCGTCTGTTTTACCAAGTTCCGGCACACACATGATCGACTCCCATTGCCATATCGATACCTCGGCATTCGACGCGGATCGCGCAGATGTTTTGGATCGCGCGTGGCAGGCCGGAGTTCAGGCACTGGTGATTCCGTCCATCGAGCCGGCAGGATTCGATGCGCTGCAGGAACTTGTGGATAGCGATGAGCGTATTTATCGCGGCATTGGTATACATCCGCACAACACAGCTTCGGTGAGTGCGCACGATATGGCGCGAGTGGAAAAGGGAGTTGAACAAACCCGCGTGGTGGCCATTGGCGAGATTGGTTTGGACTACTATTATGATTTTTCGCCGCGGGAAGTTCAGCAGGATATTTTTCGTAGGCAGCTGCGCATTGCCAAGCAATGCTCGCTGCCGGTGATCGTCCACAACCGCGACTCCGATGCAGACATTCTCCGTATCTTAAACGAGGAGCAAGACGGCACGCTTAGAGGTGTGTTGCATTGCTTTTCGAGCGGTCTTGATGTGCTGCAACAGGCGATGGATGTAGGGTTTCACGTATCCTTTACAGGTAATGTCACCTTCAAAAAATCCACGTTGCAAGAAGTAGTACAAGCGGTCCCGCACCACAGATTTATGATAGAAACGGATTCACCCTATATCACTCCCGAGCCGCATCGGGGCAAGCGAAACGAGCCGTCCTTTGTTCGGTTCGTTGCGCAGAAGATTGCAGAGATACGTTCACAAACCACGGAAGAGGTTATTGCCATGACATCAGCCACGGCACGCACATTGTTTCGATTGACGACGATTCTTGTATTGCTTAGCACCGCAGTGTTTGCGCAGTCCGGCGCAGACGATTCCGACACCACCGAGGTAGAAGAGTTCTATCATCCCTATGCAAAAACGCTGGGCATCGGACCGGTGTTCGCAACGAATACCATTGTGGAAGCCCAAACAGACAGTGCTACTACCACGTCGTTTTCCTACGAGGGTGTGTTTTCCTACGGCGGTGCAATCAGCTACATGTTCAGCGATCGTTTCATTGCGCAAGCTGCATATGTGTACTCAAATAATACGAAGGTTGTACGCGGCCCAAACAATCCCATTGGACAGCAATATCCGGACAAGCATCACACGCTTGAGTTAGGTGCGAAGTACTTGTGGAATCCTTATAGCAGAGTGGTGTTCTATTTGATGGGCGGCGGCTGCTTGATTCGCAGTGATTACGATGGGGGCGATGGAGTGCGCGACGACTCTCTTTCTCAAGGCAGTGCGTTGCCTGTGTTTGGCCGAACGAAAACCGTGAGCGGAATATGCGTAGGACTGGGTTTGTTTGCCCATATCAAAACGCCTATTGGTTTGATTGTTCCCGGTGGAGAGTGGCGCGTAGATTTCTTTCTTGCTTCCGAAGATCGCCTTCTCTACAAGGGGCCGAATAAACGTGTACAGGCAAACGTTTCAACATTTTTCTCGTTGCCGCGCTTCACACTTATGTGGTACCCGAAGCTGTAATTCACGTTGTTGTTCAGGCTGTAACCTAGACTGTAACTCACGTTGTAACTCAGACTGTAACGTCGTCTCCAAGCACCTCTTCTCCATGCACACTATACTTTCTCATCCTCTTGTAAGCACGGCGATGTCTGTGCTGCGGGACAAGCACACGACGGCGGCAGCATTTCGCGAAGCGCTGGAACGGCTGGCCTATCACTTGTGCCTTGCGTGTACAAACGAACTACCTCTGCGCAGCTACGAACTCTCCACTCCTTTGGAACAAACCACCGGCTACGCTCTGCAGGGCGGTGTGGTGGTGGTGCCGGTGTTGCGTTCGGGACTTACTCTGCTCCATGCGTTCACGCAGTGCATACCCGAAGCAACCATTGGGTATGTGGGCTTGAAGCGCGACGAAACAACACTTGTTCCTAAAGAATACTACTGTAATGTTCCTCCGTTGGATGAGAACACAACGGTGGTAATACTGGATCCCATGCTTGCCACCGGCGGAAGCATGTGTGCTGCCATAGACGATCTTAAAAAGCGTGGGGCCACGCATATTATTGCGGCTGTTGTGTTGGCCGCCCCCGAAGGCATAGCGGAAGTGGAGCGCGAACATCCCGATGTGCGCATTGTATGTGCAGCTATGGATCGCGCGCTTAATTCTCACGGGTATATCGTTCCGGGATTAGGCGACGCCGGCGATCGTGCTCACGGCACCGTGTAGTATCCAACGAACCAATGGCATTTCTTCTTGTCTTTCAACAACTCATCGCATCAAGTACGCACTTGTTTGCCAAGCATGTTGTGGAGACCTTGCACCCCGCTGTGGTGGTGCTGTACCGAGGAGGTTTTTCCATCTTGGCTTATGCAAGCTGGATGATCTTGCGCAGGCAACCCTTCTCCCGTATCGAGCGCAGCGACTGGCCCATGCTCCTGATGCTCGGCATCATCAACATTCCCATGAACCAGCTCATGTTCGTATGGGGCTTGCGCTACACCACTCCTGCAGACGCTTCACTTGCATACGCGCTGTCTCCGGCTTTTGTGCTCGTGATTACGCGCGTGCTGGGGCACGAGATGCTTACGACAGCTAAAGTGTACGGGATACTATGCGCGCTGGTAGGTACGTGCATTGTACTGCTGGAAAAGGGTCTGAGCTTTCGCTCGGAACATTTAATGGGCAACGTGATAGAGTTGTGCGCGAGTATGTCGTGGGCATTCTTTACCGTGTTTGGCCGGCGCATGTCCATAAAGCTCGGGGCCGTGTACGCAACAGGATTGTCGATGCTGATCGGAACCATCGTGTATCTGCCATTGTACGCAGCTTTGCCTGTAACTCATGTACCGCCCTCGTTGCTTAGCGCTGACCAATGGGGAGGCCTGTTGTACTTAGGAGTGGTTACCTCGGGCTTTGGCTTTGGATTGTGGTACTACTTGCTCACAAAAATGGAAGCAAGTAAAGTTGCGGTATTCAACAATCTCCAGCCGGTGTTTACTACCGTTATGAGTTTTGTGCTGATGGGTATTGTGCCTACGCCTTTCTTCATGGTAGGCGGGTGCGTAGTGCTGCTGGGCGTATTTCTCACGCAGCGCGGATAGCGCTTCCATGCAATGTTGCGCGCCGTGCCGGTAGCTTCTGTGCGGTTGTTGTGATTCTTCTCTGCTGTGGATTTTTTCATCATTGCTCTTACTGTTCACATCATGATTACACCAGCCACACTGAGATTTCTTAAAGACCTTAAGGCTCACAACAACAAGGAATGGTTCGATGCCAACCGAGAGGTATACGAGAAGGATGTAAAGAAACCGTTTCGCGCCACGGTTTCTGCGCTCATCGAAAAGATCTGCACAGTAGATTCCTTCTACTATTGCACAGCCGAGCAGGCGGTGTTTCGCATCAACAGGGATGTTCGATTCAGCAAGAACAAGGAGCCGTACAAGACCAATTTGGCTGCGGCCATAGGTCCCGGAGGTCGCCGCGGATCACCGAGCTTTTATCTGCATCTGGAGCACGACAAACTTCTGCTCGGCGGCGGTGCATATGCCGTAGAGCCGGAGCATATAGCGCAGATACGGCGGTATTTGCAGCATCATCCCGATGAGATGCCAAGTGCTGTGGCACACAAGGAATTCGCAGCATGGTATGGCGATGTGCTGGGCGAGCAGAACAAAGTGGTGCCTGCCGAGTTCCGCGACGCAGCGCACTCCACACACTATCTGCGGAACAAGCAGTGGTACTTCATGACAGAGATTACAAGTAAGAGGCTTGTTGCAGCAGACGACCAAGTGCTGATGCTGTTTGACGCATTTCTGGCAGCACGCTCTGTAAACTCCGTGCTGCGGCGTGCGTTGGGCGTGTAGAGATATCTTATGGTACGAGACTGCAGCGCGCAATGATTTCGTTCACGGGAAGTGCAGCACTTACTTCGCGCTGCCATGCCACAACTCGCACTAATAGAAGTTGTGTACCTAAACGGCATGCAGTCCACGAGGTGCGAATATTATCGCTGCGGCGAAACACTGAGTAGCTGCGCTCGTACGCATCCAGATGCTGCAGCATCACCGGCTTGCGGTCCAGAACGTCTTGTGCCGATGCCGGCTGAGCGCGATCAAAAATGCGCATGCACGTTTGGGTCCATGCCGCCGAATCGAGAACAGGGATGTCCGTAACAAAAAACTCACACTGAAATGTCGGTGTTTGCACAACGAGTGCCGAGCATTCCTGACGTATGCTGTCTGCCGATGCACTTTGCGATGCAGGCAATTGCTTGAAGTCTTTTACCGGAACAGGAAAGGGGATCCTCTTTGCAAACACTTTGCTCCATGCTGTAGGGAACTCACACTGCACCTGCGTTCCCTCGATGCGACGTGTGGTGTAGTCCGAGCTTACAAGTGTGATGGTCATTCCATACGCCACTGAAAGAAACAGTTGGCGCATAATGGTTTTGGAGTCGCGGCCCATCCACTCGGAGCCACGCATGATAATGCCATACACCTTGCCACCGCAGCGCGCGGTAATAATCTCTGTAAACAGCGTGTCGGCAGTTTTACCGTTGCCCTTTGCAATGGGACGCTTGAGCGTGAGTGTAGTGGCCGGAAGGCCGCACAGCGTGTACTCACCTGGTGTTACGCGCAAAAGATCATCGGCCGAGGTGCCGTTCTCGGTTGCTTCGGTGCGCACTTGATCCAGTACTCTGGTCTGCATCTCTTCAGCGGAGGGAAATGCACTGCCGGCAGCAAACACCACCGCATACGAGCCGTACGGCCCGCGCAAACACAGTGCGTTGGCTGTGTCGTTTACAGCAAACTCGCCGCCTTCATTGCTCGAGAACACAGAATCGGCATCTCGTAGCTCGGGGTACAGAGGGTCTTTGCGCAACAGGTCGGAGGTTGTGTATTCCCGGGCTCCGTAGCGCCCCTGATAACAGGTAAATGCATTGGCAACACGCAGAGAAAAACCATGCGCGGCAGATGAATACACACGCGATCCTTCGGCATGCAACCCAACACTACACAGGTTCAATATCGGAGCAAGAATAAGTATCATGCCTGCAAAAATCAAAGCCGGAAGCCGAGGAGTATTCTTGCTCATGCGATGTGTCTGTACGAATAAATGTAATCCATGTATGCAGCGGATTGTGTGGATTCTACGGATTCCGCGCAATCACCATTCACTACTTCACTGATGAATTGACAGCAAACTATTTCACCAGAAACTCAATACGTCTGTTTTGTTCGCTGTAAGGATTCTCTGTATCAACAGGGCGCTGTGTGCCGTAGCCCGCCACGCTCATTCGCTTTTTTGAAATTCCCTTGTACACAAGGTAATCCATCACCGATTTGGCGCGCCGCTTTGATAAGTCCACGGCTAAATCCTCGCGTTGAACGGCGCTGCGACTTTTGGACGCATAGCCCTGAATCTCTACATTCAGCTCGGGGTTGTTTGCAAGAAATGCATAGGCCGAATCCAGGGCCGCACGTGATGCAGGCAATACATCGGCTTGATTGTTGGCAAAGGTGATGCCTGCAAAAACAATTCGTGTGGACTTCGGCGCAGCTTGCGGCGACGTGGATGGTGAGTTGGATTTCGCCTCCGATTTCACTGCACTGCTTGTGTCTGAGCCTGAATCGGCGGATGTATCTGCTTCTTTAATTGAGGGCAACTCTCGATCTGCACTGTCGCTCTGCAGAGTATCTATGGCATTCTCGCTTGGTTGTGCGGGCTTGTTGATTGGTTGTTCCTTACGAGTTGCCGCGGCATTTGCGGCCACATCATCGGCGGCATCCAGCGGATTTGTATGCGCAAGAAAAATCTCCACACCATCGGCAGTACCGCCGGCATCGGAGTCCCGCTCGTTAGGATTGGTGCGGTACTTCAGCACTTCATCGCCATCGCTGACGGCATCGCCATCGGTGTCGGTACGCAGTGCATCGGTGCGATACTTCAACACTTCGTCGCCATCGCGCAGGCCGTCGCCGTCGGTATCGGCGCGCAGGGGATCGGTCATCGTGGATGAGCGTTCAAGATCGTCGGACAAACCATCGCCATCAGTGTCCTTTGCCGCAGTAGAAGCAGAAGAAGAAGATGATGATGCAGATGCAGTGAGTGGTTGCTCGCGCGATGCAATGCTCTGCGTTGCAGAGGGTTCGTCGTTGAGCATGTACGACAAACTTATCATGCCACTCATCCAGCCATCGTGCTTGCCGTCACGAAGGGGATGAAGATCGTCGTTCCATGCAGGGCAGGCAGTGAAGCTAAACTCCAGATGCGTGCGACCGGTAAGCGCCAGGCGCATTCCCACGCCAATGGGGTTGTACCACGAGGACGATCCTGCAGAGTCCGCTACAACTCCCTCGCGTACAGCGTTTGGATTGTCGTTCAATATTTGCCTCCATGCGCTTCGCTGAAGCACCTGAGAGTCGTAGGAATAATTCTGGTACCCAAGGCCGGCAAACACAAAAGGACGAACCTTCGAGCCGGGTTTTGCAAAGCTCCATCGCAAGCGCAGATCTATTGGCACGGACGAAGTGCTGAAGTCGGAGGACCTCTCGCGGTTTACACTGGAATAGTTGAACACTCCGGCACCGAATTCAAAGGCCACGCGAGAAGAAACAGCATGAAGAACGCTTAAACGCACGCCGAGGTTAACTGCGCGATCCGCTGCTGGTGTCTCGGCCACTGAGAGTGTTGGACCCACGCCTATAAGTGCAAATGTTTCTCCCTCGGTTTGTGCAGCAGTGTTGGCGGGAAACGTCGCCATTATCATCATGCTCCAAAGAGTTAATGAAACGAATGTTGATGTTAAAGGGAGTGCACACACTTCCGACAATAACAATTCAAAACTGCGAGGCAAAGCGTTTCTGCCCGCGGCAAACACTGATTCAAAATGACAAATGATATTCATACCATACCTGCCTATTCAAAGTTTCGCGGACGCCTATGTGGTATTCATGTACGGTACAAAAAGTTGCGCGCGAAGTAATGCTCGGCAACTGTTCTGTCGTAAGAGCATCAAAAAAAGCGTACGATCTGTGCCCTCAATATACCGATCCACTCTAACCTAGGCGCTAGCCGGTAGAGCATTTGTCCTAATAGTCCGTACTCGTAGGATGAGCATCACGTTTGTACCCAAGAGAAGCGAACTTAGTACAAGGTGCACTGGCTGTGCTGAAGTCGGTATTCCAAAATATGCCATGATGATGCCGCTGACAATCTCCAGCCCCATCAGCACAACAATAACAATCTGCCACGTGATAATGCGAGCGTTGTGGCCTGCGCCACGATAGAGCAGTAGCATCATGCGCGCAAACACTAGAAGCACAAGGATCGAGAACGATCGGTGCACATAGAATGGCAGGCCAACGACGGTAAGCCACGACTCGCGACCAACATTCATCATGCTCTTTGCCACATTGTCTACCAGGCCGCGAACTTGTGTGCCCATGATCACCTGCACAAAGAGAATTGCCGTTGCACCATATAACCACCCAAGTATGGGTGCGGGATTACGCACATACTCATCGCTCCATTGAATACGATATGCCCGCACCAACGCATAGACCAGTGCGAACACTACGAATAGCGCTCCTACATAATGCACGGTTACAAGAGTAGCACGAAGGTCGTGCTCAACAACTTTTGCGCCTAACCAGCCTTCGAACAACACAAACACAAGAGCTGCGAGCGATGCAAGAGGTACGCAACGATCGTGTGACCACCACCGCAGCGATGCGACGAAGGTGGCAAAAATGAAAATGCCGATAAGCACGCCAAGTAGTCTGTTCAAATACTCTGTCCAGGTGTGCACAACGTTGAAGTCGGCAATCTCTTTGCCTTGCACAGCCCAACGGGTTTTGTAATCGGCAGGCAACTCGCTCACCGACGTTGGGGGAATGATGCGCCCGAAGCAGGTAGGCCAATCGGGACAGCCCATGCCCGACCCCGTAACGCGAACAATACTGCCAACAGCGATGAGCAGAAAAACGGCCACGATGGTGAGCTTGGCAAGCCGCCGAAAAAGTGATGATTGATCGATCATAACGACGCAATGGGTGGTGGTGGAATGGCACCTGTGTGCTCCTGCAAAAATACCGTGTTCAGAGTTTGCGCAGGGCATGCTCGCGCTTCGCGAAAGGAATGATACTACTATGAAAACTTGACCATGAACAAGGTTTGATACATGCTCGCGTGTATCTTTGTGAAACAGATGCAATAATCTTTTTAGTAACAGTAACGTGTGGTGTACATATGAACAAGATTGTGGTAAAAAATCCAGTAGTGGAGCTTGATGGCGACGAAATGACGCGAATCATTTGGAAGTTTATCAAAGACAAACTCATCCTGCCGTATTTGGATGTGGATATTCGATACTTCGATTTGGGAATTGAGCATCGCGACGCAACGGGCGACAAAGTAACCGTTGAAAGTGCCGAAGCAATCTTGGAGCATCACGTGGGTATTAAGTGCGCCACGATTACGCCCGATGAAGCACGCGTGAAAGAGTTTAAACTGAAGCAAATGTGGAAGTCGCCCAATGGTACTATTCGAAACATCTTGGATGGTACGGTGTTCCGCGAGCCCATTGTATGTAGCAATATTCCGCGCTTGGTGCCCAATTGGACAGCGCCCATTTGTATTGGACGTCACGCATTCGGTGATCAATACCGTGCTACCGATTTTGTTACAAAGGGAGCCGGCACGTTGAAGATTACCTACACGCCGGACGATGGCTCTCCGGCTCAGGAATACGAGGTGTATAGATTCCAAGGCGATGGTGTGGCGCTTGCCATGTACAATACCGATGAGTCAATTCGCGGCTTTGCGCGCGCGTGCTGCAACCAAGCACTGAACAAAGGTTGGGACTTATACCTCAGCACCAAGAACACCATTCTGAAAAAGTACGACGGCCGCTTCAAGGATATTTTCCAGGAAGTGTTCGAAACGGAATTCACCGATCGATTCACCGCCAAAGGCATCACCTACGAGCATCGCTTGATCGACGACATGGTGGCAAGTGCACTGAAGTTCAACGGAAACTTTGTTTGGGCATGCAAGAATTACGACGGTGATGTTCAAAGTGATACCGTGGCGCAGGGATTCGGCTCGCTTGGGCTGATGACCTCCGTGCTCGTAACGCCCGATGGCTCAACCATGGAGGCAGAGGCGGCTCACGGAACGGTTACACGTCACTATCGCATGCATCAAGAAGGCAAGCCCACATCTACCAATCCCATTGCATCCATCTTCGCGTGGACACGCGGCCTGGAGTTTCGCGGTAAGCTGGACGGCAACGACGAGCTCATTCGCTTTGCTCATACGTTAGAGTCCGTGTGCGTAGATACGGTGGAGTCCGGTAAGATGACCAAAGACCTTGCCGTATGTGCCTTCGGAAGCAATGTGGAACACGGCAAACACTATCTGTACACAGAAGAGTTCCTAGATGTGCTCGACTCAACTCTGCGCAGTCGACTGTCCGCTTAAAGTGTAGTGAGTGCCACTTTTAGTGATGACACTATACCTGCTTGGAATACACGCACACGATATGCGAGCATTTGTTGATGAGCGAATTAGCAATGGCGTCAACAACGCGCCATAAAGAGTAGGGCAGAAAGCGCAGCAGCACATAGGTGCGTAAATGCAGAAGGGCCTTGTTGCCGAATATCTCGTAGCTCATTGATGTTGATGGCGAAAGCTGTTGCATCGTGTGCTCGGTAAACGAGTGCAGATGCGCGTGCAATGGAGTGACGTTGTTGCAATGAATGCACAGCACAAACTTTCTGCGCTCGTTGTATGGCGTAGAGATTATACACCTTCCACCCGGCTTCAACACTCGCATTAGTTCTCTGAGAAAGGCGGCGGGGTGGGGAACGTGCTCAATTACCTCGGACGACACAATGCAATCGAAGGTGGCATCGGCAAAGGGCAAGGCGAAGGCATCGGCTACCACGGCGCAGTGATTGTTGTTTGGAATGGCTTGAAGGGCCTTGCGCGGGTTGGTGATTGAAACATCCAGCGAGCACACCATCGAAGACTGTATGCTCAGAGCTGCTGCCACCCAGGCGCGCCCGCATCCCACATCCAGTACTGATGCGGTTTTGGCGGGAACTTGGCGTAAAATTGTTTGGCGTAAGCGGTGTTCGTCGTGATCGGTGGCGGCATCGCGCTCTTCGAAATAATCGAATGTTTGGGCGTCTGTTGCGTAGTGCTCGCGGTAGTGAGCGGCGCTGTCGGAATGCGAGAGCATCACGGGAATGCCATCCACAATGGCATAGCTCGAGCCATTATCAAAAATCACTTCATCGTTGCTCCATGACGCGGGAGATTTTCTTGTTTGCGGATCTACAAGATGACTGCGAAGGAAATCGTGAACAGGTGCCATAGCGCTTTAGCGTGAATGATTTGAGCGTAGATATACCATTACGGTAAAGGACGGCGAAACGGGTTGTGCAGACGAATGTTCTCCGCGTTGCACAAAGAATGAATGCGCTTGATGAGTTCCTTTCGAACCTCGCCCATGCGCACGAACGAATCCACGCTGCATATAGCAATTACTTCAACGTAACCGTCTTTCCATTCGCCAATGCGTATCAGCGGCGCGGGCTCGGCAAGGTAACCGGGAATGGCGCTTGTTTCAGAAGTAGCCGACTCAAGCACGCGAGTAATCAACAACTCTACATTTGCCAAATTCTCTTCCACGCTTACTTGCACGGTAACTCTGGTTCTGAAGCTCGGTGCACCCGAAGCATAGGCAGACACTATTGCCTGAGAGAGCTTAGCATTAGGAACAATGAGAAGCGAGTCGTCGAATTTTCGAATGAGTGTGTTGCGCCAACCAATATCCGCCACCGTTCCTTCATTGCCCTCGAACATAATCACGTCTCCAACACGCATCTGATTTGCTACCGTGATGTACATGCCGGCAAAGAGATTTGTGAGCGTCTCTTGAAGCGCCAGTGCCAAGGCCAAACCGCCCACACCAAGAGTAGCAAGCATTGCTGTGAGCTCTACACCAAAGGCATCCAACACCAATGCCAGCGCGATAATGTACACGGTGATCTGAACGGTCTTCTCTAAAAGGGATGTGGTGCTTGCACCATTGCCCCGACGCTCGGCCACTCGGTGCAGAATGCGTTTGGCTGTTCTGGCCACCATCACGGCCGCCACAAGTACGCAAGCAGCATGATATATCATGCCGATTACCGGCCGCACCACGTCAGGATACACGCTGCTTGGAATAAACAGATCTATTCCTATCAGCACGCTGATCCAAATAATGGCGGTGCCCGCGTTTCGCGCCACAACATCGCCGTCCAGAAAGCCCGCCCTTTGCGCCATGCGTGCTATAATGGACTGCGAGATCAATCGCAGGATACCTCCGCTTGCAATGCTAAGTGCAATCACAAGTATCTGTCGGTTCACCGGAAAGCCGGAAAGAAAATCGTCCATGGGTACGGGCAGTGGTTTGTACTCGCGGCAAATTACGTCTTGCCGTGTACATCGCTATGGTGCAGCGGGCTGAGGCTCATGCTGTATTTTGCGCCGCGCTTCGCCGCATACGTCTACTTGTCTATTATACACCAGCAGGGTATGGCCACATCAACCATAGAGGAACAAGCTGTTCGCGTGCTGCGCTTTCCGCTTATGGGGCTTGCAAGCGGGCTGGTGGTGATTAGTTTATTGGCCCTCGATTTTCGAATCGATACCATTCACATTGTCATCGCACTTGTGTTGTTCGCGGTAGCTCTCAGCGCCTCGTATCGCCTGGCAGACTCTCTTGCGCGCCGCTTTGCCGAACACATTTCCTCCGCCTTCGAATTGCTTCGTCAACAAAGTGAAGCCACCTTGCAAACCGAACGACCGTTAGAATTTTCTACCGATGTAACGGAAGCAATGGAGCTCTCGGCTGTGACGCGCAGGCTGGTGGAACGCACGGCGGAGGTTCGGCAGGAAATGAAAAGACTGGAGCAGGTACGCAGTCAGTTTTTGGCCAATGTATCCCACGAGCTTCGCACTCCGGTGTTTGCCATTCAAGGATATTTGGAGACGCTTTTAGAAGGTGCGGAGAACGACGAAAAAGTACGTCACACATTTATAGATAAAGCACACGCGAATGCGCGCCGATTGAATGTGTTGCTGGGAGATCTTATCGATATTTCGCGCATCGAGTCCGGAGAAATGCGCATGAGTTTTCGCTTCTTCAATATTGTGGACGTGGCGCGCGAAGTATGCTCGGCGTTGGAAGGGATGAGTACTGCGCAGAGCGTGAAACTCAGTGTGGATGCGCCGCGAGAGGTGCTTCCTGTGCTTGGTGATAAAGAGCGAATCACACAGGTGTTATCCAACTTGGTATCGAATGCTATTCGGTACAACAAGCCGGATGGTAGTGTTGTGGTACGCTTTGTAAAGGAAGATCAGTACCTACGCATCGAAGTGGAGGATACGGGTATAGGTATAGCCGAAGAGCATTTACCCAGGCTCTTCGAGCGTTTCTATCGTATCGATTCCCATCGCTCGCGCGCCACCGGTGGTAGCGGCCTTGGGCTTGCTATTGTGAAACACATTCTGGAAGCGCACGAGACCGCGCCGGAAATCATCAGCAAAGAGAATGAAGGAACACGCATCGTGTTTAGACTGCGGTATTGAGCTTCGAATTGAGGTTGTAATAGAGAACAAAAACAGACCATAGGAAAAGGAACTGAGAATGAATGGCATAATGGATTCCAAGGTAGCTGCTGCCTCGAGTGCGAACATCAATGTAAGCGAGAACAGCGCCGACGTACTTGCTATTGGCGCCCACCCTGACGATGTGGAAATCAGTGCCGGCGGTAGTGTGGCCAAGCTGGTGCGCGAAGGAAAGCGCGTTGTGATAGTAGACTGCACTCGCGGTGAGCAATCCACTCGCGGCATGGTGAGCGAACGTATGGCGGAAGCCTGCGAGGCCGCGGAAATTCTTGGTGTGCACAAACGCGAAGTTCTGGAGCTACCCGACGGCTTTGTGGGTACGCATCCCGACCATGTGTTGAGCGTGATCAAAATGTTTCGCAAGTACCGCCCGCGCATTGTGCTCATGCCGCCTCCATTCGAGCGTCATCCCGATCACGAAGCGGTGCACCGACTGTGCCGCAGCGCATACTTTCTGAGCGGTCTTGCGAAAATCGAAACCATGGATGGTGATGAACTGCAAAAGCCTTTCAGACCAATGTTTATGTTCTGCTATATCCAGGCTTATCATCACGAGGCTGATTTTTTTGTGGATGTTTCGGAAACCTATCAAACCAAGCTGGATTCTATTCGTGCATTTCGTTCGCAGGTGCACATTCCCGATGCAACGGCAAGGCCCGAGCCGCAAACATTTATCTCGTCGCCGGCGTTTATGGATTTGATCGAAAATCGCTCGCGACTTTTTGGCTCGATGATAGGCTGTATGCACGCTGAAGGATTTTTGAAAGTTGAGCCGCTACGTATCGAGAGCTTCTCGCACTGGCTATAGAAAGCTCGCAGCGCGGTATGCGCGCACCACGGCAATCATCGCCTCATTACATGCAAACCGCAATGCGACTCTTTGCGCACATATTCTCTTCTCTCTGCATGTTCTTTGCTATATGCGCAACGAGTGTGGCTGCGCGTGAGGTTCAGCCTGAATTGCAGATCAGTGTGGTGTGCTTCAAGGGAACAGTTCCCGATTCCGAGAGAGTGGATGTCTATACCTCAGTACCGTACAGCCTCGTCACCTTCGTGCAGACGGGTAACACGTACACAGCGGAATACAGTTTGCAGTGTGTGGTGAAAAATTCCGACGGCGAAAAAGTTCTGGACAATCGTACCACACGGCGTGTGAGCGAGCTGCGCTATGATGTGTCCAGAGGCAGCACAGGGAAGAGTGATATTCTGCAAACCGTCTGCGCGCTGGAAGCCGGTGTGTATGTGGTGGACGTGATAGTAACTGATGCGATGACGCGCCGCGAGTATGTGGCAAGCACGCGAGTGCGTGTGCTCTCGTTCGAACCCAATATCATTTCTCTGAGTAGTGTGCTGTTCGCTACTTCCATGGAGCAGCGCGGTGAGCGCTTTGTGATGACGCCGCATGTAAGCGACAACGTAGGCATGCTCGACGACGGCTTCTTTGTGTTCTTCGAAACGTACAACGAAGAGCCACTGCACGACAGCGTGGATTTGGTGTGCGAGATTCTCGACAGAGGCAAACGCGCAGGTCGACTGCTTCGACGCACCATTGATGTTCGCAAACCGCGCTCGCAACATTTTGTTCGAGTGCAACTACCACCCGGTATTACAAACGGATCGTACGTGTTACGAACAGTGTTGTTTGATACGCGCTGTGTAAACGACGCGGACACAACCGAATATCTGGCGCGCAGTGAACGGCAAATTGTTGTGGAGCAAGTGCTGAACGGCATGGTGATTGATGATCTTGATAAAGCAATTCGTCGCATGCGATACGTAGCAGCGCAAAGCTCAATCGATAGTATTCGTGCGGGTTCCACGGCAGCAGAGAAGAGGAAACTCTTCGAGGAGTTTTGGAAAGCACTGGATCCCACACCGGGTACTTTGCGCAACGAGGCATTCGAAGAATACTACACACGTGTTCAGTACACGGATAAGAACTTTCGTTCGTACAACGAAGGATGGCTAACAGACATGGGGATGGTGTATATCGTTCTTGGTCCGCCTACGAATTCCATGCGCAGAGTAAACAATGTGGATGGTAGTGTGGTGGTGGAGTGGTTCTATGCACTCACTAATCGTCGATTCGTTTTTCTGGACTTCAATGGCTTCGGTGATTTTCGTTTATCAACTGCCACTCCCTTCTCACCTCTGGAAAAATATACCTACACAAAGTAAGGTGCCGCGATTGCAGATGGCTTGAACACCTCATGAATACAGGCCTGCAGGGTAGCGTCTGTGAATGATGCTTCGATGATTGTTCAATGAGCGTACATGCAGAGGCGTAAAAGAATAGATCGTTCGATGCGCCATTCAATACCCGGAACGTGGAAGAGGCCGAAAGCGATACACCATTCGGTAGCCGCGGCTAAAGGGCAACTCCCTATCGATTCTTTGTTTACGTTGAAAAATGCTTGCGCATCATATAATGAAGTGCTATAATTGCAACGCATTTTGTTTGTATCACTTTTGTTCTAGGAGTGTTGTTATGGCAGCAGCAAAGAAAGCAGCCAAGAAGGCACCTGCTAAAAAAGCACCTGCAAAAAAGGCAGCTGCAAAGAAGGTAGCCAAGAAGGCACCTGCTAAAAAGGCACCTGCTAAAAAGGCAGCTGCAAAGAAGGTAGCCAAGAAGGCGCCTGCAAAGAAGGCAGCCAAGAAGGCACCTGCTAAGAAGGCAGCGAAGAAATAAACTTAGGTTTGTTTCTCGAAGTTGAAGAGACTCCAACGCTGTTGTGAGTCTCTTTTTTTTTGTGGTCGCGATGGCATAGCACACAATACCGGTGGCATCAAACTCAAGACAGACGTCACATTCAATTCTCACATCATGGATACATTGAATTTACCCGGCGATGCACTGCAGCGGAACACCGAGCAGCTGCCTGCCGTGAGTAACGACGCTTTGGAATTGGCGTCGCAACTTTTTGCCGATGATTCCCGCATTCAAACACGCGAGGACCTGGAGAACTATGTTCTGGAGAACGTTGTAGCACTGCTTACGAAGAACCCTGAACGCCTGATGAGCATACTCTACCGAATTGATGTGCCTGAACATCGTGTTCGTCAAGTAATGAGCAACGAACCGGTGGGCGGTATAGCGCGCAATCTTACAGCATTGCTTTTGGAACGCATGGAGCAGAAACTCGAGACGCGGCGCAAGTACAAAAATGAACAAATGCAGAAGCGCAGTGATGATCGCAAATAGCATCACGAATAGCGGTACATAGAGAGTCACGGCGAGACGGAGAATGAACGTTATAAAGTCACGCGCTGAAATCCACTTCGTGAGAGAGACTACTTGGCAGCAATGAGCAGTGGAGGGGCGTCGCTACAGTACCTGCAGCGTTGCCGATCATTACTCCACAGGCCGCTGTTCCATGGGCATTCGGCGTGCTCTGCCGCGTCCGTTTTATATTGCACACAAATCAGCCACGAACATTCCCACTACCACGCGTCCTTACTTATGATTATCACTTTGCCGGACGGATCACAACGCGAATTCCCCGAGGGAAGCAGCGGTCTTGATATCGCGAATTCAATCAGTGCCGGACTTGCCCGTAATGCTCTTGGCATTGCAGTGAACGGTACGATGTATGATATGACGCGCCCCATTATAGCAGATGCGTCCGTGCGAATTGTCACCTGGAGTGACGATGAAGGCAAAGAGATTTTTTGGCACTCCACAGCTCACCTCATGGCGGAAGCGCTAGAAGCATTATATCCCGGAGTGAAGTTTGGTATTGGCCCGCCCATCGAAGCAGGATTCTATTACGATGTGCACTTGCCCGAAGGCGTGAAGCTCTCGCTGGAGGATCTTCCGAACATCGAGCAAAAGATGAAGGAATTAGTGAAAGTAGATTCCCGCTTCCGCCGCATTGAGACATCCTGGGAAGATGCCTTTGCATACTTCAGCAATAAAGGCGATCAATACAAGCTGGAGTTGTTGGAAGGGCTTCGCGATAGCGAGATCACATTATACGAGCAAGGCAACTTCACCGATTTGTGCCGCGGTACACACGTGCCCTCGGCATCCTTCATCAAGTACCCGAAGCTGCTCACTGTGGCCGGTGCGTATTGGCGCGGTGATTCGTCGCGCCAGCAGTTAACGCGTATCTATGGCATCAGCTTCCCGAAGAAGGAAATGCTGGAAGAATATCTTACCCTGCGCGAGGAAGCCGAGAAGCGTGATCACAAGCGCCTTGGCAGGGAATTGAAGTTGTTCATGATCAATCCCATGATTGGTGGCGGCTTGCCTGTATGGCTTCCCAACGGCACTATCGTGCGCCGCACGCTGGAGAATTTTCTGCGCAATCAACAAAAGAAACGCGGCTATCAGGAAGTGATCACCCCGCATATAGGAAACCTGGAGCTGTACAAAACCTCCGGGCACTATCCGTACTATGCGGACTCACAGTACCCTCCCATGAAGATTGAAGAGGAAGAGTATTTGCTGAAGCCCATGAATTGCCCGCATCATCATCAAGTGTATGCAAGCGAGCCGCGTTCGTATCGCGACTTACCTGTGCGCCTGGCTGAGTTCGGTACAGTGTATCGCTATGAGCAGTCGGGAGAGTTGAGCGGTCTGAGCCGAGTGCGCGGATTTACGCAAGACGATGCGCACATCTATTGTACCAACGATCAACTTAAAGACGAGATCAAGAGCGTGGTGGAGCTAACGCAGCATGTATTCACCACCTTTGGTATGAATGTCAGCACGCGCCTGTCCTTCCGCGACGACAATGCCGAAAAGTACGGTGGGGACTTGGACTTGTGGGAGCGCGCGCAGCGAGAGATCAAAGAAGTTGCCGACGAAATGCAGCTTGAGTATTTCATTGGCGAGGGCGAAGCGGCGTTCTACGGACCCAAGATCGACTTCATCGTTCGCGATGCCATTGGCCGTAAGTGGCAGCTTGGAACAGTGCAAGTGGATTATGTAATGCCCGAGCGCTTTCAATTGGAATACATGGGTTCGGACAATCAAAAGCATCGTCCCGTTATTATCCATCGCGCTCCCTTCGGATCTATGGAGCGCTTCCTCTCTATTCTTATTGAGCACTACGCCGGGAACTTCCCCTTCTGGCTTGCACCGGTGCAAGTGAGTGTATTGCCGATTACCGATGCACAAATCGATTACGCAATGCATGTGGTGCGCATGTTGGAAGAGCGCGGTTATCGCGTGCATGCCGATATGCGAGGCGAGAAGGTGCAGCGCAAGATTGCAGAGAGCGAGCAGAAAAAGATTCCCTACGCACTGGTGATTGGCAAGCGTGAAGCAGAGGCCGGCCAAGTGGCCTTGCGCGAGCACGGAGTGGGCGACAAGGGTGTTATGTCGTTGGACGACGCACTGGCATTGTTCGCACAACATCACGTAGAGTAATCATCGTTCTATAGGCAGTATGTATGCTGCCCCACCATGAAACATATACCTTCACGCCGTCGAATACCCATCATCACGGATTTGATGGAGCTGCCGGAAATGACGCGCACACCGCTGGGGTTTTGCCAGCGGATGGTGCGTGAGCTTGGAGACGTGTGCGCGGTGCCCATTCCCGGCGCGCAGAATTTTATGGTGCACGATGTAGATGTGTTGCAGCGCGTGTTTGTGGACGAAGCTTCGTCCTTTAAGAAGAGCCGCTTGTATCAGGCAATGCGTAAGGTGATAGGCATTGGCTTGCTTACGAACGATGGCGAGGCGCATTTGCAGCAGCGGCGCTTGGTGGCGCCGGCCTTTCACCGAGCTCGCGTGCAGGAGTATGCCGCAGCAATGGTGGAGAACACCATCAACGAAATCGAACGCTGGCAGCCCGGCCGCTCCATAGATGTGCAGGAGGAAATGTCTGCTATCACCATTCGTATCATCACGCAAACAATGTTTTCCTCGCGAGTGGGAGAAGGGGAACTGCGAGAGATGGGGAAGCTGGTCAACGACCTTCTGGAAGCCGCGGCGGGGGTGTTTCAGAATCCGTTTACTTTGTTGTGTTTCGAGAATAATATTCCCTTGCCCTCGGTGCAGAGAATTCACTCACTCACCAAACAAGTGGATGAGCGCATCAAGGATATTATTGCATCGTATCGCAAGGTCGACACCGCTCAGCAAACGGATTTGCTGTCGATGCTCATGAATGCTCGCGACGAGGAAACCGGCGCGGCAATGGACGACAAACAGATCCGCGATGAAGTGATTACGATGTTCATGGCCGGCCACGAAACCACTGCCACGGCCTTGATGTGGATGTGGTATGTGCTTAGCACCAATGAGCAGCACAGAGAAAATGCAGAACGGGAAATTGATGCCGTGATGCAGTCGCGCTTACCGCATGCCGACGATTATCCTGCACTGTCGGTTATGCGGAATATCCTTAAGGAAACACTGCGGCTGTATCCGCCCGTGTGGACCTTTGCGCGCGAGCCCTTGCATGATGTTGAGATCCTTGGCTATCGCTTCCCTAAAGGATCGGTGGTTTGCACCATCACGCCAATACTTCATCACAAGGAGAAGTTCTTCACAAACGCAGAAGAGTTCCTCCCGGAACGTTGGAACGACCCCGCTATGAAGTCACTGCCGCGCTTTGCCTATGTTCCCTTCGGCGCAGGGAATCGTATGTGCATAGGCGAGGGCTTTGCATGGATGGAAGCAATGATGATTGCATCAAGTATCATCCAGCGATACCGCCTGGTAGCCAACGAGCCCATCGATGCACGGGTGCGACCGCTCTTTACCCTTCGCATGCAGGTTCCACTGCGATTGGTTGTGGAGAAGCGCTGAGCCTTGCTCACGTAGTACAGCGAAGAACAAACACCGGGCACGGAGCATGGCGAAGTACGCGCTCTGTGGTGCTACCAAGAAGCAAGTGTTTAAACCCGCTCCAACCGTGTGTAGACATACACACCAAACTCATGGAATGATCGCCGGCATATTTCACAATTTCTTCAGCTGGCTTTCCTTCAATCACTGCACACACGGGGTGCAGGCCGCGCGCAGCCAGATTCTTTTTCAGTGCAGTCATGTCGTCGTTTGCTCCCGTGCGCATTTCTTTCATAAGATCGAGATACAGCGTTTGCTCGGTGCCGTATCTGGTGGAATAGATATCGATTGGTTCCACCACATGCAGCAGGTGCAGCTCCGCACCCAGTGTTTGAGCCAAGTTGCAGACTTCCTCAATGGCTTGTTCCGAGCACTGCGAGAAATCGGTGGGGAAGAGAATAGTCTTGTAGGCTTTCATGGCGTTGCTCCTTCGTAGTTGGTATTTGCCGGTGAATATGCAGGTACTGGTGTACGTGAATACTCACGTAGACTCATGCATTCTCACTCATGCACTCGATGGAACTTAGCGGTGGTGCCGCTCGCCGCGAATGATCTTGGTCATACCGATAGATGATTTGCAACAGGCATGCGCCTTGCATCTATACTGCTGTGCTTTACAACGGAATATTGCCGTGTTTTTTCCAGGGGTTGGTGTCCTGTTTTGTTTTGAGCGTGTGAAGCATGCGCACCAGGTGCTTGCGGGTTTCGCCGGGGATAATCACATCGTCCACGTAGCCGCGTTCGGCTGCTTCGTATGGGTTGGCGAACTTTTCATTGTACTCTGCCTCCAGTTCAGCTTGACGCTTGGCGGGATCGGCTGCTTCCTGTATCTCTTTGCGGAACAGAATCTCCACTGCACCTTTGGCACCCATTACGGCAATCTCTGCGGAGGTCCACGCCACGTTGTAATCACCGCGAATGTGCTTGGAGTTCATCACATCGTATGCACCACCATAGGCCTTGCGGGTGATCACGGTAAGCTTTGGTACTGTTGCTTCGCAGAATGCATAGAGCAACTTTGCGCCATGGCGAATAATTCCTCGCCACTCCTGATCGGTGCCGGGCAAGAATCCGGGAACGTCTTCGAACACCACCAACGGAATGTTGAACGCGTCGCAGAAGCGCACAAAGCGAGCGCCTTTTACCGACGAGTTAATATCCAGAACTCCGGCCAACGCGTTGGGCTGATTGGCAATAATTCCCACAGGCATGCTGTCCAGCGTTGCAAAGCCCACCACAATATTGGGTGCATAGTCGGAATGGATTTCGAAGAAGTCGCCTTCGTCCACTACATCGCGAATCACATCCTTCATATCGTAGGCCATGTTCGACTGCTGCGGTATGATGGAGTCTAAGCGGTGGCAGTATCGGTCTGCGGCGTCGTTGGTGGGAATAAGAGCAGGCTTCTCTCTATTGCTGGACGGCAAGAAGGTAAGAAGCTTGCGCACATGCTGCAGCGCATCCACTTCGTTCTCGCACGCCAGGTGCGCCACGCCCGATTTCGACGCATGCGTTTCCGCACCGCCGAGCTCTTCAAAGCTGACGTCCTCGTGGGTAACGGTTTTTACCACGTTCGGCCCGGTCACGAACATGTAGGATGTGCCCTTCGTCATGATGATGAAGTCCGTAATGGCGGGCGAATACACAGCGCCGCCTGCACAAGGACCAAGGATTACCGAGATCTGCGGTACAACTCCGCTTGCCATGGTATTGCGAAGAAAAATATCCGCATAGCCGCCCAGCGATACTACGCCTTCCTGAATGCGGGCACCACCGGAATCGTTAAGCCCGATTACCGGTGCTCCGATTTTCATGGCTAAGTCCATCACCTTACAAATTTTCTCGGCGTATGCCTCGCTGAGCGATCCGCCGAACACGGTGAAATCCTGCGAGAATATGCATACGGTGCGGCCATGGATTTTACCTGTTCCTGTTACGATGCCGTCGCCAAGCGGACGCTGCTTCTCTAACCCGAACTTCGTGGAACGATGGCGCACAAACATGTCCATCTCTTCGAAGGTGCCGGGGTCCAGCAGACATTCAATACGCTCGCGGGCCGTGAGTTTTCCTTTGGCGTGCTGGTCGGCAATACGCTTCTCGCCACCGCCCAACATTGCTTCTTTGCGTAGGTTCTTCAGGTATTCAACACGGTTCATGGCTTTGCGGAATAGATAAAAACAGCACGCAAATATAGGGCGTGGCTACGGCATGGGCGGGGAGTTCCGGTGGCAGGATGGGGAGTGTAACGGCTAAGGTCTGTGATTGCCGACGGTGCTTCAAGCTTCAGAGCAAAGCATTCCATTTTCGCGGAGTCCGGCGCAGCCGCAGCGGTAGCTCGCGCCGTGAAGGTCTATCACGTATGTTTACCAAGAGAGTGTATCACATGGGTTTTGCAATTAGGGCACTGTGTCGCAGTATTGAAGCGCCTAGTGCGTAGCAGCCTTGCACTCCTTTTGTCGTGATAGTTTGGCAGTATGCCGCTAAGCATAGTACGTATGATGTGTGTTTGATTGAAGAGAAGAGTTATGTACAAAGTTTTGGTCTGGTTTGCTGCCGTAACAATTGCCGCCGGTTTCTACGGTCCGCGTGTCGAGGCGGCTGATGCAGAAACGATCACTACGCGTGGTGTCACTGCGCCCCAAGTGTTATCAGCTCCCCTGCTTTTGTTTCCTGCTGCCGACTCCACGCTGAGCACTCGAAAAGTGCGTTGTATCTGGACGCGAGTATCCGGAGCCGATAGGTATCGCGTGCAAATGAGCAGCGATGCATTTTTTTCGTCGACTATTCGCGACACCACGCTCTCCGATACCTCGCGATACTTCTGGATGCCCGGTTATGGCCTATACTACTGGCGCGTACGGGCAGAATCGCAAACAGATGTGAGCGAGTGGAGTGAGCTGCGAAACATGAACGTGCCAAGCTCAGTCCCTCCTGCTAAGCTGCTAAGTCCGGCCTGTGGAAGCGTGTCGGCGGTACAACCTGTAGAGTTATCATGGAGTGCTGCCGGCAGCGCGCATGAGTACTTCATTGTTGTTGCCCGCGACTCTCTGCTGAAAAATGTCGTCGCAGACACAGCGTTACTGTCTTGGTACACCAAATGTTCTATGCCGGAGTTGGCCCCGAATTCACGGTATTATTGGTGTGTCTACAGTCGAGGTGTGGAATATGGCGGAGAGCCGAGCGACACATGCGTGTTTACCACCGCAGGAGTTAGTGCTACGAGCGATCCTGCAGAAGAATCGCACTGCCGGGTTGTGTCCGAAAAGGGTTTGGTGTATTTCTTGGTACACTGCTCGGCAACATTCCCTCAGTGTCAAGTTTCCTATAGAATCGTGTCGTTAAGCGGCAATGAAGTGCACAGAGGAACAGCCGAGATTGCGGAAGGCCATTTCGCCACAGTAATTCCCCGGAGTATCTCTGCCGGTTTTTATCTTATGTATGCGGAAATAAAGGAGAACAAGGGATGTGTTATGCATCCCATCGGAATAATTATTCC
>JBJOLU010000089.1:0-10584 GCA_046052705.1 Bacteroidota bacterium | reverse complement strand
ATCGGAATTAGGTCCGAGCAAACAGCAGTCGTGACCCAATCGTTACCCAATCGTGAACCAATCGTGACCCAATCAACTATTTCTTCAATAAGGCCTTACACCTCTACTTTTCAACAATTATGAATACCAACGGATTTTCTTCAAACATTGAACCCGGCTATGTACATGGCACGTTGCAAAAACACATGCTCGTGGACGGCTTCCCCTTTGTGCTGGATCTGGACAAAAGCGGCAACGGATATTACGTCGACGCTGTGAGCGGACGATCGTTTGTGGACTTCTTCTCCTGCTTTGCCTCTGTTCCCCTGAGTTTGAATCACCCGGGAATGAGGACCGACGAGTTTATTCGAGAGATAGGTCGCGTTGCACTGCACAAGCCATCGAACTCGGATTTATACACCGATGTCATGGCAGGATTTGTGGACACCTTGTTTGCCACTGCTGCAGCTAAACACTTCAAGTATAGTTTCTTCATCGAGGGTGGAGCTCTGGCGAACGAAAATGCGTTGAAGGTGGCGTTCGACTGGAAAGTGCGCAAAAATTTCGCCAAGGGTTACACGCGGGAAGTAGGCCACAAAGTGATACACTTCCAGCAAGCATTTCATGGCAGAAGCGGATACACCATGTCTCTGACAAATACGGATCCGAACAAGGTAGCATTGTTCCCCAAGTTCGACTTTCCTCGCATACTGAATCCCAAGATGGAATTCCCTTGCACCGGCGAGACGCTGGAGCGGGTAATGCGCGCGGAAGCAATGGCTGTGCGCCAAATGGAGATGACCATTCAGGAGCACGGTGATGATATAGCCGCGATTATCATGGAGCCTATTCAGGGTGAAGGTGGAGACAATCACTTCCGTCCGGAGTTCCTACAGCAAGTGCGCCGCATTGCTGATGAAAACGATATACTCTTGATCTTCGACGAAGTTCAAACAGGTGTGGGAATGACCGGCACATGGTGGGCATTCGAGCAGCTTGGCGTGCAGCCGGATATCATGAGCTTTGGTAAGAAGATGCAGGTATGCGGTATACTCGTTAGCGACCGCATCGACGACATCAACGATCACGTGTTCCGTGTATCAAGTCGTATCAATTCTACTTGGGGCGGCAACCTGGTAGACATGGCCCGCGCACAGCGATATCTTTCCATCATTCACGAGCAGAACTACATTCACAATGCGGCTCATCAAGGAACATATCTGCTGAACAAGATGCAGGCTCTTGCCGCGGAGTTTCCGGCAATGATCTCCAATGTTCGCGGTCGTGGGTTGTTTGCCGCATTCGACATGCCGGATGCTCATGTTCGCTCGGCCTTCATTGAGGAAGCGTACAATCAAGGTCTGCTTATTCTTGGATGCGGCACGAAGAGTGTTCGCTTCCGCCCCACGCTGGACGTAAGCACGTCGATCATTGATGAGGGCACGAACATTATCGAGACCGTTGTACGATCGCTTCACGCCAAACATTCGTAGTGACTGGCATGATAGCTAGGCGCCGAAAGCGCGTGCGGGATCATTATTGCGAATTGTTATTCCGAATTGTTATTCCGGTAGAGCATTGGTTTGCAATGCTCTACGGAACTCATCCTCGTTCAGCACTCGAATACCAAGTTCTACGGCCTTATCCAGCTTCGAACCGGCAGCTTCACCGGCAACAACGTAGGATGTTTTCTTGCTCACACTTCCGGAAGTTTTAGCTCCGCGTTGCTCGATGAGCTCCGCGGCTTCCGTTCGGGTCATAGATGTAAGTTCACCGGTAAGAACAAAGGTGAGCCCGGCCCACTCCGCAGATGCACTCTCTGATGCCTCCGATTCCATCTGTAAACCCCCACTCTGCAAACGCAGCACTATCTCGCGCTCGTCCGCATCGCTGAAAAACGACACAACCGATTCGGCTATGCGCGGACCTATCTCGTCCACTGCGGTTAGCTGTTCACGTGTTGCTTCAGCCAGCAGTTCGATACGGGGAAATGCTTTGGCCAGTACTTTGGCTACTCCTTCGCCCACAAAACGAATGCCCAAGGCAAACAACACGCGATGATACGGCACGCTTTTACTTTTCTCTATTCCGTTGAGCAGCTTCTCCACTTTTCGTTCGCCCCATCTGGGCAAAGTGGCCAAAAGCTCTTTGTGATCGGCCAAGCTATATACATCGGCCAGGTTGTGTATCAACGAACGCTCTATCAATTCATCTACCACTCGTTCGCCCAGCGAATCTATGTCCATTGCCTTGCGTGAGGCGAAGTGCTCGATGCGCCTACGAATTTGCCATGGGCATCGAGCTGATTCGCAGTAGTGATTTGCTTCGCCTTCGGGCCTATGCAGCAACGACTGCAACGGACACGGGCAATGCTCCGCAAAGGCAAAGGGCACTGAATCCGCCAAGCGCTTCTCAGGCACTACGGCACATACTTTGGGAATTACTTCACCGCCCTTTTCAATCAACACCGTATCACCGATACGCAGATCAAGTTCGCGAACAAAGTCTTCATTGTGCAGTGTGGCACGCGATATTGTGGAGCCCGCAAGATGAACCGGCTCAAGCTCTGCTACCGGCGTCACAGCTCCGGTACGCCCCACTTGAAAGGTAATGCCACGCAACACGGTTGCGGCTTGCTGCGCTTCGTATTTGTACGCTACCGCCCACCGCGGAGACCGCGCCACGTATCCCAGCTCTTCTTGCTGACGCAGCGAATCAACTTTTATCACCACTCCATCAATCTGAAAATCCAGTTCGTTTCTCTTTGTTTCGTATTCGTCGATGAAACGCAGAACCTCGTTCATAGAGTTGCAGCGCCGAACATCCACACCCACAGCAAAGCCCATGTTCTTGAGTAGAACGGTGTTCTGCCACTGCGATTCAAGATCAGCAGTATCGGAGCGTAGGAAGTATGCAATCATGCGTAAGGGCCTGGCTGCTACTTCCCGAGGATCCAACAACTTCAATGTTCCGGCAGTTGTGTTTCGCGGATTGGCGTATTCCTTTTCTCCTTGCTCACGGCGCTCGTCGTTGAGCGCAAGAAAATCGTTGTTCGTCATGTACACTTCGCCGCGCACTTCAAACGACGCACGAAGCTCCGCCGGGCAGGCGCTCTCGGGAATGGACAAGGGCACGCTTCGAAGGGTTCGAATGTTCTGTGTAATATCATCACCGGTTGTGCCGTCTCCGCGTGTAGCAGCTTGCACCAGCTTACCTTGTTCGTAGCGCAGCGATACCGCCACACCGTCTATCTTCAACTCCGCAATGTAGGCGTAGTCTCTTCCTTCAAGTCCCTGCTGCACACGTTTGTCAAACGCCTCCAGTTCTTCTCGGGAATAAGTATTGCCCAGCGAGAGCATTGCTGTGGCATGCGTAACGCTGCTAAAGTGCGGAAGCGGTGAGCCCCCTACTCTTTGAGTGGGAGAATCACCGCTAACTAGTTCAGGGAATTGTTGTTCATATGCTTCAAGTTCTTTGAACAGAGCATCGTATTCTCTGTCTGATATCTCCGGGTCTGCAGCCACATAATAGGCGTGATCGTAGCGTCGCAGAAGTTCGCGAAGCTCATGTACTCTTTGCTCAATTTGCAGTGGAGCGCTGTGTTCAGGAAAAAGTGACTCTGTGGCCATAGCTAATGTCCAGTTTCGCAAAAAACGATTTTCTCCGGGTGACCTGTACGACGTGCGTAATTCGAATGCGGCAATCCTATCTTGCATTCGCACCACTTACGGAGACAATTCATGCACGAGGCAAGTTACATCGTACCATTCGATCCGCTGAACGCCGACGATTCACGCGAGCTTATTTATCGCAGCGCTGCTGCGCTTATGCAGGGCGAGCAAGACCTTATCGCCAACTGTGCGAACCTAGCATCACTTGTGTATCACAGCATGCCGAACGTTTCGTGGTGTGGCTGGTATTTGCTGCAGTACAACGATTTAGTTCTGGGTCCCTTTGCCGGCAAGCCGGCATGCACACGCATACGCATGGGGCGCGGTGTGTGCGGAACGGCAGCCAAGGAACGCCGAACCATAGTGGTAGACGATGTTACTTCCTTCGCCGGTCATATTGCCTGCGATCCCGATACCCGCTCCGAACTGGTTGTGCCGCTTGCAGCCGGAAACTCCTTTCTTGGTGTGTTTGATATAGACTCACCCGTACCCGCCCGATTCACACAAAGCGATGTTGCTTTTTTTGAGTCTCTGTGCCGACTTCTGTTGGCCTCGTCTACGTACAACTAGCACACAGGATTGAGGATTAAGTATTAAGTGTAAAAGATTAAAGTGCAAGTACGTATCACACACGTACTCGAATCTCCTATGCACCGCACGTGCGGGCACATCAATTGTCAATGCTGCGGTGGTATCCGTCGTTGTAAAACAGTATTCACAGAAGTTTCTGCGTCATTGTCTATGTGTTTGTCATCGAGTGTGTCGGTAAGTGTGTCGGCGAGTGTGTTGATGAGCGATTCGACGCGCATCTCTCGATGCGCCCAGTGGTGCATCATACTGACGATAGTATTGTTGTGTGCTGTAACGGAGGCACGCTCACAGGTTGTGATCAACGAGATCATGCCTGCGCCGAGCGCTCCGGAGCCGGAGTGGGTGGAGCTCTATAACTACGGCAGCGATACCGTCTTTCTGCAAAGCATGTACCTGTACGATGCAACGTCCCGAGCACCCATACCCGATCTTGTTATTCCCCCGGAAACTTTTGTCGTATTGTGTAAGGACACTCTTGCCTTGAGGGCAGCGCGATCGCTTCCCTACTCCGTGCATCTGTGCCGCATTTCTCTGCCATCGTTAAACAACAGCGGTGAAACTCTGCGACTAACATCTAAAGACTCGATCACAATAGACTCCATTGTGTATTCCATTAGCTGGGGCAAAGCGGGTGTGTCTTTGGAGCGCATCGATGCGCGGCTGCCGCTGCATTCCAGGGATAACTGCCGCGAAAGCAGCTCGTGGTCCGGCGCTACTTGCGGTATGGACAACTCGGTGTCGCCACGCAACGGCGACGCGGCCATCACCGCAATCGGGGTAGATACCGCCGGTAGGAGGCTGAGTATTCGTGTACGTAACATGGGCAACACTTCACTGCCCGAGGTGCGTGTTGAACTTGGTCTAGAGAAGACAACACTTCCCGGTGTTACGCTACGCGAAATGTTTGCCTTCGAGGAACGATTGCTGTATTACCACCTTGATTCGTTAGTACGCATTGTTCCTCAACGAGGTTGGTGTGCTGTACGAGCACATGTAGTTGTGAACGCTGATACGCGGCCTTGGAACGATTCGCTCAACGGCGTGGTGTACTTGACACCGGCCCGAGGTTCCTTGCTTTTCAACGAAATTCTCTACGACCCTGTTTCTTTATTATTTAACGACGAAGTAGAGGAGTTTGTGGAACTTTTCAATGCAGACACTATTCCCCTCTCTGTCGAGGGTCTTCAGATTCGCGCGGGCGATGATGTGTGTTCACTTGGTACTATTACCATGCTCCCGGCATCATTCCTTGCCGTGGTGGCCGATAGTTCATTTGCGGCGAAACGATCTTCCGGCGGATCATTCTACACATACACCAAGCGGCCGTTCTCACTTCGCAGTACGTGGGATAGCATTCTCATCACCGATCCCTACGGTTACGTGATCGATTCGTTGTGTTATACCTCCGAGTGGCAGTCTCCACACATTGGCAGTGCAAAGGGCCGATCGCTGGAGAAACGCGCGCCACGTTTACCTTCGGCCTTGCAAAGCGCATGGACCTCGTGCGTGGATTCGTCCGGCAGCACAGCGGCTCGCGCCAACAGTACCGCTGTAGAGATCAACGGCTCTTCACGATGCAGCGCTTCGCCCAATCCATTTTCTCCGAGCAGCACTCGCGGCGATCGTCAAAGCAGTGTAATCTCGCTGCGGGCACCATTCGCTCAAGCGGTATGGAGCGTGAGAGTGTTCGATGTTCAAGGGCATGAAATGATGACGCTTCTGAATGGAGTATTCATGAACGGCGAGGCCTACACCATGTGGGATGGCCGAAGCTCTAATGGTGATCCCCTGCAGGCCGGTCCGTACATCCTCTTCTGCGAGGCAGTGGATGCCTACTCCGGTGAAACCTTTGCCGAGAGTATCGTTGTAGTAATTGGCAGTTGACAACAGCATCTGCAGTGAAGTTATTTTTCGAAACCACCAAAAGAACGCTTCCCTACACCCATTCATCAACTTATCGCCGCACCGGTGTCATATTGCAGCTGCTCGCATTTACACGCATGAAATTCTCTCTCTACATAGCGCATCGGTACATCATCACACGGCGATCATTGCAGTTCATCAGCATGATTACTATGCTGTCGTTGGCCGGCATTGTGGTGGGCGTGGCCGCGATCATTTGCGTTGCTTCCATCTTTAACGGCTTCAGGGAAGTGTATACGCAGAGTATGCTGGCATACGACCCGCACGTGCGTGTGGAAGCTCGAAGCGGACGCTATATTCTGCAACAGCAACAGGTAGACTCGGTACTTCGCAACAATGCGAACATTAAAGTTGCCACGAGAGTTGTGAGCGGTAGAATTGTATTACGGCGCCAGCAAAGATTTCAGGTTGTTCAGATCCACGGTATCGAGCCCTCGTCGTTTTCTGCTGTTTCCGGCATACGCAACAGCATCATTGTGGGCGATTTTCTCTCCGCGAAGCCCCCGGCAACGGCAATGGCAGAACTTGTCATCGGTGCTGAACTAGCGATGAATGCTCAGCTCTCTGTAGGTGATACAGCCACCCTGCTCTCTCCCGATTTTGTGTCGGAAGCTTTGCAGAGCTTTATGAATCCCGAAGGGATACCGGTGGTAATTCGAGGATTGTTTACCACAAACTCCAAAGAATACAATGCAGCGTATGCATACACCGACGCAACTACTGCGCGGCGACTGCTTCGTATTCCCGATAGCGCGTTCTCTGCTGTAGACCTTCACCTCTACGGTAACGATCGTGCAGAGCCTGTAGCCGAGCAACTGCGCAAAGAGTTGCCGCCGCAGGCCACAGCCCTCACCTGGTTCGATCTCCACAAGGATCTTTATGGAGTGATGCGTTTCGAGCGATTCGCGTCGTTCATCGTGCTCTTTATCATCATTCTGGTTTCCGTGTTCAACATTTTCGCGATGCTGAGTATGACCATCGTGAAAAAGCAGCGTGACATAGGAACCCTAATGGCAATGGGCGCAACACCCGGCGACATTCAATCCATTTTTCTGTGGGAAGGATGTATCATCGGTGCCGGCGGTACACTACTGGGTTCTGTTCTTGGCATTACCTTGTGCCTGCTGCAGCAACACTTCGAGATCATTCGTTTCGACCCGCAATCCTTCATCATTGCTGCCGTGCCGGTGTCGCTTGCTTGGCCGGAAGTTATAGCCATCATCCTGCTCACTGTGTTGAGTTCATTACTTGCCACGATTTATCCCGCTCGCCGTGCCGCACGAACTCTGGTTTCCCAAGCACTACGAACGGAGTAGAAATGTTGAGCAATGTTCGCAAAGGGGCTAACGGTGAGGAAGTTGCCGCCGCCTTTTTGCAAAGCAGGGGGTATGCTATCCTTGCTACAAACTTTCGCCTTGGAAAAGTAGGCGAGTTGGATTTGGTATGCAGAGACGGTGCCACCTTGGTGTTTGTGGAAGTAAAGATGCGTATGTCTGCCGAGTTCGGACGTCCGGAAGACAGCGTGAGCGAAAGGAAACGCAAGCAGCTACGGCGAGTAGCAAAAGCGTATTTGCACATCCATAAGATCTACAACTCGGAGTGCCGCTTTGATGTTATTGCCATCGAGTACAGAGAAGGCCAGCGCTATGTGCGCCATTGGAGGAATGCGTTTTTCTAAACGCGAAATCGTGGACTAGGATACATGCTTCTAGCCTACACGCTTCTCTGCTGCAGGCGGCCGGGCCATGCTCTGCCGGGCTACATGCGGTCCGGCTGTATGTGGTCCGGAAAATACACGGCGAAGTCGACGCTCATACCGGAGCCGGTATTGACAAAGGTTACGGTATCGGCCAGCGCGCGAATAAGAAACACTCCCCTGCCGCCGTCTTTCAAAATATTCTCTCGACGCCGAGGGTCCGGCACTGAGTCCGCATCGAACCCGACTCCTTGATCGGCCACCACTATGCGGAACCGATCGTGCAGAACCTCAACATCAACAGTAACGAACTTCTCGTGATTACACTCGTTACCATGGATGATGGCATTATTCACCGCTTCGGTTAATACGATGAGAACATTGTAGTACACTGCCTCGGGCATCTCGTGCACGAATGGAATGGAGCGCAGGAAGGGCTCGATTTCCGAGACATTTTCTCTCCTGCTGGCAAGGCTAATGTTATAATGTTCTGTTTCCATAATGCACTACATGTTCGTCCGGGAATTTGCTCTACGCCGCTATTGATACCACGCTGAAGGCATGCAATTATTATGCCGTATTCTTTGCATCTGCTTGAAATTAGTAATGATGTTCTGAATAGTCGAGGGTATATTTGCCCTAGGGACCATGTTCGACGACAATGCGAGGGGACACCATTGTGAAACATTCCGGCACACAGCGCTTGTACTACTCCATAAAGGAGGTAGCGGAGCTATTCGACGAAGAGCAACATATTCTTCGTTACTGGGAACGTGAGTTTGATTGCCTTCGGCCATCAAAAAACAGAGCCGGCAATAGAACCTACACCGACAAAGACCTCGATATACTTCGAGTGATCAAGAAGTTGCTTCGAATAGACCGCATACCTGTTTCCGAAGCTCGGGTTTTGCTAAAGCGCGGGGTGAACAAGGATTTGATCAAGGAGGCCATACGTGCATTTCGCATTCACGAAACAATAGACTCCGTTTCGCCTACTTCATATTCAACAGCAACGTCATCCGCATCTGTACCTACTCCTGCTATTGCTCAGCAATCCAAGACTAAACCCACTGCGCAGCCGGAGCATTCTTCGGAGAATCTTTCGGATTCCGTCACGAAACCGTCAACTCATTCGTCCCCTATTGCTTCAGACGCTGTAGAGCACCTGCTAACTGTACTGCGAAGCATTGCAGACGATCTTGAGCATTTATCGCAACACCGCTAGAGGATTCCTCTTTGAATCCCTTTATCGTGGCTTAATACTTGATCACGGTCGTGTTTCAGTTTACGGCGCTTGATACATAGCGCCCGGCATCGCGGTGCCTCGATCTATTCTCAGTTTATTCTCACTTGTTTTCATTTGTATGAACGTACTTTTTTCCGGAATCAGAAAACTTGCCGGATTGGCTCTGGCTTTTGTTGCATTACCGGTAGTTCTCTGCGCCCAACCCAAAACCTATACCACAACTATAGTGGGCAAGCACAACGACGAAGTATTAGGCGTGTTTGTTAATCAGGCCAATACCCGCTTTGCCACTTGCAGTGTGGATGAAACAATTAAAATCTGGAGTCTGCCGGAAGGCAAAGAGATACGAACACTTTCGGGCCATCTGGGTACAGTAAACAACCTGTCGTTTTCGGGTAATGATAAATCACTTGCAAGTGCCAGCACCGATCAGACGGTCCGTGTATGGGATGTTGAATCCGGAAAATGCTTGTCGATTCTAGCCGGTCACACGGCCGAGGTAAGCAGTGTGTACTACAGCCAAGCGGACTCGGGTGCATTTATCGCATCCGGTAGCTTTGATCATACGGTAAAGCTCTGGGACACTCGCGTGCCATGCGTTGATCCGGCTCGGTGCCCTCCCTCTGAGGTAATGACTCTGCGTGGTCATACAGACGCGGTGAACGGTGTAGCATATAGTTACGACGGAAAGTACATTGCCTCGTGCGGTGACGATCGCAAGATTATCATTACATCGGTGCCGGATATGGTTCAAGGAAAGATCATCAGTTTCACACTGGACACCAACGCTCATCAGAGCCCTGTGCTGACCTGCTTGTTCAGTTTCGACGGGCAACGATTGATTAGCTCCGACAAAAACGGTGTTGTGAATATCTGGAACCTGGCAAGCCGTACACTTGAGCGAAGCATCAAGGCCCACGACGACCTGGTGCAAGACCTAACTCTTGCCGAAGACAACAAGACATTGATTACAACCGGTTTGGACAAAGCCGTCAAGATGTGGAATATTGTTAGTGGCGAAAAGTTGTACGAGCTGGTTTTGGATACAGAGATCTGGGGAGTAGATACAACCAGCGACGCCAAGACTATTATTCTTGCATGCTCAGACGGCACAGTTCGTATGATGCGTGAAGCCGATGCCAAATCATCGGGCAAGAAATCCGAGAAACCATCGAAGAAAAAGTAAAGTTCTCTGTAGCATCAACGTCTTCTAAGCATCGTATACATCGTTTTCCCACTTCACCTTTACCGTATTATGAAAGTCTTCATTCTTTGCCTTATCATTTGTTTTGCTTTTGTGGTCCAGGATACTTCGGCTAGCGTTTCTATTGCTGCGGGTCAGCCAATGGTAATGCTTCGCGGGCAGGTTAGCGGCTCCGTAACAGCGGGCAAAGTGGACCTTGTATTTACAGATCAATCCGGAGCCATTATTCGCTGTTCAAGCGGCAGCGATGGTAAGTATCAAACAGTTCTCAAGG
>JBJOLU010000088.1:0-2895 GCA_046052705.1 Bacteroidota bacterium | reverse complement strand
ACATCGGGCTTCAACTTTTCCGGATTAAAATAGTTCAGTACACCCAGTCCTTTAATACTGCGAATGATGGACGCTCTGTTGAAGAAATCTCCGGGATACGTGAACAGCTCTCTACGAACTACACGGTCTTGGGTCTTCGTATTTCCAACAACATCCACACGCCGAATAGTAAAGCGGTCTCGCTCGAAAATCTGAACTTTCACATCTACAGAATCTGCAGACACATACTCAAAGTTGTGTTGAACCTGACATTGAAGAAATCCATTATCCAAATACATGGAACGTATGTCAGTCTGCTCCTCATTGCCTCCCAAGTTCTTTTCTATGCGGTCCACATTTACCGGTGTTCCGCTTTTAATGTCCATGCGCTGACGCAAGAAGTCGGGATTATACACCGTGCTTCCCTCGAAGCTCACGTTGCGTACGAAGTACCTCTTGCCCTCCTCCACCGAAATAGTAACCGAGGCCGTACCTGTCTTTTCGTCCAGTGTGTACTGCGATGGCTTCACTACAGCATTTAGGTAGCCATTGTTTCGGTAGTACGCTGCCACACGCTGCGCGTCCTCTTGAAGTTTCACCGTGTCGAACTTGGCAGAACGCCAGAATTGCCACCACTTGCTGGGCTTACTATCTTCGATCTGAGCCAGCAGCGCATCGTCGCTCTCGTTGGCATTGCCTTGAAATGTCACAGTACCTACACCGTATTCTTTGCCCTCTTCTATGCGCACCCGAACGTCCACATACCCGGAAAGTTCTGCCGTTGTAGTATCAGCACTTACCGACGCAAACAGCAAGCCCTCTTTGCGATAGAGTTGCCTGATTGCACGAGCAATTGCCTGCACATCCGCATAGGGAAGAATGTCTCCTCTACTCTTGTGAACGCTGTCCATGAGCGACTTTTCCGACAGCTTTTTGTAACCTTCCAGAATCACTTTGTTGAAGCGTGGATTCTCTTCCACCACAATCTTCAAAAACACGCCTATGGGAGTAACGCGATCAACAACAATACGAACGTCCGAGAATTGCCTTCTAGCCCAAAGAGCTTTCACTCCTTGAGGAATTTCATCACTGCGGGGATTAAGTTCTTGGCCAACGCGTAGTCCGCTTATAGAGATAATGGTTGCGGCATCAACCACAACATTCCCTTCAACGCTGATACCGGATATAACCGGGTTTCCCACTGCCAAAACTTCGGAGCAGGAACACACCAACGCGATAACAATCGCAATGATTACCGAAATCTTAGGGGCGTTTTGAAAATGCATTGACCACTCGTTGTAAATAGGAAGGTGAGTTCTGTTGCGCGGTGGTAACCTGCGCCGACGTCATGCCAAAGCGCCGCTCTCGCCGCGCATAACTCCGCAGGGCGTTGTACAGATCCTCGGAACGGAACTCGGGCCAAAACTTCTCGGTCACAAAAATCTCTGCATATGCAATCTCCCATAAGAGAAAATTGCTGATGCGCATCTCGCCACTTGTTCGGATGAGCATATCGGGATCCGGAAGAAAATTCGTTACCAGATACTGAGAAAACAGCTCGTCGGTGATATCCTCCGGAGACAGTTTCCCTCTGCGTACATCAAGGGCAAGAAGCTGTGTGGCTCGAACGATGTCCCACCGTGCTCCGTAACTCAATGCAAGGTTCAGTGTAAGACCGGTATTATTTGCGGTTTTTTCGATGCACGAACTAAGAAGCGTATGAACATGGTTAGGCAACGCATTGAGCTTGCCAATGGCAGTTACGCGCACATTGTTCTCGTGCAATTCGTCAATCTCTTTTTTCAGATACGATTCCAGCAATCTCATGAGTGCTGATACTTCCGTTTGAGGTCTCTTCCAGTTCTCCAGAGAGAAGGCATACAGCGTTAGGTACTTGAGCCCTAATCTGCTGGACGTTTTCACAATTTCTCGAACCGTCTCTACACCTTGTTTGTGACCGGATACTCGAGGCTTTCCATTTCCGGAAGCCCATCGGCCGTTCCCGTCCATGATGATAGCAACATGTTCCGGAAATGCCGGTAATGCTCGTAATTCTTCGTGAATATGTAGATCTGCACTGTCGTGATCACGCAGCCAATTCATGCATCAACTCCTAAAAACCACAAAAACTCCCGGCGCTGTACCGTGGGCATGTTGCGTATTGTACCGCATAAGAACCAAAGATACGCCGAACCAAAAGAGTAGACAACGGAAGCAGGGCGCAAGTAACAACTCATCCTGCCAAGCAAACGTTAAAAAACGTGAACGTGCCAAGTCGATCATGCTCGACCGAAGAGCGTTGCATCAATCATGATTTTCGTTATCGCGCTCGTGCTGCTGTGAAGCAAGGGATTGCTGCTGGCCTGCAGAGCCGGCAATGCGCTGATCACGTCGCAGACTAGCCAGCTGCCGCATATCTACAACCCGATCTGCCTCGTCTACTATTTCGGCGCCTAAAATTGTTTCCACCACATCTTCCATGGTGATTAACCCCTCTACCCCACCATATTCATCCACCACTAAAAACAAATGCTGGCGCCTTGTTAAGAACTCTTCGAGCACTTTGTCTAAGCGAACATTTTCCGGCATAAAATGAACTTCGCGGCACAGCTGGTCCATGCGCAAAGAATGCCGGCCATGAACCGCAGCATATAAAATGTCTCTGGTTAGGCAGTAGCCAATCACATCGTCCAGAGATTGCTCTTTGCAAATAGGAAAGCGCGAGTAGGTCTGCAATTCCCCGCGATCGACGATCTCGGCTACAGTTGTTGCCGCCGGCAAACTGAACACCACGTTGCGAGGCGTCATGACATCTTTCACCGTGACCTCGCTGAACTGCATGATATTCGTAAGGATGCGGTACTCATCTGCATCCAATGTGCCGTCTTGAACCGCTTCGTCCATAATGGCCGTTAT
>JBJOLU010000087.1:0-5997 GCA_046052705.1 Bacteroidota bacterium | reverse complement strand
AATCGCTCATGGTGTTGTTGCGGTAATACATGCCGATGTCGGTGCCCAAGTACATACCCGAGAGAGCACCGGCCTCGAAGGTGAGGCAGTTCATGGGAATGTTGGGAAGCGATCCGCTGATATTCGTCCATGTGGAACCACCGTTGGTGGTGCGAAACACTTTGTTGCTTGCGGTCCAATTGCTCAGCACCGCTACCATGGTGTCCGGGCCCGAGGGATGAATCGCTACGCGGGAAATTCCATTAGGTACCGTCCCCTTTACGCTCGTCCATGTTGTGCCTGCATTCGTAGTTCGAACCATGGTACTGCTGGTGCCAATCACGATGATGTTGGTGTCGGACTTAGCCACCACCATATGTGTTGCAGCCGATGCCAGTGCGCCGCCGATGTTTGTCCAGTTGGTACCGCGATTGGTGCTACGATACACATTACCGTAGGCCAGATATACGTTGTTGTTCGCATCCAAACAAATGGGTGTTACCCACGAGCCCGTGCCACCAAGACCTGTGGGCGTGATACCGGTAAAGCTTGCGCCGCTGTTCGTGGAGCGACCGAAATTCCCTGTTTGTGATGAAGCGTATAGTACCGCATCGTTGGATTGATCGGTGGCATTATCCATGCCGTCCCCGCCATAGATCTGCGACCACGATCCTGCATTGAGATAGTTTGTGCCGTTGTCCTGCGCGCCTCCCAGCAAGCGGCCTGCGTTCGAGGCCGATTGACTAATGCGATAGAACTGCATGATCTCCAGGCCCGCGCTAAGATCGGTCCACGAGGTGCCGCTGTTTGTTGTGCGGAACAATCCGCCGTCGCTGCACACGTAGAGCTCCTGTGTGTTGGGCTTGTACCACATGTCGTGCTCATCGGCATGCACATAGGGTAGTGATGTGCCGGTGTACCACATGGAGCGGCATGTCCAGTTCGTGCCGCCGTTGGTGGATTGCCATGTGTTGATACCGCCCACGAATACATCGTTGGAGTCGTTGGGATTGATAGCCATACACAGATCATACCAGCCCTGGCCGCGCGAATCATTGCCTGCCGCAGCGCCACCAAGAATATTCGGAGAGTTTGCGCGAAGCGACCATGTGTTACCGGTATCAAGCGAGCGGTACAAACCATAGAACACACTGCCCGATGCATTGGAGCACAGCGCGTACACGATGCGGGGATTATGCGGTGTTACGGCAAGCGAAACGCGATTCACCGCCGAGGCTGTATATCCCATAGTCATGGCTGTCCATGTGTCGCCGTTGTTCGTGGAGCGCACCACACTGCCTGATGCAGATGCATACATGTAGTTCGGATTGCCGGGCATGGAAACCATGTCGTGCGTGAACGAAGTGGTTTTTTGCGACCACGATGTACCGCCGTTGGTGGATTTCCAAATACCGTTGCTAGCGGCCGCGATAATGATGTTGCTTTGTGTGGGATGTATAATCAAGCGGCACACACGCACTTGGTTTTGTACGGTGTAGGTGAAGCCCGTGGTGTTCCATGTAGAGCCGCCGTCGGTGGATTTATAGATACCGGTGCCATAGGTGTCGGAGGCATCGCGATCGCCCGTGCCAATGTACATCACGCTTGGGTTGGTGGGATCGATGGCAATAGCGCTCACGCCCAGCGTGGTGAAGTTGTCGGTGTTGCTGGACCACGAAGCGCCGTTGTTGGTGCTCTTCCACAAACCGCCTGCAGGCGATCCCACAAACATGATGTTGGAGTTCGTAGGATGAAACACCACAGTTGTTAAGCGTCCGCAACCGCCGTTGGTGGGGATGTTGTTCATGGGACCCATGAGCGTGAAGTTTGCCATGGGTGTTTGCACGGAGTTACTCTTCTTTGTGTTTCTCTTGGCAGCTCTATCGGCAAGTTTCTTTTGAACCGCGCTTACAATCTCCTTGCCCGAGGGAAACGATCCGTCCGGCAATACACGGCGCTGCCAGTAGTACTCCCAGCGTTTAAAGGCCTTCCAGCCATCGCCTTTCACATGCTCGTGGCGCGACCAATAGTCATTGAACTCACGCTGAATGTCGTAGAAGTTTGGATTGGGGCTTTGCATCATCTGCACCCAACGCTGCTCGTCGGGATTGGATGCCTGAGCGCTGCAATATGACGTTGAGAAGAGAGCGATAACGCTAAGAACAACCAGCGGGAACATGAGACTCCGTCTCACAGAAATACAGTTCATAATCGGATAATAACGTCGAATAAAATAACCTGCTTAGCAAATTAGCACATGGCCGGTTGCACTCATAACGACGGCAACTCGGGCGTGATGTTTTTATGCCACACACTGCCCCAAACAATGCGCTACCACGATGAAGGGAGTTATCGGCTATTGTGATACAATCACAAACTCCGTGCGGCGGTTCTTGGCGCGATTTTCTTCGGAAGTATTGGGCACTAATGGCTGCGAAGAACCAAAGCCGCGGGTGCGAAGGCGCGAGGACGGCACGCCGCGTTGCTGTAGGGCACGTGCCACCGCATCGGCGCGCAGCAGCGAGAGTTTCTCGTTCGTTTGGGCACTGCCTTTGTCGTCGGTATGCCCGCGAATTTCCATTACGGTGTTCGGGTGTGCCAGCAGAGACACCGCCATTTCGTCCAGGTCGCGAGCGGAGGCCGGCTGAATATCCGCACTGCCGGTGGCGAACTCGATATTCAGGAAGGTAACGGAACCCACGGTGTCCAGCTCGGTAAACAGAGATTTATCATAACTGCCCTGCACGCTAAGCCGCTTAATACCTATCTCCGGAAGGCGTAGCTCGGCGCGAACGCTATGAATGCCTGCACAAGGCGGCGGCGCATAGCGAATGCGGTAGTAATTCTTGAGCGAGCGATAGATGTCTTGAAACACCAGTGGGAACTCGCGCGTAGAATAAATGCGATAGAATTGTCCGCCGGTTTTTGTGGCCAACGCGTAGAGCGGTTCTTCGTTAGTGAGGCCGTAAGCAATAGTGTACACGGCCACACCGCTGTCTCGGGCGCTACGAATAGCATCGTTGAGCTTGGCTTTAGAACTGCCGTCCTCGCCATCGGTGAACATCAGTATAGCTTTCTTTTTGTCTTTGGGCGCCGCCCCAAGCTCCCGCACTGCATGCAGAGTGGCGTCGTAGATAGCAGTGCCCGGTTTAATAGAGGCGTGGTTTTCAATATCCATCCCACTGCGCATCACAGAGGTGTCGGACGTCAGCGCGATATCCACACCGCTGGAGCCCGCAAAAGGCATCACGGTGATCATGTCGTTCGTGCCGATGATATTCAGTGTGGACCTCACTGCCTCGCGCAGCTTACGAATACGCACTTTGCCCATGGAGCCCGAGTGATCGATCACAAAGGCAAGGGCGTAGGGATCGGTGGCCGACTCCCGAACTTCTTCCACGCTAAAGGCATCGATAGCGGTGGCAGTGCCGTTGCACGAGTCGCGCAGAGCAAACCAATAGCGCTTGTCGCTTGCGCCCTTAGGCAGGAAGGGTGGCGCGCAGCCCAGAATGGCTCTGCCCGTGGAGTCTACAAGGGTAATCTGAAGTTCAATATCGCGCGGATAGTTTTTGTCGATCAGGGAACGTATGTGTACACGCGCCGGCGCTTCGCGCGGCGCAGCTCGTCGAGAGGTGACATCTACCGCCGAACCGGCAACTGCTGCTGGACCGGTACCTATTGCTGAACCAACTGAAACACCGCCGGCTGTCTTCCCTTCCGCGTCGCTGCGCATTTGCGAGAGCATGGCCGAAAGCGCGCTGCGGGTGGAATCGGGCAAACCTTCCAGCAAGCGCTCCGCGCGATCGCGCATGGCATTGATGCGCACAGAGTCGGTGCTTGAAACGTTGGCGCGAGTGGAATCGTAACGAACACTCTTGCCATTCATCATAGCAAACATCACCAGCGCCCTGGCGCTGTCCTGCTTGTCTTTAGGAAGCGTAGCCAGTATCTCGTTGAAGCGACGCATCGCCGCAGCCGGTGGCATTGCCATTCCGCCCTCTACTGCAGACCGCTTTGCTGCAGAGCGCATGTTTGCTTGTTTGCCGGCATCACCTCTCTGAGCTTCATTTGATACAACGTCATTCTGTTCCGCACTGCTACCGGTAGTTGCGGAATCTCTAGCAAGCCCCACTGCTCTTGCAGCATCCTCTGCCGCATCAACATCTGTCGCATCTACACTATCCACACTACTCAATACCCGCGAGTCCCCTGCCGGAGGCGGCATGGAATCGTCGAACCACAGTGAGGAATCTACCTTCCCGCTTTGCAAGGCCTGCTCGTAGCTCCGCGCCAGCGAATCCAACGACACGCTCGAGGTATTAAACCGCGGCTTGTATCCCGGTGGCGGCAGAAGTTTTTCCACGCGCTCAATAAGAGCGTGCGGGCAACCCGTGAGGGCAAGGCAGAGAGGGAGGAGAAAAAGCATCAACCCACGAACGCCAACAGCGCTTCGCCGCTTGGGTTGTGATGGTATGTGCACAGAAGCTTGCATGGAGAAACGGTGGTGATGGAGGGAAAATACGGCCCTTTACCGGCATCGAAACGAGCTTTAGCTTACAGATCGAAGGGCTAAGGAGAATGTCGTCACAGTTGGGTGTAGCAGTTGGTTTTCTCAGCCGGATACATCTTTTGGAAAAGTAAAGTAATTACTTTACTTTTGCACACTAACTGTCAATGTATAGGTGTACAAAATGGACCGGAAATCACTACAACTGCAGCAGCTCGATAGCAAGACCTTGAAATTTGCTTCGCTGGCGGAAGTGGCCATGCCGCCCACAGGGTGGATTAAGGCAATTCGTACGGCACTTGGTATGTCTATGCAGCAACTCGCTTCGCGGCTAAACATTACCAAGCAGGGCGTTATGGATATCGAGAGGCGGGAGAAGGATGGTTCCATAACCATCAAGTCGCTGCGGAATATTGCCCAAGCCATGGATATGCGCTTGGTGTATGGCTTTGTGCCCAACGACGGCTCGCTGGAAGCGCTGATTGAAAAACGCGCAACCGAATTAGCTACCCGTATTGTGATGCGCACAGCCGCCACAATGAAACTCGAAGACCAGTCTGTTTCAACGCAAAGATTAGAAGAAGCAATAAAGCAACGAACATTATCCCTCTGCCACGATATGCCGAAAATGTTATGGGATTAGAGGACGGAATAGATGATGAACTAGATGATAGACGAGATGATGGTTTCGACGGAGGGTTAAACGACGAGGCTGCATCCGGTCAAACACCTTTAACTGCCGAGGAAAAGGAAGGGCTTCTTTTTCCTCACGTTGCAACGCGTGGTGAATTAGATGAACTCGAACAGCAGAATATCGAGAATGCTATAGAATGGACGTTGCAGCGTTCATTTACCGCCGATGTTTTATTTAATGAAACATTTATCCGACTGCTGCACAAGCGCATGTTCGGCGATGTGTGGGCATGGGCAGGAGAGTTTCGCACGAGCAACAAAAACATTGGTGTGGATACATGGCAGATAAGCACGGAGCTGCGAACACTGCTCGACGATGTGCGTTATTGGCATGAACACTCTACCTACTCTCCGGATGAAACAGTGTTGAGGTTTAAACATCGTTTGGTGAGCATTCACTGCTTCCCTAACGGCAACGGTAGGCATAGTCGCCTCATGGCTGATATCATCATAGATACTGTCTACAAACTTCCGGTGTTCACGTGGGGATCAGCAGGATCAGCCACACACACCACCACCGAAGACCCGCGCAGGGCATACCTTCGTGCCATACGGGCAGCAGATAGAAAAGACTATCGCCCTCTGCTGGTTTTCGCGCGTACGTGATTTGCTGTTTGTAGAAGAAGCAGGTGGTAAACTTGGAGCAATGGTATAGAGCACTGGTAAAGAGTGCGAGTTCGTAGTCACTGCCGCACTGCCCCCCCAACCCCACAGCACCACAACTACCCCATAATGTGTATCGTTGTACGTGGTTCTTTATGCGGCGTTGAAGCAAGTTTACTTCTCTAACAACCACGCACACACACACTTCCCCTATC
>JBJOLU010000086.1:0-7914 GCA_046052705.1 Bacteroidota bacterium | reverse complement strand
ACGCCAACGTCAATACCTTTGATAAACTTTCCAGAACAGAGATTCCGTTTACCGCCGGACCGTATTCACCCGGACGTATGCCTACAGTAAAATGTACTCCGGCATTGTCATGGCAGGTGGTAGATGCGGGAACCGGACAGGTTGCCCAAACAGCTCAAGGTTCTGCGGAAATGCGCAAGTTCAAGCTGGTTTGTAGCCAACCTATTCAAGCCGGAGACTACGACATTGCTATCTCCTTCGCCAACCCATCCGGTAAAGTGAAAGAAGAGAAAACAGCACTCAAAGTGTTTGCCAGCAAGTTGGAGAACGAAGAAGATGTGAAGTCTATAGTTGAGAACTGTTACTTCGGCCAGGAGCTTGAATTGCTGCCGGTACCCTCGGATGGCAAGAAGATTCCGGCAGGTCAGTATCTGATCGACGCGAAGATTACTCCTCAAGATCAAGAACATCGCGGTTTGCAGTGGCGTCAGGAGATTCCTTGCGGATCCAAGCAGATTTCTGTGGATGTGCTGTGGGAAGATCCTCAAACCAAAGAACGCGTATCTCTGCTACGTCAACCCATTGTGGGTGCTCCGAAGCAACGTCCTCCGAAAGTGGTAATGAGCGACGTGAAGATCAATCCGATCACCGATCCTCGCGACCCAACTGTTACGGTTTCGAACATCAAGATCAACGCACCTATTGTTGATATTGGTGGTGCCAAAGCAGGTCCCTCAGACATTATTGTTCTCACCCCCACGGTAGAGAAGCAAGACATTCCGGGCTACAAGGTGAGCGCCGGTCCTCTGAAGGCCTCAGGTGGCGGATACGAAGTAGAATTGCGTCTGGACGGACCGCCTCTCAAGAAGGGTAAAGTAGAGGGTAACGTACAGATTTTGGTAAAAGCCAAAGCTAAGAACAAGTGTAATGGCGAAACATCAGGCGACGGTAAGGCTGTATACAACGTGCCGGTCAGCTACTAGGATCAGCACCAAGTACAGCACTAAGAACAGCACAGAGTTAAAATTGAACGAAACTATTTTATTGAAACGATGAGAAGAACACCATTCATAGTTGCCCTCGCGCTCGTGGTTGTAGGCAGCATGAGTACCTTGTATGGTCAGTCTGAGACACAACTCAAGACCATCATGGGTAAGATCAAGAACTACCGTTACGGTAATGTTTCGATCTTCAAACTCGACGACATTACCATGAAGGCCGTTACGGAGTTGCTTAACCCGCAACCTGTTATTACCGATGCCGCACAGAAATGTGCTCCGGCCAAGCAAACCCAAATCGACGACAAAGTTCTAGAGCTTGGTTGTGCTGCGGATCTGCCTGCATTGATGGAAGACGAAGAAGTAAAAAAACTTCTTCGTGGCGAGTGTATCGAGTATGCCAAGTATTCCATAGCCCGAAAGCAGTGGGAGTGTAATACCTTCAAGCGCGCATATGTGATCACTACACGCTATACAGCCGGTGTTCCTTTCAAGGTTGTTGGTTTTATTACCTCGAACAGCGACAACAAGAAACTCACAACGGTACTTGGTGCTGCACGTGAGGTGGTTACCTACACCGAGTTGCGTAATCAATCGGCTCCCGCCGGTTCGCCTGCAAAGAACCTTTATCAGTACTTCGAAAACTTTGTTGTTCAGCAGAACGCTTCGGAAGGCGTGAACGTGACAGCCGAAGCTCAAGGTATTGGTGATGAGGTGTTCATTCGTGCTATTCGCGGCTTGTCCAAACTGGTAGACGAGCAAGATGTGCAGATGTACAAGCGCATCTCCGAAGGCCAGGCGATGAACTACAACATGCCGAACGAACTTATCGTTAGCCCCGATCTTATCAGCTGGAAGAACTACGAACCGCAAACAGAAGCAGGTCTTGGTAGCGATTCCGTGTACAACAGAATACTTCCCAAGTATGGTGTTGAACTGCGCTATGGTATAGAGTCTGTAAACGTTCCCTCATTCTTCAGCGACCGTGTGTCCTTGAACGCTGTGTGGGGATGGAATAAGTTGGGTGTGATTCTTCCCACCAACGGATGGGCAAGCATCGGCAAAGATCTGGGTATGACGCCCAAGCTCACACATGCGGGCTTCGGTATAGACGGATCGTTCGACTTTCCTATCGACATCACGAACTCCAACACCGGCGTGTTCAATATTTCGGGCTCGTATGTATTCGGCGACGCCGTTCAGACTTCCGGCCGCGATAATATTGTTCAGCCCTACACAACAAGTGTGTTCAGCGACACAGTTCGCAAAATCGCTCCCGATACGGTAATCGCACTTCGGACTGTAAAAAACCAGCTGCGCAACGACTATCTTATGAGAATCAACGCTCAACTTCACTACTCATTTGCAGTTAGCATCGACAGCGGAAATTTCTTCCGCTTCCGCATTGGTGGAGCACTATACTCACGTGAGACATGGACAAATGAAGTGGGCACTACAAGTATAGATACTCTTCGTAACGGCACACGTTCAGGTGACACTAGTTATACTATGAACAGTTACAAAAAGTCCGGAGCTAAGACTGTTGGGGGCGTTTCGATTCGCATGGATTATATGTCCATGTATGTTACAACTCCTTATGGATTTACACTGCAGTATTTCGACGACGCACTCATGGCACAAGCGTGGCTGTTGATGCCGCTTAGCCCCAATCTTGGTATTCGTTTCGACGGTACTATTGTTTCGCCCATACTCAGAGAAGCATATGAGTGGGAAAATGCTTCAACCTTTGTGCCTTCGCTTCGAGTTATTTATAATTTCTAACGAACAACACGTTTGATCGTGAAGTTATCGTAGAGTAGTATCTAAAGAAAATCATGCAAAACAAGAAACACATCATTCGGATCGTTGCAATCATGGCTCTGTTTTTGGCAGGAGCACAGGCAATTTTTGCTCAGGAAACTGAGCGCGATACCATTCGCCGTGCACTGCTCGAGATCGACCCGAACATTGTTAAATACTTCCCGCGTTGGAAAGTGTGCGAACCGAATCTCGCGCTTCAAGTGTATCAAACCTTCTTGCTTACCGGACGCGCAAAGGAAAACCTCGATATGCAAGATATCGTAGTAACCGCAGCACCGAAGAGCGATCCGGAAGAGAACTACGTTCTTCTCTTGGTTGAGTGCGGCAATGAGTCGTACGCATCATCGGACGTAGACGCATACATGAAGAAACTGGCGGCATTGATCTCCGATCCTAAGCGCCCCTATTGCTATCGCGAAGTTCCCGCTGAATCTCCGATGAGCGAAAAAGCGCGTGATTTAATTACGGATTTCATGTTGCCTACACATGTTTCGCACTCTATTTCTCTTTCCATTTTTGAACAGTCGCTGAAGGTTGGTAATTCCGGTTTTTGGCTTCGCAATGCTGTAGGAAATGACGCTATCGGCTATCCCTTCTGGAGCGCGGGTATGTCTCGTGTTATCCTTCAGCGTCCTTTGTACGAAAACGAAGATGCCGAATCCAGAAAGCCCATTCCTTACCTCATCAACATTCGTCTTGGTGGCGGATACAGAATGAGAACCACCGGTTTGGAGCGTGGAATTTTAGACTTCTTGCCGCAGCGCCGTCTGAATGGCTCGAACGGCATGGGAATTATGTCGTTGGATGTAAACGCTCCCTTCCATCCGCAGCTTGGCTTGAGCATCAACTACGAAGCGCCGTTGCAGTCTGCGCCCGATTCAGCGTTTGCAGAGAAGAACACGTGGGCCTCATGGCGTCCCAGCGCGACCACAGATGTTGCGAAGCGCCAGTTAATGTCTGCTGCCGGATTCGACCCAAATCATGTGTTACCGGTGCTCCGCACTAGCGGGCAGGTTGCACTTGTGTACAACTGGTGGCTGGACCCCAAGGTCCCCGAGAATTTCTTCCGCTTTGACCTTGGTGTGAACTATGTAGAGGTTGCCGAGTGGGGATATGCGTTCCGTGGTAAAGCGGGAGACACAACGAATGTAGCTGTATCGGCCAAGGGCAATGGCGCGTTGACTACAGGTCTTCGCACGTATCGTCCTACAAGCTTCAATGAGTGGTTGTATGCTCGCATTGAGTATCGTAGCCAATCTACATTCCCGTTTGGAGTGGCTGCTCAGTATGCCAACAGCAACCTCATGGTTCGCGCATACGTTCCTCTTCTTGGCGAATGGTTGTACCTGGAGGGTAAGTACTCTACACCGCTTCGTAGTGAAACTGATAAGCGTCCATGGGAGCTAACCAACTTCTTCATGGTATCGCCGGTGCTGAGACTGAACATTCGCTAGTAGCGAGTAAACTTGACGATGAACATACAAACCCCTACGGTGAACAATCTTCCGCAGGGGTTTTTTGGTGCAGCAAGACCCACCCCCCCCGAGTTGACTGCACGCACTCATCCCTTTCTGTAATACTTATATAAAGATATCATGTCGTCTGCTCGGCGTCTGGTTAGTACGCTTTATATTCTTGCACTTTGCAGTGCTTCGCTTTTGCGGGCTTCGGTTCCCGCCGACAGCGTGGAAGACGCATTGCGTCGCCGTGCAGAGGACGCGCGTGTGCGCTCGCAGCAGAAGTACACCCTGACTATACAGAACGTAGATATCAAGAGGTTTCCCGAAGTAAGTCTTATCGTTGAAGCGATGGACGAGCAGAGCCTTCCTCTGGATAGCCTTGATCCAAAGGGCCTTACGGTGGTAGAGAACGGAGCGGAAAAACGCGTTGTTTCCGTACGCAAAATTTCCGTGGGGGAACGAGTTCCCGTGGATTTCGTTTTTATCCTGGACGTAACTGGAGGAATGGACTCGCATATCAAAGCTATTCGCGAGAACATTCAAAAGTTCGTAGCGCGCTTAGTAAGCCGCGGTATAGACTATCGCCTTGGGGTAGTATTCTTCTCTGATAATATTGAAAACTTCCACGCACCTACCGCGGATATCTATGAGTTCCTTTCGTGGTTTGTGGGAGTAAAATGTGTAGGTGGCGGACAAGAGGCGGAGAATGCTTTGGAAGGATTGAATACCGCAGCAAGGATGGACTTTAGGCCTTCGGCCAACAAAGTGTTTGTGCTAATAACCGACGCGCCCTATCACTATGCCGGAGATCGCAGCAAAGAAGCGGTTACAAAGTTCACCACCGAGTCGATGATCGACTTTTTAAAAGCGAAGTCTATACGCACCTTCTGTATAGCGCCGCCCAGTCTGCGCGAGTACAAGCAAATAGCAGAGGCCACTCGTGGAAGCGCCTTTGATCTGTATCAGAATTTTTCCAAGCTTTTGGATGTGTATTCAACTCAGCTAACAAATCTCTTTGCTATCACATACCGCTCGGATGCCCCGGCTATTCCGGACTCTATTAACGTGGCAATTGTAAACGAACGTAAGGAAGAACTGCTTCGCAAGACTATACCGCTGGCTGATATAGGCCGCAAGCTCATCATCGAAGATTTGCTCTTTCCCACGGGTAGTAGTGTACTGCCGGATTCGGTAGGCGCGCTGGAGCTGCTTACCGAGTTTATGCGCAATCAGCCCAAAGTGGTGGTGCGTATCGAAGGTCACACAGATAAGCGCGGTAACCCTGCCTCGAACAAAAAACTCTCGCTGTTGCGGGCCGAAAGCGTGCGTCGCTATCTGGTGCAACGTAAAGGCATTCAAGTGGAGCGCATTCAAATTGCGGGTCTTGGTGACACCCGTCCCATTGGTGACAACAGCACAGACTTCGGTCGGCGCCTGAACAGACGCACCGAGGTGGTGATCGTCTCGAAGTAAGCGCGATTATACACCGGCGTAGTGCCTCGCTCTGTTTTACTATTGCACTACTGCATGGTAGTATTATTTCACTCTGAACATGTATTACATGAGCACCAGAGTGTTTATACGCACAGCGCGCAACTCCACATCTCATTCAACGACTACCGAACTCTAGAACTCTCGAACCCTCGAACTTCATACGTGCGCGAAGGTGTGGTAAAATGCTGTTGCGGTGTCCGCTCCATTCAACTTCCTTGCCCGATCAGCAGTCTGATAGTCTATGTGTTTTAGGGGTCACGTTTTAGGGGTCAATAGAGAAAGCCGTGAGCCCGGGCATACCGTAGTTTCGATAGCAATTCTATCGTTTAATAAAGATTAGCTCCTTGCACCAGTAAGGCTCTGCTTTTCTAGACTCTAGTGTTGCTTGGTTCGTCGATGCATGTTTAATGCAATTAACGCATCATACTCACACTCACTTTTTTCATTCTTGATTATGCAACTCTCTGCTTCCACTGTTATTGCAATCACAGGAGCGTCATCCGGTATTGGAGCGGCTCTTGCTATCGAGTTGTCCCTGTCGTCGTGCATGCTCGCGTTATGTGCCCGCCGTGCCGACAAACTTTCTGCTGTAGCTAATGCTGCCCGCAGTAATGGATCGCGCGTCTTGGAAGTGGTGTGCGATATCAGCGATGATAGCGCTGCGAGAAAATTCATTGAGCAAACGATAGCCGAGTTTGGTACCATCGATGTGTTGATTAACAACGCCGGCCGTGGTAATCGAGCATCGGTGGAGGACACAACCCGCGAGAGATTGCAAAGCATTTTTGATTTGAACGTGTTCTCGCTGTGGTCCACAACGGCGGCTGCACTGCCCGTGATGAAGAGTAATCATAAAGGACATATCATTACCATCTCCAGTGTGGCGGGCAAAACAGGTTATGGATTCAACAGTGCCTACGTGGCGGCCAAACATGCGGCGGTTGGCTTTGTGGCATCGCTGAGGGCTGAGCTGGTTGATACCGGTGTTCGCGCCACGGTAGTATGTCCGGCCGGAGTAACCACAGAGTGGTCCGAGGCCAGTGAAGATGCGTCCATCGGAGCGTTGTTTGCCGAAGGCATCAAGCGATCTAGATCCATTGCACGTGAAAAATCACTTCCACTGCCTCCGCTAAAGCCAATGATGTCGGCAACAGATGCAGCCAAGCGCATTGTGCAAGTACTAGTGAACGACGAAGAAAATGACGTGTATACCCACGAGGGATCGGAGGAGTCTGCGCTGCATTGCGCCACCAATCGCAGTGAGTATGAGTACGGCATGAAGGCATTGTATTTGGGTATGCAGGAAGCCTACGAACTTCAACGAAACACCATCGAGTGAGTTTGCGAATTCTCATATCTGCGCTAGTCGTGATGATGCTGTGTGGTGTAATTACTACCACGCCTACACATGCCGGTGATGCGTTGCCTGTTCTACGCGTAGAACGAGCTGCTCTGCAAAACCAAACAAGACAAGCAGCAGAGCCGCGAGTAATACTGGTGCTGAGCGGTGGTGGCGCCCGCGGAGCCGCGCACGTGGGAGTGCTGCGAGAGTTGGAGCGTGCCGGCATCAGGCCTTCGATGGTCATTGGCACAAGCATGGGCGCTATTATAGGCGGGCTTTGGTGCGCCGGTTACACCTCGAACGAGCTGGACTCGTTACTTCAAACAGTGGATTGGGACAAGCAATTCGCCACCGGTATTGATCGCGATCGCAATAGATTATTTCTTGATCAGAAGTACGAACAAGACCGCGCGGTGCTGACACTTCGCTTCCATGATTTCTCCTTGGTGGTGCCGCAGTCGGTAACGAATGTGATGCGTTTTTCCATTCCGTTTTTGCGATTGTTTTGGAATGCGCCCTATCACGACAACGGCAACTTCGATAATCTGAAAATTCCCTTTCGAGCTGTTGCCACCGATATCGCACACGCCAGAGTGGTGGCGCTTGGCGCGGGTAATCTTGTGGAGTCAATTCGAGCCAGTGCTACACTGCCGCTGCGGTATTCACCCGTGCATATGGATAGCATGGTGTTGGTGGATGGCGGACTGCTGGCGAATATTCCTGTGGAGATTGCTCAAGCTTATAAGCCCGACATGATCATCGCGGTGAATACAACTTCGCCCTTGCTTCCAACCACAGCTCTGGATAAACCCTGGAACGT
>JBJOLU010000085.1:0-9711 GCA_046052705.1 Bacteroidota bacterium | reverse complement strand
CGCTGTTGTCTGTAGTGAATTGTCCCTGAACCAAGTACGACTCACCCTTTTGCAGAACGATATTCTTTACCGCACTCGAGGCGCCGAACGTAGCAGACGAGGGCGCGATAGTCACGTTTGTATTGTCGCTTCCTGCCACTACGCAGAATTGCGATGGTGTTGAATTCGTGGACAGACCCGGGAGCGGAAAGGCAGACTGTATATCGCTTTTGGCGCTGAGCACTACATACTCTGTGCCCAAAGTTGCCAACGGTAATATTAGCGAAGCATCGCTGCTGCGAACTGCTTTGTTCAAGGCATACACACTCACATCGTTATCCGCGATGATGCGAATGGATGCCGGACTTGCTTTCTCTATATCATTAGTTGTGGTGAACGCCTCTCTATAGTTATAGCCGCGAAGCTCATACGATGCCGGCGACAACGATACCGTGAGTATCTGCGTGGGATTCGTAATGCTAAAGCTGCGCGGCGCCACAACACCGGAACGATCGCGTAGTTCCAATGTTCCTTTGGTGGGCACGCTTGCCACAATGGTGATGTAGAGAGAATCACCCGTGGATGAAGCAGCGTGATAGTTGGGCAGGAATGCCACGACAAACTCCCGTCCGCGCGTGGACTGCTGGGCCGAGCACAGGGCAAGGGCCGCAACCAGACTAACCACTACATACGCGAATAATTTCTTCACTGCTATGAATTCTGGAACGAAGAAAAATGCATGGCTCTGTACGCTTTATAGGGATGCTTTAAAGGATGCTTTACCGTAGGTACAACTGAGTAACACACAACTGACGATTAGGTCTCAGAGCTCACGATTAGGTCATAAAAGATGCAGGCACTTGTGCCCTTACTTTGCGTGCTCGGGCCGGCGCTGCATGATGCTTCCAACATTTGCGGCAAAACGATGCGCCATACGTGATGCAAAGGACCTATGCTGCTCGTCCAATACTGTTGTGCACATTCTAAAAGCATTCAGACGCTGCACGGATTGCACAAGTGTTCCCAGTCGTCGCTCCAGTTCAGCCAAATGACCGGGCGTGAGAGCATCGCCGTACACAATCACAGCCGGCGGCGTTTCTACTCTTCGCAACAGATTTCGCTCGCATTCATCTACGATAACATCGCATGCCGTGCTGTCTTTTCCGTAGGGTATTGTCTTGAACATCAAGGTGGACTTTTTTTGAAGCACGGAAATGTCGCACAAGCTGTGATCCATGTTCACGAGTATGGTGGTTTCCGTTGCACGATCAGGATACGAGTATAAATAAGCGGAGTGTGCAGCCAGATGCCGCACCACAAACTCACAATCCAGCACGCCCACTCGGGCCAGCATCTCTCTGATATTATTCTCCGCCAACTTTCTGTTTAAAACGGCAAGCAATAGTGACCCGTTGTCGCTCAATGAGCGCATAGGAAAGAAAGATGCACGATAGGAATTTATACTTGTTTCAGGTGCATTTTGAAGTATCTCCAGTTCCAACAGCCCAAGTATATTATCAAGCGACGATGCAGGTACATAAGGAATGAACAATGAGACCACAGCTGATGCGGGCAACACAACGCGAACGTCTTTAATCTTTGGCGCAACGGAGCGTATGTATTTCTCCAGCTGCAAACCAACCGACGTCTCCGTAAAAGCCGACGACAGAACGTCGAGAGTGCCGCTGAATTCTGCAATGTCTGCGAGTTGCCATCCTTTTCTCTGCGGCTCAAATACAGCGCAAAGAGCAGTGTTCTCGTGAAAAACGACGCTGAGTGTTGCTTCCATGGTAGTTGAATGGTGCTTAAAGTTTATTCTCAAGCGCGCAGTAAAATACAACCCGCATAAGTGTTGACAACCAACGCTTGAGCATCAATCGAACAGGGCTCACGGCTACATAGTACCTTCATAGTACCTACATGATGCCTATGGCCTAGCAGACATCGACTCAAATCCATTCTTCAAAGCCACTTCTCATGCCCAAACACCAATGTGGATAAACCCCTTGTACCTGTGGATAACGAGGGGTATATTGCCGCGCACGCATAGAGATCATCCCTCACGATGAGGGGCGGCGCGTGCTCGTTCTTAAGCTCAACGAAGGAGATTGAATGCCACGCTACCACCACAGTGATATCTACAGATGGATTCACTTGCGTACAGTCCTTGCGATTGTCGTGTCGCTCTTGTCTGTTGCAAGCGCTTCGGCCCTCTCCATCTCCCGCTCACATACCTACGCTGCACTGCATGGCTCCGGCGAGTCCGGCATTACCTCTCTCAGTTTATTAAAGGCATCGAAAAAACTTAGCGGCGACGATATTGATCGTCTGCTGGAAAACGCGCGCTCGTATTACCTTCAAGGTTTGAGCTCCATTGAGCGCCGCGATACTGCTCGCGCCACACGGTATTTTGAGAGTGCTATTCAAGAGCTGAACCAACTGGCAAGCACTCCGGACATAGAGAAGAACGAGGAATTCACCGGACTTGCTCAACAGGTAATCGAAGACTTCGAGAGTTACATACGGAACATCGACAACCTGGGAGAGAACTCTCCCACGTTCATACTTCGCGAGAAAATCTTCAAGGATGTGGAAGCAAAGAAGTCAGCACGTGCGGAGCAATCAGCGGTGGGCGTTGCGGGCACTGCGGGCTTAATTACTCCCGGCTTTATGACCACCATCCCGCTTACGCAGAACGAGTACGTGTCCCGTTGCGTGGATTACCTTACCGCAGACAAAGGCAGAAAGTTCTTCACAAAGTGGATAGAGCGCACCGGTAAATGGTTCCCCATGCTGAAGCGTATTGCCCGCGAAGAGAACATGCCCGAGGAAATCATTCACCTTGCCATGGTAGAAAGTGCTCTGAATCCTCGTGCCGTATCGCGTGCAAGTGCTGTAGGAATGTGGCAATTCATGCAATCGACCGGCGAGATCTACAAACTGCGGGTAACACCCTGGAAAGACGATCGTCGCGATCCTGAACGCGCAACACGAGCTGCAATGCGCCACTTGCGCGATTTATACAACGACCTTGGCGATTGGCATCTTGCGCTTGCTGCCTACAACTGTGGTGCAGGCGGTGTAAAACGAGCCATTCAAGCCAGCGGGATTGAGAACGCCAACTTCTGGGACATACGTCCATATCTGCCGCGTGAGACTCGCGATTATGTGCCCATGTTCATCGCCACAACGCTCATCACCATGCAGCAGGATGCGTATGGCTTTGCTCGATCAATGATAAACTTCGAGCCCGAGTATAGAGTTGATACAATGATAGTTCAAGAACCCGTGGCTCTGAGCGTGCTGGCTTCATGTGCAGGAATTTCTTGTGACTCTCTGAAATGCCTGAACACTGATTTGCTCAGCTACAGCACTCCTCCCGGCGAAACGCATATCCTGAAAGTTCCCTTCGGCTCTAAAGAGACCGTGAAGGACAAGCTTTATTCGCTCCCCGCAGAAGATCGGTTGCCATGGGTGTTGCACGAAGTTCAGCGAGGCGAGACCATCGCTGCTATTGCTGCAAAGTACGAGGCTCCTATTCGTATTGTAGAACAGGCGAACAACAGCTCACGCAAATCCAAAATGCGGCCGGGTATGGTGGTGAGAATACCCCGAGAGGCGTTGCACACCTTCAAGCCGGCAGAAGCTCCCGAGCTCTATGCTGAAGAAGGCAGAGAGCCGGCGCGCGATACAGCCACTGCGATATCTGCTACCGTAGCATCTTCTGTGCAACAAGCATCGGTGGTTTCCTCGAGCGTCGCGGCTCCCGCAATAGAGAATACTGTTGCCGCCGAACCGCAACCGGCAGCTGAAGTACAAGTGATTCACACATGCAAGCCCGGCGAAACCCTGTTTGGTATTGCGAATGCATACGGAGTTCGCGTAGCCGATGTTCGCTCCACAAACAACTTGAGCGCATCGCAAACACTGCGTGTAGGTCAGCAGATTGTGGTGATGAATCCCACACAACAACCCGCAGTTGCCTCGGTGCAGAGCCCGGCGCCGGAATCCGCAAATGCTGCGGAAACACTCGATATACCTGTTGCCAAGAGAAGCGCACCGGTCGCTAAAAAGACAGAGGCAAAGAATGTTGTTGTATCAGAGCTAAAATCCAAGACAAAAAATATTGCGAAGGCAGAACCCAAGGACGTACCATCACGTGCGGGTAAAGCTACAGGCAAGGGTGTGATTCATCGTGTGGCACGCGGCGAAACTCTTGCTCAAATTGCCGACGACTACAACACCACAGTGGTAGAGCTGCGCAAAGCCAATGGTTTATCTGCACGCAGAGCATTGCTGAGTGGTCAGCGTTTGAAGATTCCCATGCCCGATGAGCAAAGTGCTAAAGCGGTTTCCGAGACCTTCGAAGAGGAACGCCCTGCCGCACACTGGACACGCTATAAAGTACGCCGCGGTGACAACCTTGGCGAGATCGCCGGAGAGTTCGGTGTACGTGAGCAGGAAGTTCGTAAATGGAATCCGCGAGTGGCTCGCTCAGGTCTGCGTCGTGGTCAGGTGCTGCGTATTTACTCTCCCCTTACCGCAAAGGGTAGCGCGGCTTCGCCTTCCAAATCGGTCAATGCCGTTCCCAAGTACTACACCGCAAAGCGTGGCGACACCATGGCGAAAATTGCCCGCAAGTACGGCATATCGATGCGCCGACTTCTGGTGTTGAATAGCACACGGCAGAATGTTCGCTCGGGTCAGCGCATTCGATTGATGTAGTTCGCGGAGCAGTACCAAACGAACACGAACGCCGGCACGACGTTCGTCTACTCGGGTATGTTTTTGCGATATACATTGCACCTTCATTTGCACCTTCATTTGATAAGGCCTACTTCGTGAAGCAGTTTGGTTCTCGTGTATCTGTTGCGCTACAACGCGCATTGTGGTTGGTTGTCGTGGCCGGTAGCGCAATGCATGTGCACGCCCAAGACGCCGTAAAGCAGGATCCCTCCAAGGTTCCTTCGCGCCCGCCTGTGCAGGACGAATTCAATAGCATGGACGAAGAGCAACCCAAGCGTTCCATTCGTGAAACAATGGCTCTTCGCATAGAGAACACACGACAGTACTATTTGCAGGCTCTTGGGTTCATAGAAAAACGCGACACCGCTCGCGCAGCTTTATCCTTCGAAAGCGCCATCTCTGAGCTGAGTCTGTTGAACTCCATGAATGGCGTGGAGCGCTACGATGAGTATACATCGATGTTGCAATCGCTGTGCGATGATTACGAGAGATATATCCGCCCTTCGCTGCGGCGCACAAGCGATGACGCGCTCTTTGCTCTGCGCAGAAAAATCGCAACTCGCTCTCAGCAAAAAAGCAGCAGGGCTACCTTTGTACCACTTACTAAGTCGCCGAGCAAGAAGTCTAAATCCAAGCCCATGCCGGTAACAGCTGTACCCTTAACAGCTAATGAGTATGTAACCCGGTGCGTAGACTTTTTAGTTTCAGAGAAAGGCCATAAGTATTTCGCGCGATGGATCGATCGCACTTCGCAGTGGTTCCCGCTTTTGAAGAGCATTGCGCGCCAAGAGCGCGTGCCCGAGGAACTGGCTCACATTGCAATGGTAGAGAGCGGTCTGGACCCGCGCTCTTCGGGTCATAACGGCCGTGGTGTTGGTCTGTGGCATTGCTCCAAAGAAACGGCCGAGCGATACAACCTGCGCATCACTCCATGGATTGACGAACGCCGCGACCCGGTTGCGTCGTCGCATGCAAGCCTGCGTTATCTACGAGATTTACACGTGGAGTTGCAGGACTGGCTGCTGGCCATCGCGGCATACAACACCGGAGCTGAAGTGGTGAAAAATGCCATCGCGAAAAGCGGCGCGAGTAACCCGGACTTTTGGGCCATTCGTAAAGATCTTCCCCGCGAGACACGTGAATATGTACCCATGGTGATTGCAGCAATGACGATCACCATGAGGTACGAGGATTATGGTTTTGGTGATTGGGAGATGACCTTCGAACCGCCCGTAAATACAGACACGGTGACAATAGACAGACCCATATACCTGAACGTTATAGCTCGTTGCTCCGGCATCACTACCGATTCACTGGTAAAGATCAACCCGCAGTTGCTGAGCTTTACCACTCCTCCGGACGAGAGCTTTATTCTTCGAATTCCCCTTGGTACGCGCAAAACTTTTCTGGAAAATCTTGAAGATGTTCCGCAAGACGAGCAACTACCATGGGTGCTGCGCACCGTAGAGAAAAATGAAACGTTGGCGATGATTGCAGCCGAGAGTTCCACTTTGGTATCGGATATCTGCGCCCTGAACGGCTTTGACGATGCCTCTGTTCGCTTGCGTCCGGGCCAAGTGCTGCGCATTCCCAAAGAGCAACGAAAGAAAAACAGATTTGCTTCCTTCGGCATTGATCAAGGAATTCCCGGTAGCGCTATGGGAGCTGCTTCCTCATCGAGCAACGACGGCATAGCCACGGATACCACTGCACCGGCACCTCGAACCTATACCCCGGTGGAACAGTACCGGCGCCGCAATTCACGCGCATCCACTCTGCGGCATACCGTTCGTAAGGGCGAGACCATCGCTACCATTGCAAACACCTACGGCACCACGGTGTATGCTCTGCTCAAAGCAAATCGCATGCGGTCCGGAAGTGCATTGCGCCGTGGGCTACGCCTGCGCATTCCTGCACAGCAACAGGAGCCTGCGATAACACGTACTACTGCACCGTCCGAGAGTATTGAGCCAAGGGGTCCTGCACCGCTTGCATACACGGTGGCTAAAGGTGATAGTCTGGCCGGAATATGTACACGTTTTGGTGTGAGCGAGCAGCGGCTGCGCGCATGGAATCCGGATTTCACCGAAGCCGAACCGGAGGCGGGCCGGGTGCTCACCATCTATTCGCAACAAAGCGGTCGCGCAAAAAACTCGCGTATGAATACACAGAGAGAAACAGCATCCGGATCAAAGACCCACACGGTACGCAAAGGCGAAACGATGTCCGTGATTGCTCGCAAGTATGGCATACCGCTCAAGAAGCTCCAGGCTCTGAACGGTGGGTCCGATAGAATCGTGATTGGAAGAAAAGTTCGCCTTCGTTAAAGTGCAAACCCGGCAAAGCCCCTTGCCTACTCTTCTTCGTTCATCCTTTTATTTTTCCTTCGGAAGCTCAAGCTGATGGGCACGCCTTCAAAATCATGATGGCGGCGTATAGCACGTTCCAAGAATCGCTTGTAGCTATCCGGAATAAGCTCGGGTTTGTTGGAGAACAACGCGAACATGGGCGGTTCGGTTTTTATCTGCGTGATGTAATTGATTCGCAAATCGAATCCGCGCACGCTTGGTGGCGGTGTGCGTTCGATATCACCAATTAGCGCATCGTTCAGAAGTGCAGTGGGAATGCGGCTTCGGCGGCGATCATGGATATGCTCGCACATCTCAATTACTTTGGTTACTCTCTGCTTAGTTAGAGCACTGATATACACCACAGGAAGAAAGTCGAACATTGCCAAGTCTTCGCGAAGCTTCTTGGTGAACTCGTCGGCAGTCTTGGTATCCTTCTCCACGGCATCCCATTTATTGACGGCAATCAGAATTCCCTTGCGCGCGGCCACAACATCATGTATGATTTGCTTATCCTGGTGTTCCAAACCACGGGTAGCATCGAGCATCACCACAGCCACATGGCATCGCTCAATAGCACGCATGGTTCTTAGGGTGCTGTACATTTCGATGTTCTCGGTAACAGCTGCTTTCTTACGCAATCCGGCCGTATCAATAAGCACCATTTCGCGCCCGTAGTAGGTAAGCACGCTGTCGATGGCATCGCGTGTGGTGCCGGCAATAGGCGTTACAATCATGCGGTCCTTGCCGAGCAGCGCATTAGTGAGCGACGACTTCCCTACATTCGGCCGTCCCACCACAGCGATGTGCAGGCGATCATCTTCTTCGGCTACTTCCGGAATTAATGGCGCGGTAACGGCATCGAGCACATCACCTCCGGAGCGTCCGCTCATGGCAGACATCGGATACACCATATCGAAACCAAGAGAGTAGAACTCAGCAGCGTGAGCATCGCGTTCAACATTATCGCATTTGTTGGCTACGAGCACTACAGGCTTATGAGAGCTTTGCAGCAAGCGGGCAATATCGATGTCTGTGGGAGTTACGCCATCTACTGCATCTACCACAAAGATGATGGAATCAGCTTCGTCGATGGCAAGCATGGCCTGACGGCGAATGGCACTATCAAACACTTCTTCGCTTTCGGGAACGATACCGCCGGTGTCCACGAGCGTGAATACCTTACCGTTCCATTCTGCTTGGGCATATAAGCGGTCTCGGGTAACCCCGGGCACAGCCTCCACGATCGCCTCCCGACGCTCGATAATGCGATTGAATAACGTGGACTTTCCCACGTTTGGGCGACCGACAATAGCTACAACATTCATATTTGCTCACTTCGTAGGGACGCAATTTCGGAACTTCGAAGCAATTGCAGGCAGGAACTGCACATCGTTCTCTGTAATTTCGTTGCAGTAGAACTACGGATGACGTTCACCACAACGCTGATATCCATGACAAATGCTCCAATTCTGAACATAGCAGCCTATACGTTCACCTCGCTCGACGAAGATTGGATTCAATCGTTACGTTTTCCGCTGCGAGCTCAATTGCGAGAATTAGGTGTATTCGGTACCATTCTTCTCAGCACCGAAGGCATCAATGTGTTTTTGGCCGGCATGGATCGGGCGGTAGAAGCTGCTTGGTCTTTGATTACCTCGCACACACCCTTTGCAGGCATGGAGTATAAAGCCAGCAGAAGCGAGACCATTCCCTTCAAGCGCATGAAGGTGAAGCTGAAAAAAGAAATCATTCCCATGGGCAGGAATATTAATCCTGCTCTAGGGACTGCGCCTCGCGTTCACGCCGCCGAGTTGAAGCAATGGCTGGACGAAGGCAGAGATGTTGTGATGCTGGACACCCGCAACACCTACGAAGTAGAGTTTGGAACTTTTGCCAATGCGGCAACACTGGACATCAAACATTTCCGGTCGTTCCCCAAACTCATCGAAGAGCTGGATCCCCAAATGAAAGACCGCACCATTGTTACCTTCTGCACGGGTGGCATTCGCTGCGAAAAGGCAGGCGCGCTCATGAAGCAAGAGGGATTCAAGAATGTATACCAACTCGATGGCGGCATCCTGAAGTACTTCGAGGAAGTTGGGCAACATCATTATAATGGCGGTTGCTTTGTATTTGACGATCGTATATCCCTCGATCCCGCCTTGCAACCGGAAGCCGGCGATCAGGTGTAGCTACAGCGATGTTCATGCCGTGATGAGGTTCAGCAACGTAAGCACAGTAACGCAAGCACAGCAACCTACCTACAGTTGTAACAGAAACTCTTTCTATTTTGTGCTTAACAGTATTCACGCGTTCATATTCTGTACTGTGACACCGCTACAGTGCTTTGTTGTAGAGGCATTTTGTCACGCACACCTTAAACGCAAGCTCAACCAATCTGCGGGAGCGAACATGCGTAACAATGGAACTTATAGTCTGCGAACGCACTCTATGCTGCGAGTGCTGATCATTGGATTTGTGATCCTGTCCGGGAATCTTCGAGCCCAAGGATCTATAGACAGCATTGTCTATAATCGCGGAACGTTTTTTGGAACTTCCACCAACGACGCCTATTTGCTGCACATGGCGGTTGATGCCCAAGGCAATATTTACGGCACCGGCTTGTGTAAAAGTA
>JBJOLU010000084.1:0-8471 GCA_046052705.1 Bacteroidota bacterium | reverse complement strand
CGCTGACGATAGTTCGCTCGAAAACCTCGCAAGTAGTATCTCGCCGACGACAGCGTGCATGATATCTTCGCGGCATGTGTTATCATTTCTCCCTCAAAGCGCCCATAGCCGACATTGTGGAGCACTATGCTCGCTTGTACGGCATGGATACGGTGGATGTGGATCCGAGTTTTTTCAACGAGAATATGTTCGAAGTTCACACGCACGTAAATGCCTTTGCGTATCCCGCCATGCCGGTGGTAACAGAGGAGGAGCCGCACAGAGTGCAGGCAATGCAGTGGGGCTTGATACCGCGGTGGATACGCTCGCGCGAGGAGGCGTTGAAGTTTCGAAGCAATACCTTGAATGCGCGTTGCGAGACCGTGTTTGAGAAACCATCGTTTCGGCAGTGTATTACCAAGCAGCGCTGTTTGGTACCCGCCGATGCCTTCTACGAATATCATCACGAAGGAAAAAAGAAGATACCCTACCGAATAGAACTTCGCGGCCGGAATATGTTCTCGTTTGCCGGCATTCACGAGCAGTGGGTGGACAAAGAAACGGGCGAGGAGCTGCGCACCTTTAGCATACTCACACGTGCGGCCGGACCGCTGCTGGCTGCCATTCACAACTCACGCCAGCGCCAGCCGGTGATACTGGTGGATGGTGCAGAAACGGCGTGGCTGGATTCCACCGGCAATCGCGATAGTATTACCGAACTCTTTGCCCCGGTGGACGACGCAATGCTCCAAGCCACGGAGCTGCTTCGCATAGAGTAGAGCGGAATATTACAGATAGATACTACAGATAGATACTACAGATAGATACTACAGATAGATATTACAGATCGATATCACAGCTACATATCACAGCTATGAATAGCGCTGCCATTCACATGCACGTGTGCGCAGTGGTGGAATGTTTAGCGTGAAGAAAAACACTTTTCGATTCTTGTAACGAACCCTTCAAAGGATACAAGGTTCAAGTGCTTTGCTCGGTGTGCGTCCAGTACGTGAAATTCGAAAAAAGGATTTTCGTTTTCGGCGTGCTCGCCGATGTTGTGCGTTTTCTGTATCACGCCCACTCCCCAGTCTGTATCAATACAGCAAGAGTAGAGATCCTTTTGCAATCGCCGGCGATAAAAAGCTTTCCAGGTGGTGCCATTCCACATGCCGCGAGCGGGAGTGTGAGAGTACGTATAGTTTTCGCGCGCATGCCATTCGCCCGGTGGATTGCAGTCGTGCAGCACAATAAAACCGTCGTCGCGAATCCAACGCAATGCGTTTTCAATATCGCGATCCACTTGCTCGGCCAAATGCAAGCCGTCGATGAAAATCACATCGAAGCGAGTATCGGAAGGAAGCAGGGCATGATGTTCAAGCCGGGAGAAGAACTCATCGCTGGTCATGGGAAAGTCCACCGGATTGGCGCTGAACTCCACACCGGGATCGACGCTGAATTTTTTGTGAGCCTGAATATGCCGGAAGTTGTCTTCCGGATTTCGAGTACCGATCTCCAAGTACCAAGTCTCTCTGCCGAATAGCGACAACAGATAGTTGAGTATATACGTTCGCGAAGGGGATTTTGCTGTCTCGCGAGAGGTTAATGCTTGCACGCGGGAATACTCGGCGTCCTGCATCATTGCGCGCCCCCTGGCAAAGTAGAGCAAAGCCGGTATGCGCGAAAGCAAGGTTCGTATGCTGCTATTCATCATCATGCGTATGGTGTTAAGAACCGGACTGTACGTTCGGTGTTGTTGTGTGGAACGGCCTGTAAAAATATCCATACACTCATCCTGCACCGCATCTCAAAAAAATAACATTTTACGTATTGTATAATAATTCTACATTTCGTAGAATTGCACCACATGTTTAGCATCTCCTTTTTCATGTCATGAAATCATCGCGCAAAAACACAACAAGCAAAGCCGCTGCAGCATCCCGCGCAGCCGGGCGGCAGCGGAAGCTTGGAAAGCTTGAGAAGCTTGATACACAGATACAGACGCACACACAGACCGACGCGCATCGTCGTTCACATCCGGACGCCGGTGTATCTGCACCGGAGGCAGTAGAGCGCGATGCGGGGATGCGTCACAAGCGTGCACGCATGGAGCATCTGCATATGTCGGTGGTTGCCTATGCCAAACAAATGAACGTATCGCCGGTGACAGTATATGCATGGGAAAGCGGTACGCGTCGTATTCCCTACGAGGTGCTGAACGCGTTGGAGTCTCGATACGGAATATCAACAAGTTGGTTACTCAATGGCACGGAGCCTATGCTCATAGAGCGTAGAGCCGAGAGCGCATCGGCTGTAGAGCGGGATCGCGTGCAGAAATCGAAGGCACAGCAAACGCAGCAAACACAACAAGCACATCAACGACAACAAACACAGCAAGCACGAACAGCAAGCACCGAAGAGGAAGAACGTTCGGCATGGGAGCAGCTTTCGGTGATACGTACGGCTGTGCAAGAGGCAGGCGATGCACTGGCATCACTGTCTCGCAGAATACTTACGCTGGATCTCACGAGAACTCGCAGCACTCGCTTTCCGTTGATGGAGAGCGGTGTGAGTGCCGGGCCTCCCGTCTCTACCAGCGACGACACCGTAACGGTGGACATCGTGGACTTTCTTGTGAGTAATCCCGACTCCACCTTCTTTGTAAACGTAATTGGCGACTCCATGAAGGACATAGGCATCTACGACGGTGATACGCTGATTATCGATCGTGCAATTACGCCCAAGTCGGGAGAGATAATTGTGGCCCGTGTATTCAACGAACTCACGGTTAAACGCTTTGTGCGCAACGGCAAGCGCGTAATACTCGCTGCCGAAAACAGAGCGCATAAGAATATCGAAGTCACCGAAGACATGGATTTCTCCATCATCGGTGTAGTAACAACATCTATTAAGAAGTTTCGGCGGTAGAATAAATACGTAAACAAACAGCAGAATAAATACGCTCATCACGCTCGTCACACTCGGCAAACATTGTAGCAATCGTTGCACACATTCACGTACAGGCAGACGCTGCCTGCAATAGTGTGCGCGCATAGATCTGCACACGCTCCGTATACCGTGCATAGGCACTGTATATGCACCACATACGCACATACCAACTTGTTGCGCCATACATACCCGGGGGGAACATCGGGGGGAGAGTAGGGCGGCACAACAGCACGTAGTACATACTTCCGCACAATACTCTGCAGTGCACGGATGCTTCATGCATTCGCCACGCGGATAAGCGCTCTGCAGCCCTCTTCGCCGATACACTTCCCCCGTTTCGGAGTAGAGGGCCCGGGGCGAGTGAAGAACACGGCGCTACGAGAGGAACGAAGAAGGTAGATCAAGAGAAGGACGACGAATGAATGAAGAAAGAGCAAGGAAAGAATGAAGGAAAGAAGAAGGAAAGAGCAAAGAAAGAATGAAGACGAGGACAGCGAAGAGATGAAACAAAGAAGAATGAAGAAAGAAGAATAAAGAACAAGATAACTCAAGGGGAGAATAAGAGCAATCAAGGGTAAGCAAGAGCAAGCAAGAACCAGTAAAGTCAAGTAAGGTTAAGTAAGAATAACTACGGTCAAGTAACACCCGGCACAGTCACGAAACACACCAACATCAACACCAACATCAACTCCATGCCGCATACACCGCACATAGCAGCCTTACATATACCGGATTTTCCGGCTATGGCCTTGCAGTATGCGCGTGCCTTTGTGCAGGATGTGATTGTGGTACATAGGCGTATGGTGATCGCGGCCACGGCAGGTGCACGCGCGCGCGGCGTAAGCGAGGGCGACAGTAGTCAGCGAGCGGAGCGTTTGGCACCGGATGCACATATACTGCTGCGCGAGCACGGCACGGAGAAGGGAGTGTGGGAAGAGGTATTGCATGCTATCTATGCCACCACACCGCATATGGTGGAAGAGTGTACCGGCACAGTGCTTCTGCATGTGCAGGATATCGCTATGCTGCGGCGTGTGGCGGAGCAGTTTGGTGCGCGTGTAGGCATTGCCGCATCACGTTCCACCGCGCAAGTGGCATCGTACTTCTGCGATACAGGTTCCATACTGTTTGTGGACGACGACGAATCCAAAAAGTACGTGCGCAATGCATCGGTGGAATGCTTGGCGTGGTGGGGTGTGGAAGCCGAGTGGTTGGAGAAAATGATCTTGTTCGGACTGCACACCCTGGGATTGGCGGGCAAGCTTACGGAACGGCAGATGGTAGCGCAGTTCGGTAAGAGCGGACGCATCATGCACCGATGTATTCGTGATATACTCTCTGATGAACGGCGTCCGCTGCCGCTCTACGAGCCGCCACCGGTGCTGCAGGCAATTCATCATTTCCACGATCCCGTGCGCGAGCCGCGCGATCTGGAAAACGTACTGCATATACTGATGAAGGAACTCCTGCAGCGCTTGCATGAAGTGTGCGGACGTCGCTGCTCATGGATAGCGGTGTATGTGCAGCAGCGCCCCGGGAATAGATCGCCAAAGGTATTGCCGAATCTGCAGGCGGAAGCTCTACGAAGAGAATCTCAGCAAACACAATCTCAGCGACCACAATCTCTGCAAACACAACCTCTGCGAACGGAGAGGCGTATTCTTAAAGACGGTAGTCTGAATGATGGTGTACTGCAAACCACTGCGCAAATACTTCTGCGAAAGCTTATGGATGGCAGCGAGTGTACCGCGCTGCATGTAGAAATGGGTGGCTTGAGCATTGCTGCTCCCGAGCAAATCTCTTTTGTGCAGGAACGAGTGTCGCCCTATCGCATAGCGCAAACAGTGGAGCAGCGATATCCGCGCACCATGCACAAAGTGCAGATGAAAAATCCCGATGCCTATTTGAGCGAGCAACAATGGATGCTTGTGCCGTACACTCCGGCATCATAACGAATCACACATGTATCTCAACGAATCACACATGTATCTCGACGAATCACACACATATCGCATACTTCACATTCCTCTGTCATGAACACTTCACGAACAACCGCTGCTGCACCTAATCATAGAGCATCTGCTGCAGGCTCGATTGCAGGCTCGATTGCACGCCCCGCCATTGCTGCGCCTGCGCCGCTGCGAGGCGCTTTGCACGAGCGTATAGATGTAGAAACACGCAACGATTTGCCGTATCGCATTCACTATCGGCGCAGTATCGATGTGGTGCAGAGTATCGACGACACCTGGCTGTATCGCTCGCGGTGGTGGGCACGGGAAGAAGCGCGCCGCTACTACAAACTGCGTTGTCAGAAACTTCTGCTCACGGTGTTCCAGAGCAACGGTGCATGGTATGCCGATACGCGATGGGATTGAGGTGAAATGACACATCATACACGTATCAAAACCACATATCATACACGTATCGAAACCACACTGCCTCATGCCACCACACAGCTCACACTAACCGCTTCGCACCGCCGCTCGCACCATGTTCACACATTTACATACACGTTCATGTTATTCCTTTCTGCAGGGAGGATCGCATCCGGAGGCCTTGCTGGAGCAGGCATCGGCGCTGGGAATGAATGCGCTTGCACTTACGGATATGCATGGAGTGTACGGCATGGTGAAATTTCAAAAGGCCGCAAGGAGCTACGGCATACGTCCTCTTTGCGGTGCCGAGATTATTGTGGACCACGCTCCTATAGTGCTGCTGGCGCGCTCCGCTCGCGGCTATGCACAGCTGTGCCGCATACTCACAAGTGCACATGCCAACGAACGCACGTCGCCGCATCTGCACTACGATGAGCTGTGCATGCACGAGCTGGATGATATCGTGTGTTTAAGCGGCGGATACCGATCGCGCTTGCGGCAGTATGTACAAGATCGCGATGAGCGTGGCGCGCAGGCCTGGCTGCAAGCGCTGCGCACGGTGTTTGGCGATCGGTGTTATGCAGAGCTGTCGCATCATTGCAGGCCGGGCGAGAGCTTCCAGCTGGAACGTATACGTAGGGTGGCCGCCGCTCTGGATGTATTGTGCGTGGCCACGGGCGATGTACGCTACGCCAAGCCGGATGATTACAAGCAAACAGATATCATGGCTTGTGTGCGCAATGGTATCACGGTGTTCGACGATCACGCAGAGAGGGAAGTGAATGCAGAAGCCTATCTGATGTCCGAACAGGAAATACGCAATCGCATTCCGTATCACGATGCACTCGTTCAGGCAAACATTATCGCGGAGCAGTGTTCGGTGGATTTGCTGGCATCGCATATCACTCCGCCTGCTGCGCGCCGCATCAACGACGAAGATGCCGATACCACATTAGCACGCTTATGCACGGAGGCCCTGCCCATGCGCTATGCAGAGGATTCGCGAGCGCAAGCGAGCGAGTTGCTTCATAAAGAAATAGGCGTGATACGATCGCTGGAATTGTCCGACTATTTCCTGGTGGTGAAAGAAGTGGTAGACGAAGCAAAGCGTCGCGGCATACGTTGCTCCGGACGTGGCTCGGCGGCTAATTCCATTGTGGCATATCTGCTGGGTATTACCGGCGTGGATCCCGTACGTCATCATTTATTGTTCGAGAGATTTCTGCACGGCGGCAGAAAAGGAACACCGGACATCGATGTGGACTTCGATTCCGAGCGACGCGAGGAAGTAATTGCGTGGATGGAGCAACGCTTCGGCATGGATCACACGGCTATGACGGCCACGCTGATGACCTACCGCTTGCGCTCGGCCATGCGTGATATCACCAAAGCCATGGGGTATCCGTTGCCCGTGGTGGACGCGCTGGGAAAGGCCGTGCCATGGGGTTCGGCGCGCTCCGTGCGTAAACATGCGGAACTACTGCACGAAGTTGTACCCACAGACACACCGCTCTTTGCCGTAACAATGGATATGGTGGAGCGATTTCACGAGGTGCCTCGGCATCTGGGATTGCATAGCGGGGGCATGGTGCTGTCGCGAACACCGCTCTATCATTTTTCTCCCATACAATCATCGGCCAACGGCGTGAAAGAAGTGCAGTTCGATAAGAACGATGTGGAAGCCATGGGGCTGGTGAAGCTGGATGTATTGGGCTTACGTATGCTGGCAACAATATCGGAAGCAGTGGAGCTGCACTATGCCGCTACAGGCGAGCGCCTGGACGTGGATGAACTCTCGCTGGACGATGAGAACGTATATGCACTGATGTGCGACAGCACCACTATAGGGGTGTTTCAAATAGAGTCGCAGGGGCAGCAGCATGTGCTGGCATTGCACCAGCCCTCGAACTTCAATGACCTGATAGCAGAGGTGGCATTGTTTCGTCCCGGACCTCTGCAAAGCGGTATGGTGAATCCATACATTCGGCGGCGTCGCGGCTTGGAGCCGGTGGTGTACGCACACCCGGACCTGGAGCCCATACTGCGCGACACCTATGGGGTGATTCTATATCAGGAACAAGTGCTGGAAATAGCCCATCACTTTGCCGGCATGAGCTTGGCGGAAGCCGATGATTTTCGCGCACTCATGTCCAAGTTTCGCATTGCCACCGAAATGGAACTGATGCGCGACAAGTTTGTGAACGGCGCTGTGGGCCGCGGCATTCCTACCGACGGCGCCAATGCGGTCTTCGACATGGTATCGTACTTCGTTGGTTATGGTTTTTGCCGTAGTCATGCCGCGGCTTTCGCCAAAATCGTCTATCAATCCGCGTGGCTGAAACGCTACTACCCCGCATGCTACATGGCAGCCGTCATGCAGCACCGTCCCGGCTTCTATCCCTTGATGACACTTGTGGAAGAAGCCAAGCGTTTCGGTGTGGAAGTGCTGCTGCCCGATGTGAACTACTCCGGTGTGCGCTATAGCTTGGAGCAGCGTAGTGTGGATGAAGAAGAACGCAGTGCGGATGAAGAAGAACGCAGTGTGGAGCAGACACACCCTGCCGCGGTACGATTCGCCATTCGTAAACCGCTTACATCCGTAGAGAATGTCAGCGACGAGGCCGCGCGCAGTATTGTCATGGAGCGCATGCGAGGGCCCTTCCTTTCCTGCGAAGACTTTGTGCAGCGCCTGTCCATAGCACGCGATGTGGTGGAATCCATTGCCCGCTCCGGCGCTATGGATGCCTTGGCGCACCACTCCCGCTCTGCACTGTGGCACGTGGGCGTGGCATTGCGGCGTAAGGAGAGTTTGAAACAAGAACAGGAATCGCTGTTTGCATTGCCGCTTGTGCAGCCCGAGGATGTACCAAGCTTGCCGCCGCTGCGAAGCACGGAGCGCTTGGCATGGGACTACGCCACTCATCGCTCCGCGCGCGTGCATCCCATTACGCTATACCGGCGTATGCTGAATTCTTTAGAGGTACGTACCATAGAAACATGCTATCGCATGCCTATGTCTGCACATCCCGAGCGTAATCATAGTATAATGCTGGGAGGTATAGCTATTCTGCGTCAGCAGCCCGGCACAGCCAAGGGCGTGATGTTCCTTACGCTCGAGGACGAAACGGGATATATACAGGTAATTGTTCTTCCGCATATCAAGGAACG
>JBJOLU010000083.1:0-2928 GCA_046052705.1 Bacteroidota bacterium | reverse complement strand
GCACCGGTTACCTTCATCCAGCGCAAAGCTGCGGAGTCGGTGCCAACATCCGTGCGATCGGGAGGATTCACAAGAATCACACCGGGTGTGGTGGCTTGACCAAAGTCTACCTTCACATTAGCGTTGCTGATGCTTACTTGTTTTACTTCCGAGATTCCGTTGCCTTGGGCAGTAATTGTTACGCTGCCGGAAACAGATCCCATGGGGATAGCATAGCCGCCGGAGGTAGAAGTCACCGCAAAGTAGTTGCCTTGCGAAGGCGTAATCTTCACACCGGACAAGCCTTCGCCGGGATCATAAAACTTGTTGTTGTTTTTGTCTTTATACACAACACCAAGGATGTACTTCTCGAAGCCCTTTCCAAAGTTCTGCGTTACCACCCACGGGCCTACCTGCCCGCTACCCGCAAGAACGCCAAGACCAACCTCTGTATACACGGCGTCGGAGGTGGCAAAGTTCATGATGTTGTGGCGGTGGCCAAGACCTTCATTGCCGGGACCCCAGTCCACAAGGAAGGCACCATGCGCTTCCCACATGCTCTTTGCATAGGCAAACACGTTTTCACCCCAGGCGCTGGCGGTATAGCCGGCTTTACTTAAGCGCTGACCGGGATCGCTGCCATCGGAACCCGTGTGTCCCTGATACTGCTTATCGCGCATGTCGGCACTATGCTCGCGCGCTGCTACAATTGCTTTAGCATGAAAGGCAAGCGGAGGACGCACCGGATAGGTTTTAAAATCTGCGCGAACTTTTGCTTTGTCCACTTTGCAATAGCTGTACGCACTCACTAAGTTCGGATCGGTGGTGAAGTACAGAGAGTCTCCCTCTGCCGAGGGATTCATGCGCGCGCGGTTGATGTACTCAAGCATCAATTGCTCATTGTCTGTGGGATCGCCGTGATTGTATTGCGTTTGCAATGGCGATTGCACAGCCGGTGATTTGCTTTGGGAGTTTGCTCCCTGTGTCCCGATGGCGCCACCCGTGGGCGGATATGGGGTTGCAAAGAAGTTGCTCATTTTTTGAGCAGACACTGAGATACCAAACACGCTCAGCATCAAGAGCACGACGTATCGTAGCATAGGGTTCATTGTTGTCCTGAATATGAGAAACATATTGTGTTGTTTGCTTGTATGGTTTTCTGAATGGTCGGAAATTACGACAAATGTAGTGCAACACATCGCCGTGCGTGAGTGCGGCCTCTCTTGATTATGACCTTCACGCATTCGCTTCATCTTGCACTGCGCCAAGCTTGCCGGGCATGCCAATCCTGCCAATCTTGCCGATCCTACCGTATCACAGTTTGCCTGCTTATCGCAAGCGCTGCCTTTGGTATGAACTCCTGCACCGGGCTCTCGGTAAAACACGTCAACCCGCGATTTGTTTCGGGCATTGGTCGCGATTCCGTGAACCGTATGTGCAGAGCGGGTACCATTACGCTGAAAACCCGCACAGATGAGCATACCCGCGAACCCGGGTATGTGCAGATTATCGGCACAGTGGCGGAAGTCCGCAGTAAAATTCTCTTTGATACCTTAAGAATTCCCATAGACTCCTTGATTTCCCTGCAATGTGTGGAGGATTTGCCTTTGGGAACCACTGTAATGGCTGCCCTTGGGGGTGCCGGCGCAGGTTATGCCATAGGCCGCGCAACCGGGGAGTCTTGGAACAGTGAATTCCCTATTGGCCTGGCGGTAATTGGTGGTGGGATCGGCGGTTTTGTGTCGTTTCTGTCCTCAAAGGAGACCATGCTGTTGATCGATCCACTTGCTCCCATGCCCGCTCCCGCAGCACCGGCGCCGGCACCTCCGGGAATTGCTCCTCGGAAGCGGCGTTAAGCGCGGTTCGAGGATCGGATTTCATGTAGGTTTTCAGACCGGATTTCAGGCAAGTTCTGCCGCTCTCCGCAGTCAATACATCAAGCTTTGTGCTGCCATGCAATATTCTTCACACCTTCACGTATCTTTGTTTTCGATTACGGAGTTAACGTGCGCACACAGGCCACAGAACTCGTAGGTATTGTGATTATGGATCACATATAGAACAAAACTAGATCACATATAGATCACAACTAGAACACAACAGAATTATCAATCATTCTTTCTTTTCTCACATGAACGTCGAAACACTCTCTCCTGCTCCGTCTCGCGTTGCTGCCGGTGAGCTTGCTCACAAGCCGGGCGCATACTGCGTTAAAGACATGTCTCTTGCCGCATGGGGTCGCCGCGAAATACATCTTGCCGAAGCTGAAATGCCTGGTCTGATGACCTTGCGCGAGCGCTACGGCAAAAGCAAACCTCTTGCAGGCGCGCGCGTTGCCGGATGCTTGCACATGACCATTCAAACAGCCGTACTCATCGAAACTCTTGCCGAGCTTGGCGCAGAGGTTTCGTGGAGTTCATGTAATATTTTTTCCACGCAAGATCACGCTGCCGCCGCTATTGCCGCCGCCGGTATTCCCGTGTTTGCATGGAAAGGTCAGAACGAAGAAGAGTTTAACTGGTGTATAGAGCAAACACTGCATGCGTTCAGCGATGCTCAACCCTTGAACATGATTCTTGACGACGGTGGCGATCTTACCAATATGGTTCTTGATCAATTCCCCGAACTGGCAGCCGCCATCAAGGGTATTAGCGAGGAGACCACCACCGGTGTTCACCGTTTGTACGATCGCGTAAAAGCAGGCACCTTGCCCTTGCCGGCTATTAACGTGAACGACTCCGTAACAAAGTCGAAGTTTGATAATAAGTACGGTTGCAAGGAATCCTGCGTTGATGCTATCCGCCGCGCAACAGATGTGATGCTTGCCGGCAAAGTGGCTGTGGTAGCGGGCTACGGCGATGTGGGTAAAGGTTCGGCTGCTTCGCTTGCCGGAGCAGGAGCGCGAGTAATCGTCACTGAAATTGATCCTATTTGCGCACTCCAAGCTGC
>JBJOLU010000082.1:0-3052 GCA_046052705.1 Bacteroidota bacterium | reverse complement strand
TCGGTATTCTGTTTGGGCCGCGCAAGGTCGCGCTCCTCGTGAGCGGTGTTGTAATCTCCGCACACAACGATGCGCCGACCCTTCTTTTGCAAATCTGCGATGAAGGCAAAGAATGCATCGTAGAAGTTCAATTTGTATTCCAGTCGCGCAAACTTCGCAGCATCGCCGGCTGCTTCTTTCTCGCTGTACGCTTTAGGAAAATACACGCCAAACACCACCACATCTTCAAAGTCGGCGCCCACAATGCGCCCCTCGCAGTCGAACTTCTCTATGCCTATTCCCGTGTACACCTGCACAGGTTCTCGTTTGCTGTACAAGCCCACTCCCGAGTACCCTTTCTTCGATGCATGCGGCACGTAGACAGCGTGGTATCCCGCAGGAACGCGCTTGTCTTCGTCGATCTGATGTACTTCGGCGCGTACCTCCTGCAAACACAACACGTCGGGATTATCGGTAGCAAGAAAATCCATGAAGCCTTTTTTGTGTGCTGCTCTGATGCCGTTTACATTCCACGAAACTATTCGCATTACTTTCCTTTGGAGTTTGATGAAGACGAAGGCAGGGGCATACCGCCCATGCGCGAGAGAATAAACGCTTTACGTTTTTGTATGTATGGTGTAGGTGCCGATGCCGACCAGCGGCGCGGATTAGGAACAATAGCGGCAAGCAAGGCAGCTTCACTTGCGGATACATAGCGAGCGGACTTGTGAAAGTAATATTGCGATGCGGCTTCCACACCGTAAATGCCGTCGCCCCATTCAATCACATTGCCATACACTTCCAGAATTCTGCGCTTACCCCACACGGCCTCGATAAGCACGGTGAAATATGCCTCCAGACCTTTGCGTATGTAGTTCCGCCCGTGCCACAAGAACACGTTCTTTGCTGTTTGCATGGTGATGGTGCTGGCGCCATAGAGCTTCTTCCCTTTTGCCCTTTCGTTGCGGGCGCGGGCCCGGTCAATTGCATTCCAGTCAAAGCCATTGTGACGCAAAAACTTTCCGTCCTCGCCGGACATCAGTGCCTTGTATACATAGGGTGACACTTCGTTGTACGGCACCCAGGTTTTGCTGATGCCCACGCCGCGGCCTTCGAAGGCACCTTCAATCACACGCAGCACCATCAACGGCGTGAGTGGTACCGGCAGCACGGCATAGATTCCCACCAAGAGTACGGATCCCACAATGAAGCCCACAACAAGGCGCAGCGTCCAATGAAGGATTTTTTTCCACAATCCTTGATATTTCCCGTTTTTCTTCTCTCTTGGCACAATACCTCCTTATATTCGCACAATATCCGTGATTTTTACGGATAACTGTTACAATTATCGTAGTTTTTCAAGTTCGGTCGTCCGGGCCGTCATTTTCGCAGGGCATGTCATCATGGCATTAGCTTCCGTTATGAAAGATACCGATCGCATCATCTGTAAACTCCTTGAGCAAAACGCTCGCACCAGTCTTAGCGAAATTGCCGAGACGGTGGGTTTGTCGGTAACATCGGTAAGCGAGCATATCAAGAAACTTGAAGAGCAGAATATCATCGAGGGATATCACGCCAAGATCAGTTCTGCTGCGTTGAACCTAGACATCACCTCGTTCATTTTCGTGAGTGTAGAGAGCAGCTCTCAGTATCCTGCCTTTATCGCTCAATGCAAGAAGGCCACCGAGATTCTTGAATGCCATGCCATTACCGGCGACGCCACCCATGTATTGAAAGTACGCGTAGAAAACACCGCTGCTTTAGAGCGCTTACTGTCGCGTATTCAATTGTGGAGCGGAGTAAAACGAACCGAAACAAATTTAGTCCTTTCAACACAATTCGAAAGCTTCGCACTACTTCAGTAAAAGCTCCAAAGCCGGGTGGCAGCAATGCAACAAGTATACTGCCCCGGTATTGATTCAAACATCGAACTATCATTTCTCATTTTTCTCTCTGAACGAACCATGAGTACACATTCTTCCAACGGGGTTATGAGCGCAGCCAAGAGCTGGCGTTCACTAGGTCAGCACAGTGCCAACGGCGATTTGCACACCACCTTTGCCAATGATGTTTTCACCTTAGACGAAATGCGCCAGCGCTGCTCGAAGCCGGTGTTTAAATCGTTGCAGGCTACTATAGAACGTGGGCAGCCCTTGGATCCCGCTGTGGCAGATACCGTTGCTATGGCCATGAAAGAATGGGCTACGGAAAATGGTGCAACTCACTACACACACTGGTTCCAACCCCTCACCGGGTCTACCGCAGAGAAGCACGAGAGTTTCATGGCTCCCGGCAACGACGGCACTGCTATTGCCGAGTTCTCCGGCAAAGAATTGATTCAGGGAGAGCCCGATGCGTCATCCTTCCCCAGCGGCGGATTGCGCGCCACATTCGAAGCGCGCGGCTATACCGCATGGGACCCCACGTCGCCGGCATTTCTGGTGCGTCACAGCAATGGCGCTACACTGTGCATCCCCACGGCATTTGCTTCGTGGACCGGCGAAGCGCTGGACAACAAGATTCCCTTACTGCGCAGCAACGACGCTATCAACAAACAAGTGATGCGCGCTTTGTCGCTGTTCGATATTAAAAATGTTACCCGCGCCTTTGCCACATTGGGATGCGAGCAGGAGTATTTCCTTATTGATGAAGAGTTCTACTACCGCCGTCCGGATTTGTATCAAAGCGGACGCACGTTGTTTGGCGCAAAACCTCCGCGTGGACAAGAGTTGGAAGACCACTACTTCGGCTCCATTCCGGAGCGCGTGTTGTCCTATATGACAGAGGTAGAGCAACGTTTGTACTTGTTGGGTGTGCCCATCAAAACACGCCACAATGAAGTGGCTCCCGGTCAGTTTGAGATTGCCCCCATATTCGAGCACGCGAACATCGCCGCGGATCATCAGCAACTGGTGATGCAAGTGCTGCGCACCACGGCCACATCCTACGGACTGGTATGCCTGATGCACGAGAAGCCCTTTGCCGGTGTGAACGGCAGCGGCAAACACGTGAATTGGTCTATTGCAACGGACACCGGCATGAACCTTCTGGAGCCCGGCCACACGCCGCACGA
>JBJOLU010000081.1:0-2671 GCA_046052705.1 Bacteroidota bacterium | reverse complement strand
AACTCCGCCGGCACCGTGCCCTACAGCGTTCAGCAGAACATCGTGTGGGCTGCTGCCGGCATGAGAGGAACTCTGGATGTTTTCAACGAAGAGCTGGGTACGGCGCTATTTGGCCAGGTGTTAATCGGTGGCAGTGATGTTGGCGCGCTACTTCGCCCTATGGCCGGCATACAGTGGAAGCCGGATGCCAGAGTAACTCTGTTTGGCGGAGTAGAGCAGTTAATACTTCAGACTAAAGCTCAAGGGGTAACGAACTACGGTTCTAAACGATCGTTTAGCTACGGATTATCATTGAATTTTTAAATCGTTTTTTTCTTTGGTTGTAAAACAAATTCTACTCATTTTACGGGTAGACGTTCACCATACACCATGGCTTCGCGAATAGCATGAAAAAATGTCGCGAAATACGGTACAGCATCATTGCTGTTTTCCTGTTCTTTGTTACCCTGACCGGGTGCAAAGAAAGCAGCTTGGTGCCCCTGGACGGCTCCAACAAAATTGATGAGTTTGTGGGTAAGCAGTGGGTACTGCAAGATGATGGCGTTGATATCACCGATACTTCGGTTTCTCAAAAAGGTTGGGTGATAGATGTCAAGGCCGATGGCTCATTTTCCTCTTCCGGTCCGTCCACCACATCTTCTTTCGGACGCTGGATATATAATCCCGGCGATTCCAGTATCACTCTCGTTTCTGCCGATGGAAAGAAGACTGTTACATTTATTCTGGATAGTGTAGGCGGTACTTCTGCTGTTCTCAAGAAAGGCGAATCAAAAGAGACACTGATTTTCAAACAGAAAAAAGATCCGCTGTTGACGGTATACGGCAATCTTAAGTTTGAAAAATCTGTTACCGTTCCTGCTCGTACCTCGGTACATGTTGTATGGAAAATGCTTGGAACCTCAGATCGCTACTTGGTTTGGGGCAACGGCAGCATCGATGAATTCGGGAACTCCTTCAGATTAGATTACAACAGTTATCCGCCCGACTCTATAGTGCAGAGATTTTTCGGTTGCAACGGCAAAGTGGGTATAGGCCACATTGTTGTATTCAACAACAACGAGTTCATTCCCAATGGCAGCGTAATCACGGGCCCGCTTATTATGCGGATTGCCGGAATTGTGCGCGAACGTGCAATCGTTTTTGTGTTTGGCAAACTCAGCGGCAGTCCCTGTGCTCGCAATTTGCCGTGGGTAAACTGGTTTCAAAGCGGTTATAATTTGGGCGAGTCTATGAGCATCATCAACGGTCCCGGATTTTATAGACCCGTGAATAATGGCCCTCTGCAGTTGACCTTTTCCGACGAAGCCGCTACGCTGCAAACCCCCGTGTGGTGGCAGTAACTCGCATGTGAGTTTTATTCTTCCAGAGATTTAAACTCGGCGGGCAATCCCGGCTGTACCATAATCGTTTCCTCTCGGTCCAGAACCACCGCACCTACTGCCGCCCCTTTTGGCTTGCGTACATGTGTGCGCTGTGTGTACACCACAGGTGTGTACTTGGCATTTCTTGCTTTGGAGTAATAGGCCACGATACCTGCAGCTTTTTCCAGTATGTTCTTCGGCGGTTTGGTGGATTGAGCTGAACGCAGTACTGCGTGCGACCCGCTCACTCCACGAGCATGAAGCCATGTGTCTTTTTGCTTGGCGAACTTCATGGTAAGCTCGTCGTTGTTCTGTGCGGAGCGCCCCACATAGAGCATCCATCCCTCGCCAAGATCGAACTCGCGGTATTTGCTCAAACTCTGTTTCTGTGATTGATGAGCACCGCGTTCCGGTGATTCATCCAAATGTTCCTTCTTCATAAGTTCCTGGACCTCAGAGTACGACATATCCTCGGTAATTGCCCGGTGCATCCGTTGCAGATCGGAGCATCTTGCCTCCAGCTTCGGAGCTCGTTCCGCAGCCGCATGCGCGGCCGCCTCTGCGCGGCGAGCACGTTGATAATATTGGGCAGCATTCTCCGCTAGAGTCAATTGTTTATCCAACGCAATCTCTACATCTTCCCCGCTCCAGCCGCTAAGTATCACATTATCGCTACCGCTGTGATGAACATCCGGTGTGCTCAGTAACAAATCCGCCTTGTAGCGTAGCAGCGTGGCTTTGTTCGCGCCGGAGATATACTGACGAATCTCCATCAGAGCTTTCTCCGCTCTGGCAAGCTCCCGCTGTACATGCTGCCGCAGGCGCTGCCGGGCCCGAGCAGTGCGGCGTTCTCGGAATCGAGTGCGCAAAAGTTCTTCAATGGCAGCGAACACACTTGTGTACGTCTGTGCAAGTGGCGTGCTACCCTGCAGCGGGCACAGCGTGAGTATTAGATCATCACCGCCCATGCGCACCAACTGAAAAGATGGTTGATCAATGCACTGCTGCTTAAGGTGATGCGCAATATTCTCTATGTGCTGCCGCGTCTGCGCATCCACGCCATGCCACAACGTTTCGCCGTTGATCTTTGCTCGAAGGCATACCTCTGCCACATACAAGGAACCAAGCGCGAGCTCGCACTTTGCCAGCGCATCCACTACTGTGCTATTCAGCGGCGTTTGCTGCAGGTAGCGCATTGCACCTGCCTGTGCAGGCAATAGCTGCATCAGATATTTGGGACGATCTCTGAAGCAATCCAACACAACATTGTCGTCGCCAACGGCAAAGAGATTGACCTTACCGCCGCTAAA
>JBJOLU010000080.1:0-28580 GCA_046052705.1 Bacteroidota bacterium | reverse complement strand
CAGGCAAGCACTAGCATCCTAGAATCTCAGGCAAGCACTATGCAGTCAATGCCGTCCAGCGGCGCTCAAACCATGCGCTCAACTGCGATGACGTACCCAGCACAACAAGTCCGGCAATAATTCCCGCCACACCGTCGCTCACATAGTGATAACGTCCGTACACTGTGGACACATAAATCATAAGAACCAGCGGCAAGAGAATGTGAAACAGGCGGCGATTATACCGCCACATCATTCCAATCATCACCGTAGAGGCCGCGCAATGCGGGCTGGGCAAACTGCCGCCGGCAAAGTGCACGTTGTGCCGCATCCATTCGCCGAACCATGTAAACACACCGCCGTCGAAGGGAACCACGTACAACTCTTTTTGATGATACAATGGGCTCGCTACGGGATACAGCATAAATCCTGCATAACACAAAATGTAGGCAAAGGACAAGCTGAATAAATAGTCCTGCGCAGCGCGGTGATCGGCAGACCAAAAACAAATGAGAGAGATTAATGGCAGCAAAGGAATGTAGCTCACATATGCGAACATCATTACTTCGGTAAGCACGCTGTTCATGTGATCCTGGAAGAACAACGTGGCATCCCTGCCGGTCACAGTGGTCTCGAACGCAAGTACCTGCGCGTCCATCCAGCCCGGCACCACAATGTGCTGCAAGGAATGAACCGCGCCGAACAAGTAGGAAAACAACAGCGTTACTGCCGCTGTATGCACGCTCACGCGCACAAACTCGTGAGAGAATTTATTGCCGACCACAACAGCAGCAAGGTAGGCGCAGGCTGCGAACAGGTACCCCGCACAATGCGATGTCCAATCGGGAATACTCGCGCGGAATATCAGCGTGAGCAGCAGTACTAACGCAATGAAGCTCAAGCAAAACAGGTCTACACCAACGTTCAGAAACACTTTAGAGCTTGCAACTACGCCGGCTCCGTTTGTACCGCTTCTACGTGCGGTTTGTTGCGAAGATGTCATTGTGTTGATATCACCAATTTGATAAGTGCATCCATCCCGGCACCGATAAGTACATGAATCACATAGGGCCACAGGAAGGAGCGAGTTCTCAACGCCAGAATGGCAAAGCCGAAGCCCGCAAGAATTGAGGAAAAAATCTCGGATGTAGGCATGCCCAAATGCCACAGGCACGAGGGTATTACTTGTATGCAGATGGCAGTCCAATCACCAAGTTCTTTGCGCAAGCCGAAGAGCAACACGCCGCGGAAGAAAAACTCCCAAGCATAGTAATACACCACAGCCCGCCATAGTTCCAGCTGCGCAAGCGCGCCCCATGAAAGCAATGCCTGCCGATCGAAGGGATAAAAGTTCTGAAGTTCGGGCGTGTAGGCACCGGGCAAAAGCGTGAGCACGAGTACCAATGGATACAACACCGCAACAGCAGCAAGCCCGATTCTCCAATCGCCAATACCAATGCCGTAATCCGAGAGCGATGCTCCCATCATTTTCATGACAAGGGCAGGAATTATACCGAAGCTCACGGCCGCCGCTGCAAACATGTACATTACGGCGTCGTGCTCACCAAGCCCAAGTGTGGTGCGGCCAAAGGCTATAGAACCAAAGGTATAGTGCACAGCGGGCATCACCGCTGCAAGCAGCAGCAGCACGGAGGTCCGGGGCGACAACTGCTTCCAATACGGACGCGGATCTATTGCCGAAAAGGCATGTTTGAAAGCGTGTTGTATCATGGGTTCAACGTTACTCGGTCCGAGAATCTGTGTATCTGTGCACTCTGTATCTGTGCACTCTGTATGAGTATTTCTATTTGCTCTATTGGCCAATAGCGCGAATCCACTGTACTGTGGAATCCAGCGCCTGCGACAACGGCGTTACTGTATAGCCAAGTTCACTTTCGGCTTTCTTTGTGGAATGCGCCCAATCGTGAAGAAAGATCCGCACCCAACCCGGACTGATGAGCGGATGATGCGAGCTTATACGACCGCGAAACACTTCCTGGTAGGCCAAGGCAAAAGCTACGGCAGCGGGCACATGAAAGAGGAATTTCTTTGTGCCGGACACTTCACTAAGCTTTTTGAAAAATTCATTAAACGAAGCATTCTCGCCGCCCAGCAGGTAACGCTCGCCCGCGCGCCCGTGCTCCATGGCCAAGAGATGTCCGTTCGCAACATCATCCACGTATGCCCAGTTACCCAAAGCATTACCGCTTCCAAGAATGGTGCGGAACTTCCCTTCCAGGTACATCTTGATCATGATAGTTGTGGAGTTCCCCTCGCTCAGTAATCCGGGGCCGAACACGCGGCTGGGATTTACTATTACCACATTCACGCCCTTATCGGCATACTCCCGCGCAGTTTTCTCTGCAAGAGTTTTAGACACTTCATAATCGGTAAACAACGGCGTGACGCGCGGTGTGGATTCGTCGGCAAGAGCACCGGTGGTAGTGCTCATGGTAAGATTGGTAGAAGTAAACACTACTTTCTGCACGCGTTGCTCGCGGGCGTTCTCCAAAATATTCGTCACCGCACCCACATTGATGCGGGAAAATGTGGAGCCGTCCTTTGCCCAATTGCGCGCATATGCTGCCAGGTGGAATACTCTGTCGCATCCCTCCATGCACGCAGCTACCGATGCGCGGTCCATGATGTCGCCACGGAATACCGTGATGGGCAAACCTTCCAAGGGAGAAAGATCGGCTGTAGGGCGGCACAATACATGCAACTGCTCGCCGCGAGCCGCAAGTTTTTTGGCAACGTGCGTACCGATAAAACCGGTGGCACCCGTTATCATTACGGCCATAGTGTACTCCCTTTAGTAATAAAAACTCCGTGCGCGTATGAGGCATCGCACAAATACATCATGCACGCTAATTACATACTCACTGAACAAAAGTAGCAAACATCCTCGTCCTTTTCTCCATAATTTCCCGCATGAAATCCACTCCTCCACGATGTATTATTATTGGCGCAGGCATGGCCGGTATTAGCGCCGCCATTACTAGTGTTCATGCGGGTTTCAAGCCAATTGTACTGGAAAGTAAAGCCTATATTGGCGGGCGTTCCCGCTCTTTTATTGAGACTACCACCGGCGAACTCATAGACAATGGTCAGCATCTTTTGATGGGCTGCTATACAAGCGTGCTCGATATTGCAAACACACTGGGAACGTCGAGCGGACTGCAATGGCAAAAGAGTTTGGAAGTGCGTTTCCGCGACATCGATGGCACCGCCGATTCCTTTGGGCCTTCGCGCTTGCCGGCAGCGCTTGGCGCACTTTCATCACTGGCCGGAATGCGGCGCATTTCCTTCGCTTCCAAGTGGCGAGCTATTCTCATGATGAACGCGCTCAAGGGGAGCTTCACACCACCGGCGCATCATAGTGCCGGTGATGTACTGCATTCCTTTCAACAGCCGCAGGAACTCATTGAGCGATTTTGGGAACCATTTATACTGGCCACGATGAACGCGCATCCCGGCGCGGCATCAGGAAGTGTGCTGGTGGAAGTGCTGCGTCAAAGCATTCTGGCCGGCGGTAAAAACAGCTCGCTGGTAATACCGCGATTGGGATTGTCCGCATTGGTAGATCCCTTCCCTGCGTGGCTGCAAGCACAAGGGGGCGAGCTGCACCTGCATACACATGCAGAGGAATTAGTTACCGATGGCAATCACTGCTCCGGTGTTCGCATAAGCAGCGGAGAGGTGATTGAAGCAGACATGGTGATACTTGCATTGCCTCCGTATGCATGCCGGCGCATACTCTGCTCGCACACGGGCCGGCCGCTGATCGACATTCACGAAAGCCTTATGAGCACATCGGGAATTGTGAGCACCTATTTGTGGTTCGATCGCAGCTTCATGGAGGAATCGCTGTGCGCTGCTCTGGGCACAACCACCCAATGGGTATTCAACCGCCGTTTGCTGCACCAAGCCGATGCGGATGTAGTGCGCAATTACCCGGGACACCTAACCCTCACTACAAGCGCAGCCGACACTATGCACGAAGAAACGGCTGAGCGCATTGTAGAGCGCTCGCTTGAAGAACTTCACAAACTTTTTCCCGCCTTTGGTGGCGCTCGATTGCTTCACTCGAGGGTGATTAAGGAGCGGCGCGCTACCATGATGCTCACACCCGAAGCGCATAGCTACCGCCCGCCAACACATACCGCGCTTGCTAATGTGATGTGCAGCGGAGACTGGACACAAACCGGCCTGCCCGCTACACTCGAGGGCGCGGCGCGCAGTGGCCAAGCCGCAGTCCGTGCGTTAAATGTTTTTCGCAGCCAATCGTCACAGACACATAACGGCAACGTGTAGCGGCATACGCCCCTCAACGTTGTGCGGGAATTGACCATATTGAACAGTTATGAAATCCGCAGCTCTCTGTTTCCTTTTACTGTGCCTGCTTAGCGTTAGCGGGAATGCTCAATGGACCTCGTGGGATTGGCAACAAATACGCTTGTCCGCTCCCTACGACCAAGGGTATTATTTGGGCATTTATTTCTTGCCCTCGAATAGTAACGTGGGTTGGGTATGTGGGTACAACGGCGTAGTGCTTCGCACGCGCGATGGAGGCAAAACCTGGCGCGGTACTACGATCACGAACGCACCACAGCTGGAGAGCATCGTTTTTTTGAACGAAACTGTGGGCTATTGCTCAGGCACAAGTCAGTTCTCGCCGGGCTCCGGAGGCGTGTATAAATCCGTGGATGGCGGCGCATCATGGCAAGAGATCACGCCCCTTGTGTTTGTGGGCGGGGTGCTTCAACGGGCGCAAGTGTGGGGTTGCCATTTTATCAACGAACGAGTAGGCATTGTGGTAGGCGGCGGATGTGGCGGCGAAGTGCAAACATTCTTCCGCACGGACGACGGCGGAGCAAGCTGGAGTTTATTCACAAGCAACTATGCGAACTCCGGTCTGTCGCATCCGCGTATGGTGCAGGAGAACGGCTTGTGCTATGCGTCCAGCAGCGGAGCTCTATGGCGATCTACCGACGGTGGCCGATCGTGGAATGTGTTCAGCACTACCGGCCCCGCATACTGGCAGGAAAATTTGAAATTCATTCGCAATAGTTTTTGCGTCGCAACCGCGGGAACTAGTTGCATAGGTGGCACCGATGCTGCGGGCGATGTACGCTTTTCTTCAGACGGCGGACGAACATGGACCTTACGCACCATTGGTCAGGCAATGTTCGGCACGTTTATTCTTAACGATTCCACTGCATGGGCGGCAGGCTTCGACCAATCGGTGTATCGTACATCGGACTACGGCAAAACATGGACGCCCTTCCGCTGCGGCCTTGCGCCGGGGGCCGACTTCGACGACATTTTCTTTATCAACGACACCACCGGTTTTGTGGTTGGCGATGGCATATACCGCACGGTACGCCCTCAAAGCGCTCCCTCCATCACGGTAACAGGCAATACAACGTTCTGCGAAGGCGGGTCTGTTCGGCTTGCGGCCGCTCCCGGCTTTACGGAGTATAGGTGGTCCAATGGCGCTACCACACAAGAGATCAACGCCACAAGCAGCGGGCTCTATAGTGTGTCGGTTCGCAAAGGCACGGACTGCCCCTTGATTAGCAATAGCGTGCGTGTAACAGCGCTCCCTGCCCCCAAGCCGGGCTTGCTGTCATCACGAGCAAACAATCATCTTTGCTATCAGGATAGTCTGCAACTGCAAATTCAAGGTTCGTTTGTGTCTGTGCGCTGGTCCACCGGCGATAGCTCAACATCCATTACGGTTCGATCTGCGGGCCTTTACACGGTAACAGTCGCGGATACAAATGGATGCACCGGTACTGACTCTGTGGTGATTACGGGTGGCACGAAGATCTCGCCGCGATTGAGCCGCAGCGGTGTATTCCGTTTTTGTGAAGGCGACTCGCTTGTGCTACAGGCTCAAGAGGGATTCGCGGCATATCGATGGTCTACGAGCGCTACATCATCACGAATAGTTGTTCGATCCGATGGTACCTACAGCGTGCGTGTTACCGATCAATACGGCTGCGAGTGGGATTCCGACTCTATCCGAATATCCGTTGACACAAACCCCATCGAGATTACCGGGCTTCCGGGCACAAAGCTTGTTATCGATTCCACGCGTCCGCATCAATTGCGTTGCGACTCCCTTCGAATACGAAACAACAGCGCTGAAGTACTGACTATTTCTGTGGCCCGCCTGCTTAGGAACATCGAGTTCTCTGTACCGCAATCGCAATTGTCGCTGGTGCTTCAGCCGCAAGAAACTCGCACGCTGGGTATTTGCTACCAGCCCTCGCAAATGTTCACGCAACAAGACACACTGGTTATAGGCGACTATTGTAACCGTGTGCTCATCGTGGAATCCACCGGCATTCCGGACCATTACACTGCATCCACGCGATGCACCGTACCGCTGGGCGGATTCACTGCGGCCATCAATACCAACGGACTGTATGTGTATCCCGCATATCCCCAACCGGCATCGGCCACGGTGATGCTTCGCATGCGCTATACCCGCGGCGAGCACCCCGAGTCTGTTACCTTGGTTGATATTCTTGGAAATAGCATAGAAATCCCGCTCCTTGTTCGAACGGATATTGGTGTTTCGGGCACCACTGCTGAACAAGAGTGGCTTATGGATGTTTCCGCCGTTCCGGAGGGCATATACGCGCTACGTGTGGCAACTTCGGGCGGGCAAAGCGCTGTGATGCTGCAAATCATGCGCTAGGCGGAGCGGAATTCAGGCCGCAGGTCATGTACGTCGGACAGCACCGTGACACGGCCTGCCCAAAAGGGCACACAAAAACCTTCTATTACGTGCGGCGTCGTGTTATTTTGCCCATCCATGTGAACAAAAGTGAAGTTTCGTTGACCGTGCAGAGCACAAGAGTTCCTCAACACGCAGCGATGCGAATCAAAAAGACGACTTTCGGTTTTTTGTTCACGGAATCCACGTCAATCATAAACTTATCAATCAATCCATTATTCACTCTAGGTGTTGTATGAAAAAATCACTACTCCTTGTCGTGTTTTCGATTCTTTCTGTAGCCGGCACGGCGCAGAAGTTCGAAAACGTGCTTCGCTACGGCCTTAATAATCAGCCGAAGTTCGAAGATCGCGCACTCAATTTGTTCCGGCCCACAGAGCAACTTGCTCTTCCGGAAACCGAAAAAGGTAATTCGGCCCAAGCTTTTGCACCGGTGCTGAATTTGAGCTACTTCAATCCCGTGTTCGGGTATTTCATCGCGGGCAACATTCCCATCGTATACGAGCCGAATGTGAACAGCGTGTTCCTGATTTTCAATGAGCAGACCAGCACGGCGAACAACGAGATCGGTGTGAACTGTAAGATTTACCAAACGGCTACCGGTCTTAAGAGCTTCAACTCTACCTTCAAATTGATGACCAGCTTTGGTACGGATTATCTTGGTATGCCCCAGCTCGCGGTTATGAATCCGGAGAAAACCAAGAATGCTGATGGCCTTCACTACTTGATGATTGCACGTCAGTATCCCAAATCATCAAGCTACATGTACACCGCACCCACGATGTTCTTGAAAACATCAACGGCAGTTGCAGATCCCTTTCCTTTGGAAGGTCCCCAGGACAACAACGCTGCAGGGTATCGCTTCGGTGCCGGCGGACTTGTTTCTGCTAGCAGTTCGGATGTAGAAGGTTGTGTGATGAGCGGTGTATTGGGTACACCCAACGAAGCGGTTCAGTATGGTCAGTATGGAACATTCGTGTACGAAGCAACATCGCAAGAGCCCCAATCATCCATTCCCACTGCTTGGGCAAACAGCCAGTTTAGAGCTGCTCCCAATACTACATCTTCATATAACGGTCCGATGTATTCAGACATCGGTCCCGACGGTGCTGTGTATGCAGCTTGCAACGCAATCTTCGCAGACGATCAAAACAATCGCTTGATCTCGTTCTCCAAGTCCACAAACCTTGGAAAGACATGGTCGGACTTTACCCGCATGCCCAAGTCCACGTTGGACAACTACGCTACCTCGCGCGGTCAGGCACAAGCTGTATTCGTTCAACCCTATCAACAAGATGCCTTTATCGTTACGGGCAATGATCGTTTCTCGTACTTCGCACGTGTAGCACTCTTTGATGCTGCAGATCAGATCCAAGCACTGGACATCGTTGAGTTCGAATACAATGCCGGCAATTGGACCACACGCGGAATTTCCGGCTTTGCGGATGTTCCCAGTTTGTATATCAGCAACGACTCGGTGAATCAATCCACCAACTATACACGCATGAAGGCATTCCGCATCATGAACCCCATGGGTAATGAGCTGGAAGCTGCTCGCACTGCCGACGGCTCGTCCGTGGTATTGAAGTGGGTAGACTACAACACCGACTTGGGCCCTATCGTTATTTCTCCTGCTCAAACAATCCTGATCCAGGATCAACAAACAGGCGCTATCAGCGAAGGCACATTAGATACCACCTTTGCAACGGATGTGTTTCTGTCATCGCGCGCAATTGGCGGTGGAGATTGGTCTAAGCCCTCGAACCTGACAAACGATAAAGCAGTGGACAAGGGTACGCACATGCCGCGCCTGGTTCCCGCTATCGACAAGATCCCTATGATCTCGTTCCGCCCGGTTGCCAAAGCCACATGGCCTACAACATCGAACACCGGTAAGCTGGTGAAGACACTCCCCGACGAATATGTTTCGCGCGTTTACAACCTGTGGAGCACAGTGAACTACAGTCTGTTCTCCGGCGTTACTTCTGTTGAAAACGACAACATGGAGACACTCAACTTCGCTTTGAATTCACCGGCACCCAGCCCTGCGTTCGACGAACTTGATGTTACCTATTCTACCGAGCAAGCAGGACATGTTCGCATTACGGTTTCCAACATGCTTGGCCAATCCATTGCTACCGTAGTTGATGCTACCGTAGACAGCGGCTTGCACGGCACGGTGTTCAACACCGCAGCGCTTGCTTCCGGAAGCTATATCCTTACAATGTCGATGAACGGCCGCACAACAGCTCAATCGTTTATCGTTGCTCACTAATCAGAGCACGGCGCACGCAAGCGTTGTACGTTCACCGGTAGTTGATCAGTCACTTATAAGCGCATCATTCACTGAATGATGCGCTTTTTTTATGCTGATTTTCTACGCCCATTCGTGCGACCGGAAAATCGAAGGTAATTTTGCGGCTGCTCGTTCGTCTACGGCACTTCATATGCACTTGCGCCGTGCGCAGGCATCACACAGCAGACCTATAACAACTTCAACGCACAACAACTATGTCTCTTACCGACACCCTTCGTAGCGCCATTGCCGCAGTTCGCGACCCTGATTTGGAGCGCACTCTGGGCGACCTCAACGCCATTCGCGATATCATCGTGGAGAACAACGACGTCAACGTGTATCTGGAGCTGGTGCAACCCGTGCACTGGATTGCACAAAGCATCGACGAGGCGGTAAAAGCTGCGGTGCGCGATGTGAACGCTTCGCTGAATTGCATTGTTCATGCTATCGAGAAGGAAACACCGCGTATCGGTAATGCGCATGTATTGCCGCAAGTGAAGAACCTTATTGCCGTTGCCTCCGGCAAAGGCGGCGTGGGTAAATCCACTATGGCCGCAAACCTTGCGTGCGCGCTTTCATTGCGCGGTGCACGCGTGGGATTGCTGGATGCAGACATCTACGGACCCAGTGCGCCCACAATGTTCGGACTGCACAACGCCACAATGAATGCAGAGAAGATGGAAGACGGACGCATTGTGGGCTACCCTAATGTTCAATACGGAATCGAGATTGCATCTATTGGTTTTGTGATGCAGCGAGATCAAGCGGCTATTCTGCGCGGCCCTATGCTGGCGGGATATTTCAAGACCCTTGTTGAGCAGATCAATTGGGGCGATCTGGACTTTCTCATTTTCGATTTGCCTCCCGGCACCGGAGATATTCAGCTCACGCTAACGCAGCAGATTCCGCTCACCGGTGCTGTGATTATAACCACTCCGCAGGAAATTGCATTAGCCGACGTGCGGCGCAGTATTGCCATGTTCAACAAGGTTCAGGTGGACGTGTTGGGCGTGGTAGAAAACATGAGCTACTTTATACCGCCCGACGCACCGGAGAAGAAGTACTACATTTTTGGCGAGGGCGGCGGCCGTCAAGTTGCTCACGAAGCAGGAGTGCCGCTGCTTGGTAACATTCCTATCAATCTGGCATTGCGAGAAGGAGCCGACGACGGACTCCCTGCTGTGATGAACCCCGACACCGATTACTCTATTGCCGCTACCATAAGCGACATGGCCGCAGCAGTAGTTCGTCAAACCCGTATTATCAACGCTCGCCGCAGTGATGCGCCGAAGCTTACCATTAGTCTCTAGTTTCCATGCAGCCAATCATCGAGCGCATACACGCGGCACTGGATGAGTGCCGCCCATATCTGCAGGTCGACGGCGGCGATGTAGAGTTCGTGCGATTCGAAGAAGATACACGCACCGCAGAGATTCGATTTCTTGGCGCTTGTGTGAGCTGCCCGATGTCGGTGATGACCTTGCGGGCCGGCATAGAGCGCATTCTGATTCGCCGTGTGCCGGAGATACGGCGCATTGAGCAAGTGAAATAGCAGTATTTCAACGTTCGCTTTCGTTTGCCACGACGCACGCATCCCTATTGCCACGGCAGTCCGTTCCCTGCTGCTCACACCCTATCATCACGCCGCTTTCGCTAGCGTTTGTTCCTCCTGCGCTGTGCATTTACGGGTTTTTGTTGTAGTTTTCGGCCCCACAAAAACGCATTCATTTTTGGAGAATATATGTCGATGCACACATTGCTACGCAGTGTCTTGATTGTGTTGGTTTCCGGCTGTTTCGCCACCTCCGTGTACGCCGCCAAAGGCGATACCACGCGGATGGATTTAATAGTGAAGGACAGATTCCCCGGCACACCGACCACACTTACGTCCACTGTTTATGTACCGCCGGGAAAGAGCTGGTCCAGGGTGTTGTTGAAGCTAAAGTTGGAATGCCCTTGTGCCAAAGGTCTTGGCGAATGGGATTACACCAACACCTACTATATCAATGTGCCCACCGGCCGCAAGGACTCTACCGGTAAGGATATTCGTGAGCCTCTGGAGATTGCTCGCTTTATCACCCCGTATTGGGGAGGCCAGCCCGGAACCACGAACTACACATGGCAGTGGGACATCACCGACTACGCGTTTCTGCTCAAGGACAGCACCCAGTTTGCCGTGCGCTACGATGGCTACACAGCCAGCGCCGTCTTCAATGTATGGGTAGAGGCAATCGAGGGTACACCACCCTATTACGTGTACGCTATTGATAATCTGTGGCAGCGTTCCTTCACCTACGGAAACTTGAAGAACCCCATCTATCCTTACCTTACAAACAAGAAATTCCGCGGTCGCGACGATGCCAAGTTTGTGAAGCTTCGCGTTACCAATACCGGTCACGGCGGCTACGGCCCGCAGGTAGTTGCGGAGTTTATCGACAAGACACACAAGATTGCCGTGAATGGCGAAGACCTGTTCACGCAGCGACTATGGCGCGGTGACTGCGGTGATAATCCTTTGTATCCTCAGGATGGAACATGGGCCTATGCCCGCGCAGGCTGGTGCCCCGGAGATGTAGTAACTACCTGGGATTGGGATATCACGAAGAATGTTACCAAAGGCGACAGCACGCGCTTGGACTATAAAATGGAAAGGTTCGATGTGGACTCAAGTTGCAACGGGATCTACAGCATCAGCACACAGGTGATGTATGCCACAGAGCCGGCATTTACCAATGATGTGTCCCTGGAAGAGATTCTTGCTCCAAACAGCGATGCTCCCAAAACCAAATACAATCGCTTGAATCCCATTTGCGGCAATCCTATTGTTCGCATCAGAAACAATGGTAAGGAACGCGCTAAATCCGTGACCTTCGAATACGGCGTGAAAGGCGAAACACCCAAGACCTACACATGGGAAGGCGATCTGGGCATTATGGAATACACCACGGTGAATCTTCCGGCTCCGGATTGGACTGCATCCTTCAAAGCAACCACGCGCACATTCGAATGCAAAGTGGTGAAAACCAATGGCGCTGCGGACGAAGACCTGAATTACAACTCTTTGAGTTCAACCTATTCAGTGCCGCCCACCTACGATTCGAAGATTCAGATCAACTTCAAAACGAATCGTCAATCTCAGGGCCAGGGCTATTTCTGGGAGATTCGCGATGCGGACGACAACATGATTGCCGATCGCCAAAACAGCACTCTGGAAGACCAAACAACCTATGTTGATTCACTGGATTTGAAACCGGGCTGCTATACCTTCCGCTTTGTTAATCCATCGGGCGTAGGTTTGGAGTGGTGGGCCACAGCAAGCCAGCTTGGGCCGGCAGCGCTAAGCATGAGTAGTCACGGCACTACCGTTAAGCGTTTCCCCGGAGACTGCGGCAACGGCGTTCAGCAACAATTTGTGGTTGGTATACTTCCGCAGATCAAGGTGGTCAACGATGTTTCCGTCATCGACTTCGGTGAAGTAGCCGTGGGCGACTCCGTTCGTAAAACCGTTTCTGTTACACCATTGAATTCGGCAGGCCTTTCTGTGTCGAAGGTTTCGGTGATTGCACTGGCAAAGGGCTTTACCTTGGTGAGCACGGATCCCCCTGTGCCTGCCGGCGGAAAGGTTAGCTTGAAGCAAGGAGAGAATATGCTTGTAACGGTGCAGTACAAGCCCACTGTAACCTCACGGAAGAGCGCTTCACTGAGCATAGAGAGCAACGATCCGTTCATCCCCATCACCAGCATTCCTATGTACGGCGGTCAGGTAGTTGCCTCGGTGGATGACGATGCTGAGTTTGCAGCAAATGTGCGCGTAATGCAGGGCACATCTGCATCCGAAACACGAATCGTGTTTACAAACCATCAGCTTCGCGGCGGCACAGCGCGCTGCGCAATTCACAACATTCTTGGCCAGGAAGTGCGCTCGGTATTCGAGCGTGACGTGCGGGCCGGTGGCGAGATCGATGTAACAGAGAATCTCTCGGACTTACCCTCCGGAGCATACTTCGTTGTGGTTCGTGTAGGAAATAACGTACTTAGTGCGCCGTTGTACCTTACGCGGTAGGTTAGGACATCAACACCGCCACGCAGGCTACATGTACAATGTCGTCTGCGGAACATCCGCGAGACAGATCGCAATAAGGTTTGGACAATCCTTGAACTATAGGACCGAGCGCCATGGCACCAGCCAGGCGCTCGGTTAGTTTATAGCCAATATTACCTGCATCCAGATTAGGAAATACCAACACATTTGCATCACCGTGCAGGGGCGATGCGGGCGACTTTCGTTCCGCAACCGATGCCACTAATGCAGCATCCGCTTGCAGCTCACCGTCTGCCGGTATGTGCGGAAATTGCTGCCGGAATAAATCCGCCGCTTGCCGCACACGCAGCACTGATGCGCTCTCGGCGCTACCCTTGGTGGAGAACGACAAAAAAGCTACACGCGGCTGCAACTCTGCAACCCGCAGCATGTTCTGTGCGGCAGAGCCCGCGATATGGCACAACTGCAACGCATCCGGCTCGGGAACAACGGCGCAATCTGTGTAGATCATCACCTGACTATTCAGAACCATAAAGAAGTAACTGCTTAGTGTGCTCACTCCCGGTGCCAGTGGAATGGTGGTTAGCGCTGCGCGAATCACATCGGCAGTGGACGTCATTGATCCGGCCACAACAGCATCCACCATACCCAGATGCAACGCCATGCCTGCTGCAATCGTTGGCACTGCGCATCGCGTGCGGGCATCATCCATGGTGAGAATCTTCCCCGGGCGCACGTTCATGAGCGCATGAAGAACATCTTCATGTTCCCGCAACTCCTGCGGATCGATAAACTCAGTTCCTTGCAAGGAAATCGAGTGCGCCATGGCTACATCGCGAATAGCTTGCTCGTTACCCACAAGTACGGGTGTAGCAATACGCTCCGAGACCAGTATTGATGAGGCTTGCAGCGTGCGAGGGTCTGTGGCATCGGGGAATGCTACCCGTGCATTCCGCGCGCGTGCGCGTTCTTGAAGATGCTGTATGAAATCCGTTGAGTTCACGCGTAGTTGCTATATGGCGGTACCGGTGCCCGAATATACGCGCGAAGCCGCACACCCCGGGAATACACCCGCCATCAGGTTGTGTGCCTACTGAGTATTTTCGTGCAATCACTTCTGCACCACCATGAACTCACTACTTGCCCGCATCGGAAGAATGGCCCGCAATTTCTCCGGAGAATTCGGCTCGCTCACGCTGCTTCTTGTGCGCATCATTCGATACATACCGCAGTCTTTTCGCGATCGCAAACTAGTGATCGAGCAGATGGGCTTGGTGGGCTCGGACTCGTTACCACTGGTGATTTTGATTGGTTCGTTCACCGGTGCTATTGCAGCGCTGCAAGCCACGAATCTCTTTGCAAAGTTTAACCTGATTGGAATTGCCCGCCCTTTTATCGGCGGCTCTATCGCTACTGTGGTGTTTACGGAGCTTACGCCTGTGCTTACTGCACTTGTTATTGCCGGGCGCGTGGGCGGCGCCATTGCTGCTCAGATAGGCACCATGGCTGTGTCGGAACAGATAGATGCACTGGAAATGATGGCCATAGACAAAACCCGATACTTGGCCATGCCCAGAGTGATTGCCGCGGTTACCATGATGCCCATTCTTGCCGTATTCTCTAATAGCGTTGCTCTTGTTGGTGCATACATGCTCACAAGTCTCAAGTTTGACTTTTCCTCAGCAGTATTTTTCAATTCCATTCAGAACTATTTCCGCGTGAGCGAAGTGATTACCAGTTTGAGCAAGTCATTTGTCTTTGGTGGAGTCACATCGCTGATTGGATGCCACGTGGGTATGCAGGCTACCGGCGGCGCGGAAGGTGTGGGGCACAGTACAGTTCGTGCATTCACCATCAGTGCTGCATCAATCTTGATTATTGATGCGCTGTTCGGCTACGTGCTGTAGGTGCACCGAAAAGGAGCGCCACAAGTTCACTCGGCAAATGAAACAAGACTTTTTGCGGCGTGTTGTAGCAGATGTAGAAGCGATGTAACTATTTTGACGCTAATTATTACAGACTATGGTTGAAAAGGTACGCGTATGAAATTGTTTGTTATGGCAATAGTGACGGGTATTCTGTGTTGGAACTCGGGCATGGCCCGGCCGGCGATGAGCTCAATGAGCGGCATTCTCGTGGACTCCATTCCGCGAAATCTTAGCCCGCAGAATGATACTACCTTTGGATGTATACCGAAAACGGTAGTGCTTCGGTGGAGCCAGGGTACGTCGTTCGACAACAGTTACTTCGTGGAGCTATCTGCAGACTCTACCTTCGAAAACCCTATTGTCTCGGAGGTTGTGGTGCTGAATACGAAGTTCGAGTGCCCTGTTCCGCAAGCTGATACCACCTTGTACTGGCGCATTCGCACACAGTTCGACACCACTGCTATTTGGCACTTTACACTTCGCCGTCCCGGTATTCCCACAACGGTTTCGCCAACAGCAGACACCATTACCGACAACCCTGTGAAGTTTGTGTGGAATGCATCATCCGGTGGCAATCAGAGCGAAGTGCTTATCGAAGCCGATGCCTATTCGCGCCGCGATACCGTAACCAACGACACCGTTCACTACGCCACCCTGTTGGGTTTTAAATCGTACACGTGGCGTGTTCGCACCTTGTGTGGCGACGGTTTCAGCGAGTGGTCGGCTCCGCGCACCTTCTACCTGAATACAGTTACCAACAGTGTTGATGCCCAAGCTTTAGGTGGATCGCCCATTGGCGTGGAAGCCGATCCTGCATCGCAATATCTTTTTGTGCGTCACCAGGAGGGAGTCGCACTTGGTTCTATTCGCGTTGTGTCTGTGTTGGGCCACACCGTTGCCCTTGCGGATGCAGCCGGAGCTTCGGAGGCCACGATGGATATTCGCTCGCTAAGCAGCGGTGTTTATTTTCTTGTGGTAGAGAGTGCCAATCGTCAATGGAGTTCGCGAGTACACATTACTCGCTGAGAATTGCAGTAAACACTATCGAGTGGGCAGGTCACGGTACCCACTACTCTTAGTAACGCGGCTAATAACAGAAACAAAAAAGCGTTGCTCGTATCTCACGAGCAACGCTTTTCTTTTTGTAAACTCTTCGGCAACTATGGCCGGAAGTATGTCCTAGAGAAGTATGTCCTATAGAACTACGGTCTATGGTTTCACTGCGCAGATTGCATGCGCAGATCAGCATATGCCGTATTACTTAGAACGTTCAAACAGAGAGTCTTCCATGGGCGTGTTTACTTCGTAGGTGGCTGTGCTTGTAAAGCCCATGCCTTGCATATCAAGCTTCTCTACCGACGGCAACTTCACACCGGCAACTTCGATAAAGTTATCGTAGCTCTCGGTGATAGTCATCGGCCCTTGGGGCGAGTCTTGCGTTTGCTCAACCTTGCGCAGCAAATATGTTGCAGCATCGAAGTAAAAATCTACCGTCTGTTTGGTGGGCGAGGTGGTGTGCAGATGAATCATGCCGTTCTGCTTACCCTTGATCTCGCAGGTATACCCCAGCGCAGGAAGCTGTGTGTAGTAGAACATTCCGGCTTCAGCGATAGCCGAAGCGCGGGTTTTGTCATCCATTTCTTCGGCAGGCTGGCCCATCATCGAAACCCAACCCTTTGTGCCGTTTACCACAATTTCCTGGCTACCAAACGGAGTGGTCAACGTGGTAATCTTTTTGTTGGGCGCTTTCATTTTACGATCGGACGAGCCATCGAATTCTCTGCCACCGGCACTGATCTTGGTTTTCACGCTAACGTGCATTGTTTGGATGGCATCCATTTTCTCTTTGCCACCCATCGCTTTTTGCACCGCTTTCATCAGCTCATCCACGGTGAGATTTACTCTTTCCAGATTGTCGCCAACAGGGTTCAGGTCCAGATCGTAGGTAAACACACGGCCGTACTTTGCCAAAATGGGAGCGATGTCCGGCGAACCAACCACAATCAAATATTGCTTGTCGTCGCGCATGTATTGTTCAGCTGCGCGCTGGGCATCGTAGGGTGAGTAAGCAGCAAGGCGCTTTGCATAGCCCTTCAAATACTCCGGCGACATACCAAGGTATTCTGCATTCTGCAGCAAGCCGGCAACGAAGTCGCTACGCTCGAAGGTCATAAGGTAATTACCCAATTCGTTTGTGCGCAGGGCATTGAACTCGTTGTCGGGAACAACTTCGGTAGCAATCTTGTTGATCTCGCGCTTCAGCACCATGATTGCAGAATCGGTAACAGCGTTACGAACATCTGCACCGGCAAAGAAGCGATTGAAATACTTGCCTTGAGTTACAGCCGCATACGGGGTATAGGTAAATGAGTAGGTCTCGCGCAAGGTCTTGAACAAGCGGCCGGCAAAACCCGATCCCAGCACGCTGGTTGCCAACGAGAAGGGCTCATACATTTCGTCTTTGCGGCCCGGCACCAATGCGCAGGACACAAGCGAGCTCTGCACAGAACCCGGACGCTGAATAAAGTACACACCACGAGGCATAGGCTTGGGCCCGGGCATCTGTGTGATAGTAAGCTGACTTGATTTCCAGTTTGCGAAGGCCTTCTCCAGCTGAGGAAGAATCTCGTTCATCGAAACATCGCCCACCACTGTAAGGCATGCGCGATTGTTGGGGCGAACATACTTCTCGTGGAAAGCGCGAATGTCGGCAATGCTGATGTTCTTTACTGATTGCTCCGTTCTGCGAAGAGCATTGGGGTGATCCTTTCCATACAAGGCAATACGAGAGAGCGCTCCGGCTAGTGCCATGGGATTTGCGCGCTCTTGTTTGATGGATGCAATTACTTGCGGTATCAGTTTGTCCAGCTCTTCTTTGGGGAACAAGGGGTTCTGAATCACATCGGCGAAGATGTTGAGCAACAGTGCATTGTGCTTCTTCAAACCATCGAGACTCATGGTCATGAGCTCGCCCTGAGTGCTTGTGCTCAGGTTCGCGCCCACACTGTCTACCGAGTTCGACAACTCTGCAGCCGTACGCTTTTGTGTGCCTTTGTAGATAAGATTCGTCATCATGTACGACAATCCGGGCGTTGCGCCGTCCAGACTCTCGCCGGCACCAATTTGAATGCGATATGCAATGGTGGGTTGCTTGTGGTCTTCCACTACGTATACCTTAAGGCCGTTGGAAAGGGTGGCCTCGCTGTAGCGCGGGAACTCAATCTCGCGCATCTCACCAACACCGGGCTTCTTACGAAAATCCGGAGCTGCCTTTGCAGCCGGAGCGGGAGTGGCTTCGGCAGCAGCCGGCACCGGTTTAGCTTTCTTGTCTGTGGTCTTCTTTTGGGCAAATGCACCGGCGCTGAGCAGAACCAGCAAGCCGAATACAAGCAATCGAGTTTTCATAGTTTTAATTGATTAATGTTCAATGTTCAAAATTCAATAGCAAAAACAAACATGTTGGCGGCCCTAATGCCGGCCAACGCTCAAGCGTATTCGGTTACTTCTTTTCCGACGACGGTATAAACTGCATCACCACTCTGTTCTTTGTACCGAAGTACTTTTTTGCAACACGCTGCAGATCTTCACGCTTTACGTTGTTGAAGCGCTCCATCTCGGTGTTCACATAGTTGGTGTTGCCAAACATTGCATACGCATCTGCAAGTGCCATACCTTTCTCGAGCGATCCGCGCTTGCCTTGAATGAACTTTGCCTCGGCAATATTTTTTGCTTTCTTGAATTCGGATTCCGTCACGCCGCCCGCAATTACGCTATCGATTTGAGCATACATCTCTTGCTCAACTGCGTTGATATCCTTGCCGGGAGAAGCAATGCCCACAAGAATAGCGGCACCTGTTTTCTCCAGTGCATAGGGAAACACTGCTGCCTGAACAGCCAATTGCTTCTCGTCTACCAGACTGCGATACATGCGTGAGCTTTCGCCATTGGCCAGAATGTCTGTAAGCATGGACATCGCATAGCTGTCGGCATCGCCCTCAGCCACACCGCGGTATCCTACAAACACTGCAGGAAGCTGCGCTTTGTTGTCGTTCACTACCTCACGCACTTCGCCGTTCATCGGTTCCAGCTTCAGCACTTCGCGCTGAACATCAGTACCGCGCGAACGGGTGGCGTAATACACGTCCAAGTATTCTTTCACTTCTTTGGGATCGAAATCACCGCTGATACACAGCACCGCATTGTTCGGCACATAGTACTTGTCGTAGAAGTCGCGGAACTCCTTGATGGCAGCTACGTCGATGTGTTGTGCAGAACCGATGGGTGTCCATGAATACATGGAACCTTTGAACAGTTTGGAAAACATGCGCTCGGTCCACGTGCCGTAGGGCTGGTTGTCATAACGTCCTTTGCGCTCTTCTTTTACTACGCCGCGTTGTGTTTCTACACCGATGGTATCGATTTTCAAATCACGCATACGCTGCGCATCGATCCACATTGCAAGCTGCATTGCGTTGGACGGCACTTTGAAGTAGTACACGGTTTTATCGAACGAGGTAAATGCATTCACCTCACCGCCCACACCGGAGATCATCTGCCCAACCTGTCCGCGAGGAATAGAGTCTGTGCCTTCGAACATCAAGTGCTCAAAAAAGTGTGCGAAGCCGGTGCGAGCAGGGTCTTCGTATCGGCTGCCCACACGGTACTGAAGCACAGTGGAGACAATAGGTGCCGAGTTGTCCTGATGAAGAATTACGTGAAGTCCGTTTGGAAGGTCGAACTCCGTGAAGGTTACAGGTTTATAGTTCTGTGCAAAAGCACCGCTGCACAGCGCAACAAACATCAATAGAAACGAGCGTGAGACGCGCATGAACGATCCCGAAATAAGTGAGGAAAATCAATGTGATGTATACCTAAACAAAAATACTGTGGGGGCAATTCAGCCGAGTGAGGCAAAACGGCAATACAGTCAATTTTGATTCGGTTTAGACGCATGACAGTTTAAAATGTTACATTGAAGCACCAAGTTTCTTTAACGCTCCCGCATACGCCCTTCACGGCAATTGTACCTTCATGCAGGCAACGTCCATTAGCTCTATACTGCGCCTTGATCCACCCCCCGGCATCGTATTCCTTTTCGGCGAGGAAGACTTTCTGCTGGAAGAAGCGCATGGCACCATTCTTCAGGCCCTTGCCAAGAAAAGTGTATCCGAGTTTGATATCGACATGGTGGATGGCGAGGAGATTTCGGCCGAGCAAATCGTGGGTATGGCCTCTGCTTTTCCCATGATGGGCGATAGACGTCTGGTGGCCGTAAAGCACTTCGAGAAGTCTGTGAGCGGGAAGAGAGCCAAGCAGGCGGAGAAGTCGCCGTTGGGGGCATACCTGGCTGCGCCTGCGCCTCACAGCACCATCGTGATAACCCTTACGCCCGGCTGCACGGCTATTGAAAACCTCAAAGGAATGTCGGCATTATCGAACTCCGGTAAGCAAGCGGACAAAGCCCAAGCCAAGCTCAGGAAACTTGCGTTCCCGTACAAGCAGCTTATCGAACATGCACATTGGTTAGAGTTTCCGCGCCTTCCCGAAAGCGCCATCGGCTCGTGGATTAGCAAGAGAGCGCAGTCTAGGGGCAAAGCCATTAGCCCCGAGGCGGCAGAGTTTATTGTGGCTCGATGCGGACCATCGCTACGGGAAATCTCTCAGGAATTGGACAAGCTCATGCTGTTCGTAGGAGACAAAGCGGAGCTCACACTGGATGATGCACTTACTGTGGTGGGAGAATCCAGAGAGTACAACGTGTTTGAGTTGCAAAAGGCCGTTGGCGAAAAAGCTACTTCCAAGGCCATGGTGATACTGGATCGCATGATGCGAGCAGACCGGCAGGAGATGCTTATCATCAGCATGCTCACGCGATACTTTTTGCAGCTATGGAAACTACTGGATGCATCGGGGGCACGAATGTCTCCCTTCGACGCAGCCAAAGCCACGGGAATAAACTCGTACTTCATCCCTGAGTACATGAGCGTGCTTCAGCGATACACAGCCACGCAATTAGATAATGCATTCTTCGCCTTGCGCGATGCCGACCGCCGCTTAAAATCAGGCTCGGACGACCCACTCATGATTCTGCAGCAATCGCTGCTGGGGGTCATGTCCTAAAGCAACAAGTTGTGATGTTCACAGCGCCGCAAACAGCGCTGCGCAATCATGAGTGCAAATGCTAGGCTCTACCCGCAAATAAAGTTCACGAGTTTGCCCTGCACCGCTATCACCTTCTTGATGGTCTTTGCTTGAAGCTCTTGCGCTATCTGTTCATGATTACGTGCGGCCACTTCCATGGCGGCAGCGTCTGCCGAAGCCGGCACGTTCATCTTGGCACGAATCTTCGAATTTATCTGAACGATAATCTCTACGTGAGAAAGCACGAGTGCCGATTCATCGTACTCCGGAAACGGAGCGTAGGTTATGGATTCCGCGTGCCCTAACGCACTCCACAGTTCCTCTGCAAGGTGTGGCGCAAACGGCGCAAGGCACAAGGCGAACTTCTCCATCGCTTCGCGCGGCTTCTGCGCTGCGGGAGTAAACTCATTAACAAACGACATCATCTGCGCAATCGCAGTGTTGAACGAAAGATTGGTGATGTCTTCGCCAACCTTTTTGATTGTTTGGTGCAGCACTCGGCGCTGGCTCTCGCTCATAGGAACGTCTGCCACATCTGCAGACAGCGTACGGTCTTCCGTCATCATCAATCGCCATGCGCGATTCAGAAAACGATGCACACCTTCGATGCCCTTTGTGGACCAGGGCTTGGAATCCTCGAGAGGCCCCAAGAACATTTCAAACAGGCGCAATGCATCAGCACCGTAGTCCTGCACTACATCGTCGGGGTTGATCACATTACCTAGCGACTTGGACATCTTACGGCCGTCTTCACCCAGGATCAATCCCTGGTGAAACAGTTTCGCAAAGGGTTCGGTGGTGCTCACGTAGCCATAATCGTACAGCACCTTGTGCCAAAATCTTGCATACAACAAGTGTAGCACGGCATGCTCCGTACCGCCCACGTACAAGTCCACACCGTTAGGCTGCATCCAGTATCGTTCCTTGGCGCTATCGCAGAACAGATCGTCGTTGTGAGGATCGATAAATCGCAAGTAATACCAGCAAGAACCAGCCCATTGAGGCATGGTATTTGTTTCGTAGCGAGCTTTCTTGCCGGTCTTTGCGTCGATAAAATTCACCCACGACGGCACCGTTGCCAGCGCACTTTCTCCCGTTCCGGATGGCTTAAAATCTTCTACATCGGGAAGCACCAGCGGAAGTTCGTCCTCGGATAAAGCTCGCTTGGTTCCGTCTTCGAAAAACATAATCGGTACCGGCTCGCCCCAGTAGCGCTGACGCGAGAACAACCAATCGCGAAGCTTGAAATTGATACTGCGCTTTCCTATTCCGGATTCCTCCAGCCACTCGATAGCAAGTTTCTTTGCCACCGCCGTTGGCTCGTCGTTCAGCGAAACATGTGCGTTCCGCGAATTCATGCCAATGCCCTCTGCGGTGTAGGCAGCAGCCTCAACATCAGTGTCGGTGCCGTCTGCAGGCTTCACCACTTGCACAACAGGCAATTGATATGCAGTTGCAAAAGCGTGATCGCGCTCATCGTGACCGGGCACGGCCATGATGGCACCGGTACCGTAGTGAGCCAACACATAGTCTGCAATCCACACCGGTATAGACTGTCCGGTAGCGGGATTCAAGGCAAATCCGCCGGTAAACACGCCGGTCTTTTCTTTGTTGAGTTCAGTGCGCTCCAGATCACTTTTCTCGGCGGCTATGCGGCGATATTCTGCCACAGCCGAACGACACTCTTCGGTGGTGATGTGATCCACAAAGGGATGTTCGGGCGAGAGCACCAAATACGTGGCGCCGAACAATGTATCGGGGCGCGTGGTGAACACCGTAACGGTATCCTCGGTTCCCAAAACGGGAAAGGAAACCATTGCACCCTCGCTCTTGCCAATCCAATGGCGCTGCATTTCTTTGGTGCTGGGCACCCAGTCTACCAGCTCCAAATCGTCGAGCAATCGCTGAGCATATTTTGTGATACGCAGCATCCATTGGCGCATAGGGCGCCGTTCTACCGAGTATCCTTTTTCTTTCCACTCATCTACTTCTTCGTTTGCCAGCACGGTACCAAGCGCTTCGCACCAATTCACCGGGATCATTGCTATGTAGGCCAAGCGATGCTCGTCTTTGTATGCTTCTACATCGGTGCAATTCTCGGGAATGGGTAACTCGGTTATGGAGCGGGCACGTTGCTCGGCATCGTCGAACCACGAATCATACAGCTTGGTAAACATCCACTGCGTCCACTTATAGTACTCCGGGTATGTGGTGTTTACCTGCCTGGACCAATCGTAGCTAAAGCCAAGCATTTTCAGCTGGCGGGTAAAGTTCTGAACATTCTTCGCCGTTGCAGTAATCGGGTGAATTCCCGTGTTCATTGAATATCGCTCGGTTGGCAGGCCAAAAGCGTCCCAGCCCATGGGGTGCAGCACATTGAAGCCCTTCATTCGTTTGTATCGGGCAATAATATCGGTGGCTGTGTAACCCTCCGGGTGCCCTACGTGCAAGCCATCGCCACTGGGATAGGGGAACATATCCAACACGTAGTACTTGGGCTTGGATTGGTCCCGCGGAGTAGCAAAGGTGCTGTGTTCGTCCCAGTACGTTTGCCATTTTTTTTCGATGTCGTGAAAGGGGTACGATGACATGGTGATCCTACGCGATGAGTGGTTGCCGAAGTTCTGCGGGCTTGTTTTGTGCAAATTTACGAAACGGCTGTGGGAACGCCGGCCGGAAGGCCGAATTCGTGGGTGCTTTAACCCTTTTCAACGAGAGCGTGTTTTTACGGCTTGTTTGGCGGTTTTCAAGCGACTTGTTTGGTGAATTGATTTTCAGAATGGGCCTTTTTTGGCAGAAACTTGCCGGAGCGCAGAACGGTGCAGGAAAGGCCCAAAAAAAGGCTTTGTTATTACATTTGAACCGAGCATTTTGTAGGCCATTGAAAGGCCTGAAAACAGGCATTGAGATGGCTGTTGGCGGTTGCCCCCGGCAACTGTAGAATCTTGCATAAAAAATCTACAGCAGATTCAGTCTTTATCACTCATTTTTTAGGAGTTCACGTATGAAGTTACTTCGTACTCTCTTTGTTGCTACGCTCTTGATGATCGTAGCAGGAACTTCCTCGTTTGCACAACACCAGCGTAAGGTGTTGTTCGAGGAATTCACGGCCATGACATGTCCGCCGTGTGCATCGCTAAAGCCCTCGGTTGAAGCGTTTGCAAAAACGGATAATGTTATCACCGTTACCTATCACCAGAACTATCCTGCACCGGGCGATCCCTACAACGTGTTGGATAACACTGTGAACAGAACTCGCCACGACTGGTACGGCGTTACAGGTATTCCTACCTGTTTCATGAACGGCCAGAAGGTTAGCAACTCTCTTGCTTCGTTCCAAGCTGCGGCAGCTCCGTACTTGGCACAGCAGTCGCCTATTCTGATCACCGTTACGGAAGATCGCTCTGCTACACCGATCAAGGTGACTGTTACGGTAAAGAACGACGGCACACAAGATTTGAGTGGCGTTAACCTTCACACACAGGTTATCAATTACTACTCCGATCTCACCAATTACCCCGACGTAGTAAACAACCAATACAAGCGATACACAACGTTTGACTACTGTATCATGAAGGCTATGCCGACCATCACCGGTCAGTCTATCAGCGTTCCTGCAGGTACAGAGAAAACATTTTCATACTCCTACTCCATCGGCACAAACACAAGCCTCTGGACATCACCCTATGTGATTGCCTTCATCCAGAACATGACCACAAAGGAAGTTCTTCAGGCAGGTACAAGCTTCGAGAGCATTTCGAAGAAGGTTGCAATTTCTTCTGCGGAAAATCAATTCATGATGACCGCACGCAACAAGGCAGTAAAGAAGACCATCACTTTGAAGAACGATGGTAACAGCAGCATGACCGTGAATGTTGACTTCGCAGCAACACCTACAGTTCCCAGCGGCTGGACCACACCCACATTGTCCTCCAACAGCGTAAACGTTCCCGGCAAGGGCACAGCAACGGTAGACGTGATGTTCAACACCACGGGTACCGGCGGATCGTTCTTCACAACCATCAAGGCAACACCTGCAGGTGCGGGCTTGAATATCGAGTCTAACTACGACTTCGGTTACGTTGCTGAAAACACCAAGTATTGCGTACTTGCAGGATACTCCTCTAAGGGTCTTGCTGATGCTTATACAATTCTTAACGGTCTTGCTAACTACAAGAACGAAGTAGCATATGTTCCGGCAATGCAATCGGTATTCGATCAACTTGGTCAAGTACCCTTCACGGCAGTTGTTTGTCCTGTAGACTTTGCTAACCGCGGTGCTTTCGTTAACGATCAGTTTGCCGGTATCGTTGCAGACATGTTCAACAGCGGCAAGCGTTTGGTATTCTACGGAGACGCAGCATTGTACAACGCAATGATGGTTTCTTCCGCTCCTCAGGGCTGGAACTCATTCTTCCGTAGCATCGGATTGTCGAACCTGAACGCAGATCCTACCGCTCGTATCAACACATCAACAGGCGCGCCCATTGCATTCAGCATCCGTGGCGTTGCTAACGATGCTATCGGTAACGGTGTATTGCTGAACCTGAACTCGTCTACAGCAGCATACAACTACTTCTCTGAAGACATCGGCATCGATCCTTCGATCAACAGCATCACACCGTTCTTGTACTACGATAACAACACATCAACCAACGCAGCTGTGCGTTTGCAATCCGAAAGCTCACGTGCGGTAATCCTCGGATTCCCCATCGAAGCAATTGCCAGCACCGCAGCGCGTTCCGTTCTTTACGGCAAGATCATGGACTGGGTAACAGCAGAAATCACCGTTGTAAAGACACCCGATATCAAGATCACCGGAAACAGTGGCGAAACGGTAGACTTTGGTAGTGTTGAAGTAGGCAAAGAGAAAACTCTTACAGCTGAGTTGAAGAACTCCGGCTCCGGTGATCTCAAGATTTCCGCAATTGATATAGATGCTGCATACACCGGTTCGTTTGAACTTACACTTCCGAGCGCATTGCCGTTGGTTATTGCACCCGGCGACAAGCGTGTTGTTACCATCAAGTTCAAGCCCACAAAGGCTGAAGACATCTTCACAACATGCACAATCAAGTCCAACGCTAAGTCTGCTTCGGTAGATGGCGAGAATTATCTTGGCATCAATGCAGTAGCAACAGCTTCCACATCGGTAGATCAGGGCACAAGCGGCGACGGCATGCTGAGCGTATCGGCAGCTCCGAACCCCGCAACAAGCGTTTCACGTATTACGTACACAGTTGCCGGCACAACCGCGCAGAACGTAACCGTATCGGTTGTTGACGCACTTGGCACCACGGTAGCTACACTTGCTCAAGGTGTTGTTGCACCGGGCTCACATGTAACCCCGTTCAACACATCAGCTCTTGCAGCAGGTGCATACAAAGTTGTGGTTCGCGCAGGCGCATCCAGCAGCTTCGTACCGGTTGTAGTAGTGAAGTAATTTCATAGCAGCGAAACTTCGTTTGGCGCTTGGCGCCAAGGTTTTTTCCGAACCAAAGCCGATTGATCTCTGATCAATCGGCTTTTTTTTCTACCTATGTCCTGTTCGGAACACCCTCCTCCGGACATACACATCGGTAAATAAAAAAACTATTCCTCTTCCTTACACTTCCCGCATACTCTATCTTCGGCCCTTCGCCTGCCGCACCCGCTCCCCTCTTTCATTACCTCAGGACTATCTGCTATGTACTCACGCCTTAGCTCGGCCGCCGTGTGTGGTATCGATGCCTTTATCGTGGATGTTGAAACCCATTTGGAAAATCACCTGCCAAACTTTGTAACGGTGGGGCTGCCGGACTCGGCCGTGCGAGAGTCGCGCGAGCGCGTCATGGCTGCCGTGAAAAACTCGGAGTTCCCTTTTCCCCAAAAGAAAGTGACGATCAATTTGGCACCGGCCGATGTTCGCAAAGAAGGCAGTGCCTTCGATTTACCCATAGCACTGGGAATACTTGTAGCCTGTGACATCATCGGCGAAGAGAGCACCCGCCACATACTCTTCATTGGCGAGCTGGCGCTGGATGGTGCTTTGCGGCCTGTGCATGGCGTCCTGTCTATAGCAGTAGAAGCCGCAAAGCAAGGATTTGCGCGCCTTCTGCTGCCTGCCGATAACGCAGCGGAAGCAGCTTTGGTACCGGGCATTGAAGTGATTCCTCTTAGCACTTTGCAACAGGCGGTGCGATACCTGAATGGCGAAAGCAGCATAGACCCATTGCGTATCAATATTAGCGATGTATTTAAAGTGGACGATGATGCCGGCAAGCCCGACATCGCGGATGTGAAAGGGCAAGAGAGTGTAAAGCGGGCATTGGAGATCGCTGCCGCCGGAGGACACAACTTGATTATGGTGGGGCCACCGGGCTCCGGTAAAACCATGCTTGCTAAACGCATTCCCACCATTCTGCCGCCGCTCACTCTGGACGAATCGCTGGAGACCACAAAGATCCATTCGGTGACCGGTCTGCTACCCAACGGGCAGGCGCTACTCACACAACGTCCCTTCCGAGCTCCGCATCATACTATATCCGATGCTGCTCTTGTGGGCGGCGGTGTTGGTATTGTTCGTGCGGGAGAAATCTCTATGGCGAATCATGGCGTGTTGTTTCTGGATGAGCTGCCCGAGTTTGCGCGCAACGTGCTGGAAGTGCTTCGCCAACCACTGGAAGAGAAACGAATTTCTATCTCACGCACAAAAATGACCATCGAGTTTCCGTGCAACTTTATGCTTGTGTGCAGCATGAATCCTTGTCCCTGCGGGAACTTCGGTAATCCGGCGCAGCAATGCAGCTGCACGCCGCAACAGATTCAACGATATATGGCGCGCATCAGCGGACCTCTGCTGGATCGCATCGATTTACATGTGGATGTGGCCGGCGTACAATACAGAGAGCTTAGCACCGCCCGCGTAGGCGAGACTTCCGGCGTTATCCGCGCGCGAGTGATCAATGCGCGTCACGTTCAAACAGAGCGCTATATGTTGGCACCCGGAGTGTATAAGAACGCAGACATGGGTCCTGCAGAGCTGGAGCAGTACTGCATATTGGACGATGCATCGCAGCAACTAATTAAAACTGCTATGGTAAAACTGGGACTGTCTGCCCGTGCCTACGACCGCATTCTGAAGGTGTCGCGCACCATTGCAGACCTGGCCGGCAGCAGCGCCATCCACGCCGCTCATATCAGCGAGGCCATTCAATACCGAAACCTGGATAGGCAATACTGGAATGCTTGAGTACAAAAAAATACGGGAGTCGTAGTGCGACTCCCGTATCCAATAATCCGTTGCACCATTCACGCATGCGTGATACGAGCAGTGGTTATGCTGCGCAAGTACTAGTACTTGATGGTCTTGATTTTTGCTGCACACATATCCAGTACCTTCTTCGGTAGCGGAGCGTAGTACAAATCCTTGCAGTATTGCTGACCGTCTTTGATAGCCCACGACAA
>JBJOLU010000079.1:0-3341 GCA_046052705.1 Bacteroidota bacterium | reverse complement strand
CGGCCAGCATCACCGATTTCAAACCACTGCCGCATACCTTATTGATCGTCATACACGGAACATGTTCACCAAGCCCGGCACCTAGTGCCGCCTGACGCGCAGGCGCCTGGCCTACCCCTGCCGTGAGCACATTGCCCAAGATCACTTCGCTGACATCGGAAGCACTAAGGCCCGATCGCTCCAGCGCGGCTTTCAACGCAACGGAACCGAGCTGCGGAGCTGTAAACGACGACAAGGTTCCCATGAACGCTCCGATGGGCGTACGGGCGGCGGATAAAATGTAGGATGATGACATATCTGGTTCTCCGAAAAAAAGTTGATAATCAAATGGTTCAATCACAGCGGAAGCGCATATCAATCTGATGAAGACGATCCGGACTGAGATGTCGACGACGCAGAACTGCCCGCGTTTTTGTAGTCGGTTAGGTAAAATCCGGATCCGTTGAAAATCAAGCCGGCCCCGGCTCCAATCAATCGCTCCACCGTGCCCTCACCCTTCTTCTCGTTTGGGCATTGGTCCGTGGGGCAATGCGTCAAAGCCGCCGAACTCATCGATTGAAACACATCAAAGTGCTTGCCGCAAGTGGTGCATCGGTATTCGTACGTTGGCATATCGTGCAGGTAAAAGTTCGAACAAGAAAAACTGAAGAGATAAGAATACGCACTGACGAAAGAACAGCCCGCGTGGTGTAGTAGCTCGTGCAATCAGCATACTTTCAGCTTCGATAGTACTGTTTCGCCACCCATCTGCTTGCTTCAGCCCGCTCAAAAAAAAAGCACCGCGAAAGCGGCGCTTCTTATGAGTAGTTCTCTTGGATTAGGAGCGCAAACGATGTTTCAGAGACATAATGCCAACTGTAGCAAAGCCGGTAAGAAACATCAGCTGAAAGGGTATGGCTGCGATTTCCTTGTAGTAAACCGACGTGCAAATACCCACAAAGAAGTAGGCAGCAAGCGCAAGTTCAATGATTACCTCGATACCAATCTTCTTTGTCAAATCGTTTTTCTTTGTTTTCCAATCGTCGGTTGTGTCCACGATTCTGTACTTCGGAGTTCTCTTGAATTCTGTCTTCTTTCCAAACAACGCTTCCAGCACCGCTTTAGAGTTATTTACCGCAAGACCCATACTGCCTGCCAGGAACACCGGGAACAGCAGCAGTCTGCGGCGCCAGTCCAAGTGAATAGCACGCTGCGCATGCAGATAGAACAAAAAGGTGCTGATCGAGGCCAAAACGAAAATGGACATCATCGTGAACAGATTCTCGTATTCGCGCCCTTCCGAAAGATTCTTGATAAGCACCATGGGAATGTTCAGCATGGCCACTACAAGAATGAACGGGAATACAATGTTGCTGGTAAGATGCACGGTACCTTCCAGCTTCACACGTAAGGGCATGGGAGATTTCCATACAGCAGGCAACAACTTCAGAGCAGCTTCTACCGCGCCTTTGGTCCAGCGGAACTGCTGGGTTTTAAGAGAATTGATATCTGCCGGAAGCTCCGCAGGAGAGGTAACATCATTGAGGAAAACAAATTTCCAACCGCGCAACTGCGCTCTGAAACTCAAGTCTAGGTCTTCGGCCAAGGTGTCCGGCTGCCAATTACCGGCATCGATGATGCAGGACTTGCGCCACACACCGGCGGTACCATTGAAGTTGATAAAGAAACCTGCTTTGTTACGTACTTGTTGCTCAATCACGAAGTGTCCATCTAGAGCCAATGCTTGAGCGCGTGTCAGGAAGGAATACTCCTCGTTCAAGTGCTCCCATCGAGTTTGCACCATACCTATGCGCGGATGGGTGAAGTGCGTAATGGTACTTTTCAAGAAGTCCGGCTTGGGAACAAAGTCTGCGTCGAAAATTGCAATGAACTCGCCGCGAGATGTTGTCATGCCATGCTTCAGAGCACCGGCTTTATACCCTTCTCTATCCACTCTATGTACATAGGCAATATCAAAACCGCGATTGCGATATTCTTCCACCAATGCGCGCGTGGCGTGCACGGTTTCGTCCGTTGAGTCATCCAGCACCTGGATCTCCATCTTGTCTTTGGGATAATCCATGGCGCACACCGACTCGATCAAGCGATCCACAACATACAGTTCGTTGTACAGAGGCAGCTGAATGGTAACCAGCGGCAGCTCTTCAGGATGCTGTGCCGGAGGATGGCGGAATGCTTTGGTCTTGTGGTAATAATACACCATGACCAATCCGTGTAAACCAAATGCGAACAGAATACACAGAGCCAAAATGTAAACGAGAACGACGAAATCTTGCATGGAATGCATGAGTATGTTGTTGTAATCAGTATTGTAAACGGAATCGAATGCCGTACCGGTCGCGGTCCTTCTCTCGTGAAAACCGCGGAGAACATTTCATCGGGGGTGGAAACGTATGCACGGTTAGGATGACGCGATTATTGCTGCTTGTTTTGTTTGCAAAAATACTCACCAGCCGGATACGATGGCAAGGAGAATATCGTCCACATCCTGCTGCAAGGCAGTACGTATGGCCACATCTCGCTCAGAGGAGGCCAAAGCAACTTCAAAGACCACGGCATTGCTGAAGGAACGCTGAAAAATCGCCCGTTTCTTTACCGCGTCGTAGTACTCAACTTCTACCGTTACTCGTACCTTTCGGTCTCGTTCTCTCTCTCCTGCTCGCACCACTACCGCTTCGTCGCGAATCTCTTTGATTACCGCTTTCAGGCGGGCATCTCCGTCTCGGTCCACAAGCTGCAGAGCATTCTCCTGGCGGATCTTCTCCACGAGCTTCAAATAACACAATTCCCTGTATACCCCGCTGCCAAAACCGCTATTGTCTACCACAGAGCTCACGGAAATTGTTTTGAGGTGCGGCGGGATGGACGTTCCACGAAACGAATAGCAGCCATCAAGTCCGGACAGCAGCACGCTAAGTATAGCCGCCACGATGATTACAGGAGCGCGGTTTGATCTGCTCACAAGTGCTAACATGTGCACGCGTTGCATCATTTATTCCATCCCTCCAAGATTATGATTCAAGAAGGGATTCGATGCGCGCTCCTCGCCAATGGTGGTAAAGTCCATGTGGCCGGGAAGAACCACCATAGTATCGTCTAAGGTCATGAGTTCACGCTGAATTGACGTGATCAATTGCTCGTGATCTCCACCCGGCAAATCTGTTCTTCCCACGCTTCCCTTGAAGAGCGTATCGCCGGCAATAATTACACCTTCCTTATGGTGCACAAAGCACACGCTGCCTTCGGTGTGCCCCGGCACGTGACGCACTTCCCACAGGTCCGATCCACTCACAAGGTGCTGACCATGCACGATGGTTTCATCCAACCGCGATGCGGTAAAG
>JBJOLU010000078.1:0-4550 GCA_046052705.1 Bacteroidota bacterium | reverse complement strand
GAGCAAGTGGTATTTACGCCGGGCACTGTGTACCTGGGCCGCGTAAGCGTGGGCGGCGCGGTGGATTCGGTGGTACAAGCTGCGGTGCGCGTTAGCACTGCGGTTGCCGATTCGATGGTTGTTTGTACGCGAATGGATCGTTTGTTTCCCGACACAGTTCAGTATGCAGTGCGCACTCCCGTGGTACCCTTCATACTGAACTCTCGCACGCCGCAGCAGCCGGCCACCGTGATGTTCAGGGCGGAGCGCGCAGGCATAAGTGCATCGCAGCTTCTGGTAGAGACAAGCATTGGTACCCATGAGATTCGCTTGATAGCAAACGCAGTATGCGGCGCTCCCTTGCCGCGAACGCAGGTGGTGCTACCCGATACGCTCAAGGCGGATATAGGAGAGAACCTTTGTATTCCCTTGCGCTTTGCGCCGCTACCGGAGGGCTACACACCGCTTCGCAGGCCTTGGTCTGTAACGCTGCGCGTACCGGCCGATATCTTGTTTCCTGTAAACGGCACACCGCCGGGCGAGCGTATTAGCTCAGACCGGCGCATCACTTTGTACGGCAGCGGGTTTGTGGGCGGCGATACAATCACAAAGCTTTGCTTTACAACGGCTCTTGGCGCATCGAACACCGGCACTGTATTCGTAGAGAGCTTTAGGTGGCTTGATGAGTGCACTGACGTGTATGGGCCTGCCACCGCCGATCTTGTGGTGGGCAATGCATGCGAGGCCGGTGGCTTGCGGCGGTACTTGAGCGGAGATTCACTGCACATTGTGTACGTGGCGCCCAATCCCGCGCAGGAACAAACCGAGATACGCTATGTGCTTCGCGAAACCGGACTCACGGTGGTGGAGGTGGTGGATATATTCGGCCGCACTCGAGTGAGTACTGAAGCTAGGGTACAAGAGCGCGGCGAGCATGTGCTGCAGTTAGCTCTGAACCGGTTGGGAGATGGTGAGTACTTCGTTCGCATCACTACACCCACAGCATCCACAGCAAAATCCGTGAAGGTGGTGCGATGAATCTGTGGCCCATAACTCTCGTCAAGACAATTCTCCGCAGGATTCGTTCTGCTACCATATTCATACGCGGGGTCCGCTGCACCACACTGCCGGTAATGATTGCCATGTGCGGTATTACGAGCAGTGTTTGCAGTGTGGATGCACGGTGCCAGCAAGCACCTGCCGAATCGAGAATGAGCGTCGGCGTATTTGTGGGCGCGCAATCGGTGATTCACGATGCGGTGTTTACTAATCTGGCCGGCTTTCCGTCCTGCTGCCCGCAATACAGCTCGGGTTCCGGCTCGGCTACCGTAGCCGGACTTGGTTTTGAGTTTGCATCGATCAAGAATATTCGCCACAGCGTGCGAGCATCTGTTAGCGCCTACGATGGCACGCTCAGCGCTGCCGAATCAATTCCCGTAGTGGTAGACGGCACTCTGCAGACCGCCCGTATTCAACATACATTGCGCGCATCCATAAAAGCGTTGGACATTGAACCGCTCATTCATGCGGAGCTTACGCCACGCTTGGGTGTGTTTGCCGGATTTCGCTGCAGCTTTTTGTACGGTGGCACCGCCGAGCAATTCGAGGAACTTCTTGCGCCCGCCACCGGCACCTTCGAGAACAACGCGCGCATACGCAATCGTAAGTCGGGAAACATCTTTGCTCTTCAACCACTCATGGCATCGGTGGTGGCGGGCATTCGCACCACCTTGCCGCTCTCTGCCTCCGGGGGCTATGTTCTGGTGCCGGAGATCTCGGCGTCGGCGGGTGTGAGCTCTATAACCGGCAACGAAACATGGCGAGCAAACACTATTCGCGCCGGCGTATCCATTATGCATCGCATCGCCGCCGATGCACCGCCGGTTCAGGATTCCGCCACGCTGGATGTGCACTGCGACATCAGCCCCGGCGATGAACAGCGCGACATCAATCAGTTGTATGTGGGCTTGCGTTTGCGCGAACGTAACGACATCATCTATCCATTGCCTGTTGTGTTCTTCGATTCGCAGGATGGTGAGGAAACGCATTCCGGAACACATTCCGAATCCACCACGCTTCCGCCGCGATTTCTTCTTGATACCGCTAGCAGTGCCATGCGAGTAGACAACATCTCCGAGCCCTCTCTTGCTGCGCTTCGTGCATGCCACAACGTGCTCTCGGTGTATGGCCGGCGCGTGGCAGCAAACCGCTCGGACACGCTTAGCATCATCGCAATTGTGGATGATACATCCGCTGCTTCCCCCGCCGCAGAACGAGCTCTGCGCAGAGGTCAGGCTATTGCCTTTGCGCTGCGAACAACCTTCGGCATAGAACGCGGACGTTTGCGAGTGCTTCGTGCAAGCTCCGCGGAGTGCGGGCTTGCAGGCAATGGCACCGATACACTCCTGCGTAATGCCGTGATGGTACGCGTATCGAGTGGTGTACCGGACCCTCTGCGCGGCCAAACCATAGAGCGTGTGTGGGTGCCGCCTGTGGTGCGTCTGCGCCCCCAGCTTCGGGGAACCGACGTACTTCGCGATTGGGAGATACGCGTTACGCTAAAAGGAGAAACGCTGCGTGTGTGGAGAGGAACATCGTCTTTGCCGGCAGTGCTCACCATGAACATGAAAGACTATACGATTGCGCCCTTCACGCCGGCGCAATTCAACAATGAGCGCAGCTCTGCAAGCGATTCCATCATCGTGCAGCTTACAGTGAGCGGCCGAGCAAATACTCTGGCCACCACACGTGTAGGTATTCCGGTGCGAGTGCTGCGCGATACTCCGGACAGCGTACGAACTATTGTGCAAGCGTTCCCGACTATTATGAGCAATGAAGCGGATCGTGCGGCTTTGGCAAAGCAACTGCAAAGTGTGACACAGCCGGGATCGCAGCAGCCATGCGAGTGGCGCCTGGTACCTGCCGCGCCGGAGTGGCAACTCACCACGCCGCTGCCCGAAGCAGCACTCATTAACTCAGCTTTGAGATCGATCTATCAGTCAGTCAATCAGTCGGTCAATCAGCAAGTGCGATGAGCTCGTTCGGCCTGGCGCCGAAGTGCCTTCAGTGCTTCGCGTGTGCTGAGTGGGGCCAACGGATGCGTGTGCACGAACTCCACCACCCACGGCGCATTCACATAGGAGTATTGCCGCAGCGCCCAGCCTATAGCTTTTTGAATAAAAAATTCTTTAGATGAAAGATGCGGCACAATAGCCCGCTCAAGCAGAGCAAGGTCTGTGTGTTGCTTGTAGGACAGCTGAAGAATAATTGCGCTGCGGTTCAGCCAGAAGTTCGGCGAGTGAATCCATGCATCCACAACTTCCTGAACTTCTTTGGGGTGCTTTGCATAGATCGCGCCCGCTACGCGTGGCGCGAGGGTATCCACGGTATCCCACCAGGACTTGTGGGTGATGAGGTGTTCAATCAATTCTACATCGTCGGCCGTAAAGTGTTTTTTATATCGCAGCATGACGTCAACAGCCGCGTACTGGAGCTCTCGCTCGGGAAGCTTCCACAGGCGGCGCGCAATGCTGCGGGTTTCATCGGGAGAAGGGATGCCGACATCGTGATACACTGAGGCTACAAGCTGTGTTCGAGCTACGCTACCAATGCCGTAGAAAGGAAATTGATTGCGCATGTAGGCCGACATAGAGGAAGCGCGCTTCGGGTTGCGGTGCTGTTCAAACACGGACCTAAGTCCATCAACAAAACGGAGAGAAGCGGAAGGCATAGAGGAATCGATGATGAAAAAATGCACCCCAACCGGGAAAACATGTACAATCTACACAGCATTCATCGTGTAGTTTTGCCTTATCAATCACGCGGTTGTTCGGCAACCGACAACACTCTCACCAACCTCTATGACTATGAAAACACTCATCGTAATGGCATGCGCGATTGTTTGCTGCATCGGACTTCATGCGCAAAGCGTACGCACCGACACGTTAAATGTGTCCGGCAACTGTGGCACATGTAAAAAGAAAATCGAATCGCCGTTTAAAGATCGCGCCGGCGTTCAGTCCGCATCGTGGGATAAAAAATCCAAAAAATTCGTGATCACCTACGATTCCTCCGTCATTAAACGTGAGCAAATCGAAGATGCCATCGTAGCGCAAGGCTATGACACCGAGGGTAAGAAAGCTCAAGACGAAGTGTACAATGCTCTTCCTAAATGCTGTAAGTACCGCACAGGTAGTTGCGAACATTAAGCACTTGTTGTGTTTGTTGCATCACTATCAAAGTAATGACAGCAAACGCTCTCTCATAAACCCTTCAAAGCCGAAATAATATTTCGGCTTTTTTTATGTCCGTACCACAAAACCCGCTCGCTTCGTAACCCCGACCTCTTCTCTTTACAAGCACGAACCCTTTGCCCGCATCATCTATCCGCCGAGGCACGATTCCGCCGGTATTCAGGTAGCGAATTGAGGTTCTTTTGGTAAGCACTCCCGACACTCCGGTGCTGCGTTTGAACGCCGAATATCTGATGCCTCGCAACCCGCTAGGCATTCGAGTCCCTCAACTCTATGGTTACCGAGCGGAGTCGAAGGGCTCGAAGACCTCGCGGGGAG
>JBJOLU010000077.1:0-4390 GCA_046052705.1 Bacteroidota bacterium | reverse complement strand
GAACTTCTTGATGCCCTCGGCACCGTATAGCGCAGAACAAAATTTGATAACGACGGTACAACTAACTGAAAGGTCTAGCAATGAAAGCTCTCTATAAGGCAACGGTTGGAATTCTTCTGCTGATGATGGTTGCAGCCACAGCCGTTCAAGCAGAAAAGGTGACAATGAAGTCTCACAAGATGACAGTTGCAGGAACATCAACGCTCCACGATTGGAAATGCCCGGCTACAAAGCTGGTCTCGAACGGTGATGTTACCATGGAAGGCAGCGACTTGAAAAGTGTTAACAACCTGTGGGTGGAAGTGGAGTCGAAGTCCATCAAGTCTGAAAAAGATGCTATGGACGAAAAGATCTACGAAGCTCTAAAGACCGACGCTTATCAGAAGATCACTTTTCAGATGGGGAAGATGAAATCCATCGAGAAGAAAGGCGATGCCTATTCTATCGTGGCTTCCGGAAACCTCACTATTGCCGGTGTATCAAAGCCCGTGGAGTTAACTGTTGTGGCTAAAGTCCTACCCGGTGGCGACCTCGAGTTCAGTGGTTCTAAGACCATGCGCATGACCATGTTCAACGTAGATCCCCCAACAGCAATGTGGGGAGTGGTAAAGGCTGGCGACGAGATAACTATTGCCTTTACACTTACCATGAAGCGCGGCTAAGCCCACGGCAAAAGAAGCGCATGCACGAATGCGGATTTGGGCGCTTTTAAGATCCGCACTTCGTGAAGAAGAGAGAATAGAGAATAAAGAATAAAGCGCACAGTTCACATAATTCAGTAAGCAAATCAATCCCTGTCCGTATCACTAATCAGTAGGAGTTCGTTATGAGAAAGTTCTTTTTTGCAATCATGCTCGTTGTGTTTGCTTCGGCAACACTCTCTGCTCAATTGCCCACGATCACTAATTGGAGACCCTACGACCAGTCGGGTGTCAATGTGTTTGAAGCTCCCAAAGACGAGAACACGCATTTCGAAGGGCTTAAAGTTCGTTTTGGTGCCGGCTTCACCCAGCAATTCCAAGCATTGAATCACTCAAACATTTACGACACAGCCATCTATAAGCTCAAACCTATCACCCCGGGTTTCGCTACAGCTCAGGCAAATCTTAACATGGATGTTCAGCTCGAAGACGGTGTTCGTTTAAATGTTGTCACCTATCTCTCCTCTCGCCACCACAACGAGGCATGGGTAAAGGGCGGCTACATTCAGTTCGACAAGTTGAGCTTTTTAGGCGCAGATTGGTTGGACGGTATCATGAAGTATGTTACCATCAAGGTTGGTCACATGGAAGTAAACTATGGTGATGCTCACTTCCGCCGTTCCGATGGTGGCCAAACAGCATACAATGCATTTATGGACAACAATATTGTAGACTCCTACGCTACAGAAATCGGTGGCGAATTGCTGTTTCGTCACAGTGGATTTTTGGCCATGGTGGGTATGACCAATGGTGCAATAAAGGGTAGTGTAGACGAGGTAAATGCAATCAGAGTAAACGGAAACATTGTAGGGGATGCCGATACATCAAAGGCTCCGGCTCTTCTGTTCAAACTTGGTTATGATAACACCTTCGGTGAAAAACTACGTGTCCGCCTTACCGGTTCCGGTTATATGGTTTCCAGTTCGCAGAGCAACACCTTGTTCGGCGGCGACCGTACCGGATCGAACTACTGGATGGTGATGGAGCCCGTAAGTGCTACCTATACTTCGAATGCATTTTCCGGCCGTGTAAATCCCGGATTCTCAGACAAAGTGGATGCGTACATGATGAATCTCTTGGTCAAGTACTCTGGTCTAGAGTTCTTCGGAACATTCGAAACAGCTACCGGACACAATTCATCAGACCGTGACAGCAAGGGCCTTTCCATCGATCGCAGCTTTACTCAAATTGTTGGCGACGTGATCTATCGCATGGGCGCAACCGAGAACTACTATGTGGGAGCACGCTACAACTTGGTAAGCGGCAGTCTTGTCACCAACGTTGGTCTTGATACACCGTTGAAACAAACTGTTAACCGCATTGCAGTAGCTGCCGGCTGGTTCTTGACAAAGAACATTCTGCTTAAAGGCGAATATGTTATGCAGAACTATGGTCAGGGCAAAGATGCAGCATCCCTTACTACCGGAACCGGAAACGACAAAGACTTCCCGAACAGAGATATCCGTCACGGCGGTACATTCAATGGGGTAGTACTTGAAGCGGTTGTTGGACTGTAACAGGCTTGTCCTGAATCTCTCCCAATCGATACCATCCGTAAGATCGTGAATTGAGTATCAGTGAAGCTGCGGATTGTAAGGTCCGCAGCTTTGCTTTTTTCCCGGAACTCATGCGTACACTCTTCCATATCGCCGCCGCTCTTCTGCTTGGTATAGTGCTTAGCAGCTTTGCCGATTCTGATGTGCGTACCTCCAGCATTGTGTACTCCATCGAAAACGGCAGTTCGCTTTCCATCACCGGCACCAGCAATGTGAATACCTTCTCTTGCTTATGCGCGGAAACTTTCAAACGCCAGGAGCTGCAAATCGAACGTGTGGACAGTACCCATCGTATTCGCTTCAAGAATGCATTGCTGAAACTTCCCACGCAGTCCATGGACTGCAGTAATTCACGGATGAACAGCGACCTCTGCGATGCTCTCAAGGCCTCCAAGTATCCCTTTATTGTGGTCGAGCTGCAGCAAATCCAACTTCGCCCCTCGGCACTGCGAACCGCGCCTAATGAGTGGTTCGATGTGGTAGCAATGGCCACGCTTACTATAACCGATGTGTGCAAACCCATTGTCATGGATGTGCGGGGAGTGAATCTTGGCGACAATCGCTTCAGGTTTGTGTGCAGCAAAAACGTGCGGATGACAGACTTCAATGTGGATCCACCGACTGCACTTTTGGGACTCATCAAAGTGCATAACGACATCAAGATCAACCTGGATATCACTGCTTCGGTGGGTAAAAACTGAGTGGCTTGTCCAAAATCACCCGAAAAAAATCGGCCCCAAAATGTGGAAAACTCGCCTGAAATGGCCGATTATGGCACCCCGCACGAATATCTAAGTGCTCAATAATATTGCAGTTAGCGCGTTTTCCGTTATATTGCGGTCCCTCTCTAACGGACGTAGACAATCTAAACCACGGACGCTGAATGCACACGTTGCATGCAGAGAGTATTGTGCCATCACCTTGCAGGTATGTTTTGGTAGGTGTCTTTATAAAGGTTCGTACGGCAGTAGTAATAGGCTTGCTGCTCGTATGCGAAACCACCCGGATCTTCTCGGCGGGCCCCAAAGGCGGCATCGTATCGGTAGCAGATCTTCGGAACGCCGCTGTTACGGATTCGCTTCAGCCCGTTCTTCCCGTTCGTGCCATTCTTGAGCAGTACGGAAAAGCTTCGTTCTATGCGAACAGGTTTCATGGTCGTCGTACGGCCAGCGGCAGAACATTCGATATGAATGACCTCACCGCAGCCCACAGAACGCTTCCGTTCGGATCTATTTTACGTGTCACCAATCCCGAAAATGGTACCAGCATCATTGTTCAGGTGAACGATCGCGGTCCCTTTGTGCGATCCCGCATTGTGGATTTATCGCGCGGCGCTGCTCGCAGTATAGGCGTAACTCTTCACAAGGTAGAGCTGGAGGGCTTTGTGCCCGAGGAACAGGATTCCCGCATTCTTGCATTTCGCGGATCGCAATACGAGCCCGTTACGTTGCGTAGCGCCGACCTCATGGTGCACGATACCTATACAGACTTCAGCGAAGCAGTTCGTAAGCATCGCATATTGTCGGCTAAAAATCCCGACGAAAGCGTGTACATTTTTGTGCAGCGTGCAGAGGCCGATGGCGACGCCAAAGGGCGGTTCCCCACATTGGTATATGGTATAGCCTCCGTGCAATCTCCGCTCCAAGCCTCCTCCCAAACCCACGCCACAACAGGCGTTGTGGCTGAGTAAATCGATATTTCTCTTGTGGGGCATAGAGCTTCAGCGAGCACAATGCGTCAATGCTCACATCACATGCTTCGCGGATGTTCTCGTTGAGAACTTCTTACTTCGTGCTGAATACGGTAACCACCGGGCAATGATCGCTCACCATTTCTGCTTGTTCCTTTGGTAGTAAACGCTCAATAGGCACTACCTGCACACCCTCTGATAACCAGCGCGACGCTGCCGATGTATTGGCAACCACATGATCGATGCCATACCACGTGGGCACGCGGCACGAGCGAAGTTCTTTGGTAAGAAACACCACCGAGCTGCTGTTGATCAACTCCGTCAGAGTGGGGTTCTGCGCGCGTTGAACAAAGTCGTTGAAGTCTCCGGTTATAATTGCATTTCTTCCCGAAATAGCAGTCACGGAGTCCATCCACAATCGCAGTGCCTGCACCTGTTCGCGG
>JBJOLU010000076.1:0-9507 GCA_046052705.1 Bacteroidota bacterium | reverse complement strand
ATAAAACAACCGGCAGGATACTGTGCAGACATGGCGGGGCCATTGGCGCGCGTTGTTGCGGTGGTTACCACAAAGGAAGTACGCATACGTTTAATGCCGCCGGTTCCGTCGGCATTTGCATAGCCATAAGCACCGTAAATGGGAAAGCCATCGAATGCGTAGCCGATAATCGGCGAATGATGCGTGCTATCGGTGTCGTCGTAAAGGCAGCGGGGATTTACATGGTGATGATATTCACCGCCGGGCGCGGGATGGCCCAAACAATTATCAAAACTAATTCCCTCCCAAAACAACGCGTCGCGGTTCCACTTGCCCTGGTTCATGTAGGTCATGCCGTCTTTAGCATTAAAAATAGACACTCCATTGCTCCAAACGCCGGTGTGCCCTAGCGGTGTATTGACCGGAGTTCCATTGTTCTTTTGGGGTGAGCGAGTAATCTTAAAAGTAAAATTCTGCTGCGCGGGAGTATTGGGATTGCTTTGCCACGGGCCAATGGTATAATCGGGCACGGACGTGCATTTCACATACACATCGGTGCCGGTGTACCATACCGATTGAACATTGGTTAGGTATCCGTTGTATCCCGTTGCTCCGGTAGTGTTTAGCTTCCAGGATCGTAACTCCGGAGCTTGAGCTGTGCCTGTAAACGGAACGAGTACCGCTACTATAGCGAAAAGAAAAAAGAATTTTTTCATACGTTCTGAAATGTTGTCTGAATTATTATCTGAAATATTATCGGAACTTCTATCTTAATTATTATCGGAATTATTATGTAGCCTGAACTTCAGCCGGCGTTCGCAAAGTTTGGGAATCAAGCTTAACGAGGTTCGCCATGAGGCGGCGGTGGAGGCGGTGGCGGTGCTCCGCCCATCATCTTCGGCAACTCGCCTATAACCTCGTCAAATTTGCTCTGCTGATCGGGACGTAGCAGCGCGCGTACTTTTCGAAAGTGAAGTACCGTAATGCTGTCTATGCTCCGCTGTGCCATGCCTGCAGCCAGCAAATCAGCTTGCAGTGTGGCTTCGCCGGCATCGGGCACATGGCTGAACATAGCGCGCCGGGCATCGCGCAGAGCAGAGCGCAAGGGTTGCATTGCCTCGCGGTGCGCATCACGGAGCTCACGAAACTTCTGTTGCTGCGCCTCGTCCATGCCAAGAGTGCGAACCAAAAATGCAAAGGGTTCTGCGCCACCCGGGGGCTGACGTCCATCGGGGGGCGGAGGACCATCCGGACGTTGAGGCGGCGGGCACTCGCCCGGATGCGGCGGTCGCATAAAGGGCATGGGCCCCCACATCATTATAGCCATGCCAACATTAATTATTCCCAGTATAATTATGGCAATCCAAATACCACGATTAGTGGAGTTGGAATTATGTGCGTTATTCATAGGTACATCCTCACTCATACCACGCCTCCGCAGTAGCATCAACAGCGCCGTTTATACCGTAGTACTGTTCTCCCCACTGCATTTCCGCACCTGCAGTTGATGAAGTTGTTACTGCTGTACTCGTTTGTGAAGCCACCTTGGAACCTAATTGTAATGACTGCACTGCGGCGCTCGGTACTGTATCACCGGTAGAGAATTGTGCGTTGATGGCTGCAATGTTCGCCGTGGATGTGGTAAATAAAAGAACCATATTAACCATACAGACCAAAGCCAGCGCGGCCACAGCAAAACGCGGTTCCGCGGCGAATACACCGAGAAGCGAGTGACCACCAGGCCGGCGGCTATGTGCGTGGCTGCTGTTGTTGTTTTTGTTATTAACTCCGAGATTGTCTCCGAGATTAACTCCGAGATTGCTTGCCCGTTGCTCTGCAGCGGCGTGTGCCGCTACGCGCTGCATTACTGACGAAACAAAACCGTCCGATGGCTCCACCGGGCGCAAACGCGAACCCACCGCAAGAGTAGCGTCGGTTTTAGGCGTTTGTGATAGTTCCTGACTATTCATGTGGAAGAGCAGTGTGTAATAGCTGAATTGTGATTTCTGAATTGTGATTGCCGAATTCTGATTGTGATTGCGGAATTCTGAACAGAGGCTTAGACGTCAGGCAATGCAAAATCCTTCGGTGCGAGCGCGGCATAGCTCTTTGCGGGGGCCGGGAGCGCTTGGGCCTCGTGATTGCCGTTGCTTCGCGTTCTCCGGTAGATTTTCGGATAGTTTTTCAGGTAGCTCCTCAGATTCTACATCATTTATGTTCATCATAATACCCCTTCAGCATGGCGCGCAAGCGCCCGCGCGCACGCGAAAGCAACGATTCTACGGCTTTAGCCGAGGTATTCATGAGTTCTGCAGCTTCTTTCATCGAGCAGCCGTCGATCTCGCAAAGCACAAACGCCACACGCTGCTGCTCGGCCAAGGAGTTGATGGCTGCATACAAAACGCGTGAACGTTCCTGATCCTCCAGCAACGTGCCGGGATGAACGGGATCGGCCGGATCTACCACCAGGCCTCCAAGCCGGTCGAACAGCGGCACTCGTATGGCGAAACGTTTGTGGCGGCTTTTTGCCCGAAGAAAATCCAGCGAAGCATTTACCGCAATGCGGTGCAGCCATGTGCTCAACGCCGACGCCCCATAAAACGAAGGCAAAGCTTTGTAGGCCTCCAGGAATACTTCCTGCGCAATATCCTCGCTGTCTTCGGCGTTGCCCACGAAACTCATTACCAAGCGAAGCACCCTTCGGTGATGTTCCTCCACGAATTCCCTGAAGGCCGCTTGATCGCCTTCACGTAAACGTTGTAGAGAAGAATCACTCATGCTAAATGCCGGTTGTGCAGTTCGGATGTTGTTCGAATGCAGATTGATGCGCTGAACTTGATTACGGAGAAGTACTTGAGCACATGTAGTTAGGCAGGCATTGGCAAGCATAGGCCTTGCTGCAGCTCAGACCTACCTCGAAGATCTGCCCTATACAGTAACCGCCGTATCGGCGGAAAGATACACCACTACTGCTGAATGGGGATTGGCAGCGCATGTGAGTGCATGTGAGTGTACGTGAGCGCATGTGAGCGCACGTGAGCGATGGTTGCGGAATGCCACATGTACGAACAAGTCAAAATCGTGTACACGGGTTCTTGGGCGCCGGCATAGTTTTGATCTATGATTGGCCCTCTGGCAGCACGCACACTACATTCCCGAGCACGTGGAACGACACGCAATGCGTGGTTCGGTTCGCGCATTGTTGTAGTTTGCCGGCGGCGGCAGAAGGCCGTGTTTGCAATAGGTTGAAGCTTTTTGATAAGCACATTGATATTCACATTGATAATCACATTGATAATCACATTTTCCGGATCAAGAGTTTATGAAAAATCGCATACAAATTGGTGTACGAAACACACTACTCATGCTTGTTGCACTATGTGCTGCAAACTTTGCGCTAAGCAGCATAGCGCTGGCACAGGTTGCGCCGAACTTCAGCATCAAGGATTGCAATGATGCGCCGCACGACCTTTACCAAGATCTTGATGCCGGCAAGGCAGTGATTATCGTGTGGGTGATGCCGTGCACCGAGTGTGCATTGCCACTGCTCACCACCAATGGAGTAGCAAAGGAATTGAGCAATTCATATCCGGGTCTTGTAAAAATGTACGTGCTGGACGACTTCGGTGATACCGAATGTGCTTCACTGCGCGGATGGCTCAAAACCTACTCCATCAACACTACAGGCAGTTATGTAACAGTGGCCTCTACACCCGGTGTGCCCATGACTGAGTACGGCGAGATTGGCATGCCGAAGATTATCGCGGTACACGGCTCTAATAGAGAGATCATTTATCGTTCGGAAAACAACGTGGATGGTTTTGCGCTGCGCGACAGCATCAAAGCGCGCCTTGCCACTGCGTCGGTACCCGACCAAAGCAGCGCAGCAATCATCACTCCCAATCCCGTTCGCGGCGACATGCTTACTCTGCGTCTTCCCGAGGGTGTTGCTACTCTGCACGGCAGCGGCTTGGGCAATCTGCCCGGTACATCGCCAAGCATTATGATCAGCACAGTAACAGGCGACGATGTAACGCCACATAATGCCGCCGAAGTAAACGGCACATCTATTCGCGTGAGCATTGCGCATTTGGCACCCGGCGCATATATGCTACGAATGATTAGCGGCGGCACAGTGTATGCCCTGCCCTTTACCGTGATTCGCTAACGAATTCAACGCAGGTTATGAACGCACAACGAAGTAGATCAACCGGTATGTACGGCCAAGCATTGCGGTATGCGGCACACTTCGCGGTGGCATCGGTGCTTGCGCTGTGGCTGTGTGCATCGAGTGTGTATGCTCAATGCTGCGCCGGCGGCAATGCCAATCCTATTGCCGGAGGCGCGTCGCAAAGCGTGTTGCAGGAAGGTCAAATGGAAGTGGGAATGAGTTTGCAGGCAGTGAATACCCACACATTCCTAAGTGGACATGAACCGGCCAAAGGATTCATGGACGAGTTTAGGTCCATGTATTTATACACGCGCATCGGCTACGGAATATCCGAGCGCTTAACCTTTTCTGCAGAATGCGGGTCGTGGCCCGGCAAAACACAAGTTGGTTTCAACGCTCGCGACACAACAACAGCATCCGGCATAGGCGATGTGATACTTATGCCTCGGGTGTGCGTGTACCGCTCGGGTGTGGGCGAAACTCAATCGGAGGTCACTCTTGGAATGGGAATGAAGATTCCCGTGGGCTCGCACGATGATTCCGTAGGCAGATACGAACCCTTCTCCGGTACCACCTACTATTTGCGCAAACCCTTGTCTGTTCAGCTCTCGTCGGGAGCGCAGGATTTGATTTTTTCTGCCTTCTACTTTCGCGGCAATACTGTTTCGAACATGAGTGTGTTCGCCAATGCCGTGTATATACGCAAGGGTTGGAATGCTTCCGGTGAAAAACTCGGAGACTTCTTCAGCGCCAGCGTATTCGGCTCTGCGCCGCTCTTCAGCTCGTGCACAGGCATTCTGCAAGTGCGCGGTGAGTTCATTGGAATGATGCAGATCAACCCTGTGATTGTAGAGAATAAAAATCCCGGCTATGAACCAAAATGGACGGGCTCGAAGAAACTTTTCCTTAGCCCGCAGATCACGTATATGATCACATCTTCTGTGGCGGGCTTTGCACTGGCAGATATTCCTGTGTATCAGTATGTTAACGGAACGCAGGTAGCATCGGGCTTCCAGGGCGCCATAGGCTTTAACTGGCGCTGGCAAGCAGAGGATTAACACGCATCTCAAGCAGAGGATTAACACGCATAATTCAGCCACCACTGATTCTATGCTGTAGTATCACCATCTAGAACGAACGATAATGAATATTCGAACGGGACTTTTAGTAAATCTCACATTCGCACTTAGCATGTTTGTGTTCTCTACACATGCTATTGCTGCCGGCGCTGAACTGCGCGGCACCGTGCGCGGGCGCGAGGCCGGCTCGAAGGCAATTACACCTCTTGGAGGAGCGTATGTACGGTGGATCTCGAGCACGGGTGAAATTGTACGTGGTACGCGCACCGCCAACGACGGCAGCTTTACAATCGAGCGCGGTAACGAGAAGCTGCTGGTGGTGAGTTACATTGGATATAAATGCGATACGCTCACGGTGGCAGCTACTGCAGAGAGTGTTTCGGTGATGCTTAGTCCCGAGCTGCAAACAGCAGCGGTGCGGGTGGAAGCAGCTGCCACGACTATCTCTGCCGCACCTATTCGCACCGAAGTAATTCGCAAAGCGCAGTTGGAGAAGTCGGCCTGCTGCTCGCTGGCGGAGTCTTTTGAAAAAAGTCCGTCGGTAGAGGTAACATTCTCCGATGCAGCCACGGGTGCCAAGCAAATTCAGCTGTTGGGTCTGCGCGGATTGTACTCACAAACCACCACCGATGTAGTGCCGCTGATGCGCGGACTTGCCATTCCGTTTGGTCTGGAGTACATACCCGGGCCGTTCATCGAGGGTATATGTATCTCTAAAGGGGCGGGCTCGGTGCTCAATGGCTACGAGGGCATCACCGGACTTATCAATATCGATTACAAGCGTCCGCAAGAAGACGTTCCCTTTTATCTGAACATCTATGGCAATACAAACGGACGCGGTGATATCAATGTGACCACAGCGCATCATGTGAACGACAACTGGAGCGTAAGCGCCATGGCGCACGGCCGGTGGATGCAAACGGAGATCGATCAGAACAACGACGGCTTTAATGATATGCCCATGATGAAAACCTTTACCGGCGTGGGCAGAGCAATGTATCAAAACGACGAAGGCAGAGAGTTTCAGGTATTCGGAAAATATGTGTCGGACGATCTGATGGGCGGCACAACGAGCGGCAGCGATCAATCGCACAATGGTCATGACTTTGAGATTCACACCAAAGTGCAGCGCTGGGAGAGCTACGCTAAGTATGCGGTGAATCCGCTGCTGGATAATCCGGAGACCAGAATGGGATTGCAGATTGCGAGCACGGGCCAGACCACGCTTTCGCACATAGGACGGCGCACGTACAACGCTGCCGAGAACATGCTTTTCGCAAAGCTCATATTTACCACGGTTGCATCGGACAATGTCAATCTGGCATACGGGCTTAGCTATATGTACAACACGCTCGACGAAGAGTTCGATGCCACTGTGCCGCGCGATTCCCTTCAAACATTTTATCGCAAGGAGTCCGTACCGGGTGCATTTGCAGAGCTCACATACAAACCCACCGAGCAGCTTGTAGTGGTGGCAGGTGCGCGGGTGGATGCACACAATTTGTTCGGCACCTTTGGCACACCCCGCGTGAATGTTAAGTATGATGTCAACGACAACATCACCCTTCGCGCCTCGGCGGGAAGCGGCCTGCGGGTGGCCAACCCACTGAGCGATAATTTATCCTCGCTGGTGAATCAGCGGCAGATCAACATCCGCGGGGGTTTACAGCCGGAGAAAGCATGGAACTACGGCGGTAGCTTCACCGCTACGTGGAATATTGGCGCAACGCCGTTTACCTTCGATGCCGAGCTGTATCGCACAGTGTTTTCCGAACAAGTGGTGGCGGATATGGATCGTTCTCTTCGTGCAGTGGACATTCGCAACCTGGAAGGCGGAAGGTCTTTTTCGAATAGCGCACTTGCACAGCTGAAGGCCACACCGGCCGAACGCTTGGATGTATCTCTGGCCTACAGACTGATTGATGCACAAACCACCACCGGCGGACTTTTACAGCAACGGCCGCTTATCTCGCCGCATCGCGTGCTGGCCACACTGGGGTATTCCACCCCGGACAACGCGTGGCAGTTCGATGCTACCTTCGTGTGGAACAGCTCCGGACGTATCCCTTCCACGTTGGCAAATCCGGACAGTCTGCGCATGCCCGACAGCTTTACATCGTACGAGCGCATCAGCGGGCAGATCACTCGCCGCTTTACCGGCTTTGATGTATATGTAGGAATTGAAAACGCCACGAACTTTATTCAACAACAAGCCATCATATCCTCCCGCGATCCGCATGCAGAGGCCTTCGATGCCTCGCTGGTGTGGGGCCCGCTGGACCAACGCTTTGTGTATGTGGGTGTGCGCTACACGCTGGAGTAAAGGCGGAGAGTCGGCGGAGCAGTGGGGAGAGAAGATAGAGCTGAGCGCGCCGGACGAAGTTTAAACAAGGCAACAAAAAAGGCCACCGAATGGTGGCCTTTTTTATATCTGAACTTTTCTTGATCGGCTGTATTAGCGAATCTCTTTGTGCACGGTGTGACGACGCATGAAGGGGTTGTACTTCTTCAGCTCGATACGCTCCGTGGTATTTTGTCTGTTCTTCATCGTTGTGTAACGTGAAGCGGTTTTGCCTTCCTTTGCAGCTTCTGTGCATTCAAGGGTAATGATGACGCGCGCGCCTTTCTTTGCCATGGTCGTACCTTCGGGGTTAGTTCCGGGTTAATTGACGTAATAGGACTGCAAAGATAGGGCGCGGAGCCAAACCCGCAAGAGGTTTTCCACAATCCTTGGTGCTCAGTGCTCAAAAACGCTGAAAAACGGGGAAAATATGTTTTGAGTGTATGTTTAACAGAGCTGTTTTCGCCATGCAACGAAGCGAAAAGTACTTGAAGTTGCATTGGTTTAGAATTGCTCCAGAACACGAATGTCGTTCTCGTACAGCAAGCGAATATCCTGAATGCCGGTGCGTAGCATGGTAACTCTCTCGATACCAAAGCCAAAAGCATAGCCGCTGTATTCCTCCGGGTCCAGCCCGCTCTCGCGCAATACGTTGGGGTGAATCATGCCGCAGCCAACCACCTCTAACCAACCCGATTGCTTGCACACACGGCAGCCCTCTCCTTTGCACAAAAAGCAAGTGATATCCATCTCGGCGCTTGGCTCGGTGAAGGGAAAGAAGGAAGCACGAAATCGATACTTAATATCCTGTCCGTACATCTGCCGCGCAAAGCTGAGCATGGTGCCCTTAAGCTCGGCAAAGCTTACGTTCTTGTTCACATAAATTCCATCGAGCTGATGAAACTCCGCAAGCGCGCGCGCGCTGATTGCCTCGTTTCTGTACACGCGCCCCGGCATGATAGCACGAATAGGCGGCTTCATGCTTTGCAGTAACCGCACTTGCACGGGAGTGGTATGCGTGCGCAGCAACACATCCGCACGGTCTTTTACAAAGAAGGTATCCTGCATGTCGCGCGCGGGATGATCGGGCGCAAAGTTCAGCGCTTCAAAATTGTGATAGTCATCTTCGATATCGGGCCCCAGCGCCACGCGGAAACCCATGCCTTCGAATATCTCCGTCATGCGATCCATAGTCTGACGAATAGGATGCAGCGTACCAATAGGGCTGTACCGTCCGGGTAATGTAGTATCAACAGTTTTGGCCGACGATGCTGTAGCGGCAAACTCCTCGGAGAGGCGCTGGTACTCAGCTTCGGCAAACGACACAAGAGTGTTGAGCTCTTTGCCCACCGCGGGCTTTTCTTCTTTGGGAACTTCCCGCAACCTATCGCGCAGAGCTTTGAGCGTGCCCTTCTGCACCAAGTGGCGCATGCGAAACTCTTCAAGCTGTTCCCTCGATGTTATGCCGGCCAGCATGGTTTCTACCTCTTGGCGCGTACGTCGTATTTCGTCTATCATGGTTCGCTGTTTATGTAATCGTTCGGCAGTGCTGCTCGCAAAATAACTACACCGGTGCTTTGCACTGCTTCCAAGCAGCGGCGCAGGCAATTGCACGTTCGTTGCCGAAGTCTGTTACCGGATTTCTATGGAAGTCATTAAGTAAAATTCTATAGAAGTCACTAACCACATCTCTACTGCAATCCATAGCTCCATCTATGGCTAAGTTGCGCCATGACTCACTCGACTACAGCTTCACCCTTGATGCGCGCGCCTGCAAAGGAAGCATGGTGGCTGCTCGTGGTGCTGCTTGGTATTCTTGGTAGCCGGCTGCTCTTTGTGGAATCATCGCCGTCGTCCTGGGATGCCTCCTCGTTCTATTTGGCCGCCACCGATTTTAACATCGCCGCAGACAGGCCGCACCTACCGGGATACTACCT
>JBJOLU010000075.1:0-3579 GCA_046052705.1 Bacteroidota bacterium | reverse complement strand
TGTGCGGACGGAGAGACTTGAACTCTCACAGGTTACCCTACCAGATCCTAAGTCTGGCGCGTCTGCCATTTCGCCACGTCCGCAGTTACTAGTATGGTGCAAATATACATCTTGCATTGGCAAAGATTTGATTACATGTCAAAGTCTCTAAACGCAATCTCATTAGTGTCATCTTTTCTTGAAATCGTTACTCACGTTTGTGTTCACATTGGGTTATCGATCGTATGAAATGATGTCAATTCTCTCAAAAGCAAGAATTCCTGAAATCCAACCTGAAGATTCCACGGAATTGAGATGAAAGGACGCAAGAACCAACACCCCAGCAATCAGTGCGCTATGGAGCACTAAACGACTAGATCATCAAGCCATAAGACGAAACTAGGTAGCCCTTTAACATACGACAGTACAGACCGGCGCGATGGTTGTTCAGTCCTGCCTGCTTTCGTATTTTCACACTCAACCAAATCAGCCGCCCTTATGTGCCGTTTCGTCGCGTACAGCGGTCCTGCAATTATTGCGGACGACCTTCTGTACAAACCCAAATACTCCCTTGTTACCGCGCAGAGCATTAATGCCGGGGAGATGTCTGTTGCAGTAAACGGCGACGGCTTCGGTATTGGTTGGTATGCTCCCGAACTTGACGAGGATCCCTGCGTATTCCGCTCTATCAAACCTGCTTGGAGCGATGCCAACCTTCGGAACCTAGCGCGGAAGATTCACTCCCCCTTGATGTTTATGCACATTCGCGCGGCATCGCCCGGAATGACCGTAGAGGAAGTGAATTCTCACCCCTTCATGTGCGGCAAGCTGATGTTCATGCACAACGGCATGATTCAGGGTTTCAAAGAAATTCGGCGGCGCCTGCTTCGCAACCTTAAAGACACAGCCTACGATGCCATATTGGGATCGACCGATTCCGAGCACATGTTCGGCTTGTTTCTCAATCACATTGAAGATCCTTTTGGCGAAGTAAGCTGCGACGACATGGTCTATGCCATGAACAAAGCTTTGGATGATCTCAGCGCCTTGCTGGTGGATGCCGACATCAAGCAACATTCGTATTTGAATCTTTGTGTCTCTAACGGTACGAGTATTGTTGCCGTGCGATACACCACAAACCCCGACGTTCAGCCTGCCTCGATGTACTATGCCTTTGGCAGTAGATACAACACCGAAGTGGAAGGGTGCGTAATCGACCCCACTCCCACGGGCAGCAGACATGCGGCAATTCTCATCGCTTCAGAGCCGGTCACGGCACGCCGCAGCGATTGGATGAAAGTGGAGCGGAACTCAATGATGATTGTGGACGAATCTATGCGTATCAGTTTCAGAAATATTGAGCTTCCCATAGAGAGGCGCTACTATGAGATTTCAATGCCGGTGGGCGAGGGAATGCCATAGAAAAGAACGGGCCACATTAACAACGATCGTGTTTCTTAAGGATCATTTTTCGGATCATTTTTCGGATCATTTTAAGGTACAATCATGAGCAGTGCAGAACATACCGCAGATCACATGGACAAGCCCACACCCTCCCCCTTGGGTAAGCTTCTTCTCGTTGCAGCCACCTACGGCAGCTTCCGTCTAGTTGATTCACTTATCGCATCGAAGACCATTCCCCTGCCGGCATGGGCAGTGATGTTTACTCTTGCGTGCGTTGGAATCCTTATTTCCGGTAGTAGCATTTTGGTGCCCGAGCAAAAAGGTGGTCGCGCATCTACATACTTGGGCTTCGTGATAACATTCACGGGCATTCTGCTGATGATAAACGGCTGGATATATCACGCCGCCGGAAAGTAAACTATAAGCAATATTGATCATCGATTTTGACCTAACGACTATTATGACCGAACAACTTTATCTGATACCGCTCTTCCCGCTTATAGGATTTCTTATTATCGGGTTGTTTGGCAAAAGGCTCGGTAGCGAGCGTGCCGTGGCCATTATTGGTTCCGGAGCAATCGCATTGTCCTTTATAACGGCTGTTAGGGTGTTCCTTACGTTGGCCGGACGCCCTGAAGAAGAGCGTTCCATTGTTGATCATGTGTTTACATGGATTCAAGCCGGACAGTTGAACATAGAACTGGCGTACCGAGCTGATCAGCTTTCCATTCTGTTCACTCTGATTATCACCGGCATCGGATTCCTCATTCATGTGTATTCCTCAGGATACATGCACGGTGATAAGAGCTTTGCGCGCTTCTTTGCCTATCTGAATTTGTTCGTCTTCATGATGTTGAATCTTGTGTTGGCGAACAACTTCCTTGTTACCTTTTTGGGATGGGAAGGCGTGGGACTTGCGTCGTACTTGTTGATTGGTTTTTGGTACGATCAAAAGTTCGAAGGCACAAACATTGTATGGACCGGCGATGCTGCCAAGAAGGCCTTTATCGTGAATCGTATCGGCGACTTCGGCATGCTCGTGGCAATGTTCCTTCTGTATATCTACACAGGAACTCTGGACTACGATAAAGCAACAGCTGCTGTAGCAGCCAACGCATCAGCCATTCCGGTTACGCTTATCGCCTTGAGTTTGTTTCTGGGTTGCACCGGTAAGTCTGCGCAGATTCCTCTGGCAGTATGGCTTCCGGACGCTATGGCGGGTCCCACTCCGGTATCGGCCCTTATTCACGCCGCTACCATGGTTACCTCCGGCATATTCCTCATTGCGCGCACTAATGTGATCTTCGCGTTGTCGCCAACCGCTATGTCTGTGGTGGCCGGAGTTGGTATTGCCACGGCATTCCTGGCAGCAACCATTGGCATCGTTCAAAACGACATTAAAAAAGTTCTGGCGTACTCCACCGTATCTCAGCTTGGCTTCATGTTTGTGGCTCTGGGTGTGGGAGCATTTACTGCCGGCGTGTTTCACGTGATGACACACGCGTTCTTCAAAGCGTTGTTGTTCCTTGGTGCCGGCTCGGTTATTCACGGCATGCATCACGAGCAGGACATTCAAAAAATGGGTGGCTTGCGTAAGTACATGCCTGCCACACACATCACCTTCCTGCTCGGAACCTTGGCAATTGCCGGTATCTTCCCTTTCGCAGGATTTTTCTCTAAAGACGAAATTCTTTGGAACGCATACGCGCATGGCAGTCCGCTGCTTTGGGGCTTGGGTGTTGCCGCAGCATTCTGCACAGCATTCTACATGTTCCGCATGTATTACCTTACCTTCCACGGTAGCGAACGCTTCGATGCGCACCATCATCATCCCCACGAGTCGCCGTCGTCGATGACTCTTCCGCTGATGGTTCTTGCCTTCTTGTCGGTAACCGGAGGTTTTCTGGGTGTACCTGCAGCGTTGGGCGGTCATAGCATTCCCAATTACCTGGAGCACTGGCTGGAACCTGTGTTTGCCCAATCGCAAGAGATCCTTACCCGCCCGCATGTGCACGAGATTCACTCCATTGAGTACGTGCTTATGGGAGCGTCGCTTGTAATTGCAATTGTGGGCATAGCACTGGCCACTCGCTTTTACAAACAGCACTCAGATACTCCGGGCAAAATGCAGGCAAGTTTTGGCGGCGTGTATTCGATGCTTTGGAACAAGTACTTCCTGGATGAAGCGTATCAGAA
>JBJOLU010000074.1:0-5832 GCA_046052705.1 Bacteroidota bacterium | reverse complement strand
GAGAGAAATACACATTGGGCACGCGGTCTGCCGCCCAGCTTAGATACAGCCAGCCGCGGCGCGGAGAATTGGTGGTGTCAACCACCAACGAGGGATAACTCTCCACGCGCGTTCCGCCTTTAAGCGTGTGATTAAACTGACTTCCGGTGTTCATGGCTACGCCTAGCCACTCATAGCTGATAACGTTTCGCGGGGCAGACCATGTTTGGCCGCCATCAGTCGACGACGCAAAGCCTATGCTGTGCAAAGGTCCGTAATTCCAGGCCACGTACACTTCTCCTTTGGGACCGGTAGCGGCAATAGGAAATGATTGGCCAAAGGTTGTGTCCAGCGATTTACCCGTGAGCACTGTGCTCACGCGTTTGGGCACAGACCATGTAGCGCCGCGGTCGGTGGATTTGGTGATAACAATTTGCGTAGATGAATCGCGATCGTACACCCGCTTCCACGGAATGTACAGATGCCCCTTGTACGGCGACGCATGTGCATTGTCTACACTGATGTAATACTTGTCTTCGAAGGCGGAGTCTTTGGTCATCACGCCTTTATGCAGAATAACGGGTATGTGCTTTGTCCAGGTGGCGCCGTTGTCCGTGGTTGTACTGATGAACACACCATTCTCGCCGGAGGTACGGGTGGAATCGAATCCGCCATACACCAGATATCCTCTGCCGTCGGCATCCCAGGCCACGCTGGGGTCGTTGCCTACGATAAATTTCAAGCCACTCGGCTTGCCCAGGTTGGTGTTTGTCCAGGTACGCCCGGCATCGGTGGACACATACACCCAGGCGCTTTGGCCTGCACGATAGTCCACAGCCGACGCTATGAGAAATCGAGGATCGCGGGGATTGGCGGCAATGGACGATTCATTTTGCATGGGCGAAGGATCCGACTCGGGCTCAATCTCGTTTGCATTTATAAACGAGGTTGGCAACGACACGCACACCGAAGGCGGGAAACCTGCATCCAACGGGCGTATCAACAAGGGCTCGATGGGCGGACGCGAAGCATCCATAAGAGCCCGTCGTGACGACGGTGCATACTCATCGCCACCGGAACGAGATTGAGCGAGAGCATGAGCATGAACATGAACATGAGCGCGAGCATCAGCATACACATACGCCGAAATCAAGAGCAACATTGCAAGAATTGCACGAGAAATCACGTGAATGCGTGCAGTAAAAAATACCTGAGCGTTGTGTACCTTCATAACAGATGCCTGATTGAAACAATGAAGGTATAATTACGCACAAGCGGCGACCTGCGCAAGTATGCGGCAAATACGCGCACACCTTGCCATTTACCCCCAAGAAAGCACATCGTTCTGCAATGCCGCGGGAGTATTTTTGCACTCCGATTTCGGGACACTTCTCACTTGCCAAAATCACTGCCATGAACCCACGGACACCGTATGCCGTTCTGCTGTTGCTTGCCGTCTTTACGACGTTTCACGCATATGCCTACACGCCGTTCTCCGGCGAACAGCAAAAAGCCTTGATGATGTCGTCCACTCGCGTGGTAACACCACTGGCCGGATCGTGGGAACGATCTACCGATGATGTAGAATGGACCGCCACCTATCTGCCACGAAGTGAATCGGTGGATGGTCGTATCTCCTACCGTCGTTCGTTTGTGGTGGAGGAAAGTTCGGCGCGTTCGCTTAGTTGGAATATCTCGTTTCTTGGCTTAGCGGATGCAGCAGAGGTAACAATCAATGATAAATATGTAGGAAAGTTTTTTGGCGGTATGGTGCCCTTCATGGCGCATGTACCGGACAAGGTGATTCGCGGCGGCACGAATGTGATTCGCATCGTTGTGTATCCCGCATCCGACAACTCGGTGCGCGCACGCAAGCAACAACTGTTCGGACAGCGTATTGCCACGGGCATTGTGCGCGAACTTTTCTTGGTGGGCACGCCGCAGATTTCTTTGGGCGACGTTCGCACGAACATTGAGTCGGCCGTGGGCGGCGTTCGTGTACGGGCGCGTACATCGGCGTTGATCGGCAGTCCGGATCGCATGCTAGCCGATTCTATGCAAAGCTCGAGTGCGGGCGTAAGTGTTACCGTTACAGCCCTGCTTCGCTCACCCAAGGACAATATCGTGGTAGGCAACGCACAGCAGGTAGTGCGAGTGGTAAAGGATCGCGTGGTGGATGTGCAATTCGATCTGCCTGTTACTTCACCGCGTATGTGGTCGCCGGCGGACCCCGCTTTGTACACGCTCGATTTGCGCATTGAATCGAATGGCCGATTGATCGACGAGCTCAGTGTGCCCGTGGGTCTAGCGATCTATGCTGCGGGCTCTACAACCTCGCCGAGTTTTCTTTCGCTGAACGGCCAGCCCATGTTTGTAAAGGCTGTGGATTACGTGGAAGAAGTAGCCGGAGATGGTGCCACTGTTAGCTGCAATCAGTTCGAACGCGACGTGCAGTTACTACGCACACTTGGTGTGAATTGTATTCACACGCTGTTTACCGCGCCTCATCCATACCTGGCCTATCTGTGTGCAAAGAACGGCATAATGATCGTCGCGGATTTTCCCGTATACGATATCCCCTCCGATCTGCTTTTGGCCGACGAGATTCGCGCGCGATTGCTCAACACCGCAGAGCGCATGACTGCGGCGTACGAACGCGTTCCTTCTCTTGCCATGTGGAATATTGCCAGTGGTCTGGAGCAGCATATTCCCGCCACCGCAGATTTTCTGCGCTTCATGAGCGGCAACATGCACCGCCTCTCTCAGCGCCCTGTGTCACAACTGGTGCGTTTCCGTTCCAAGACTGTGGTGAATACAAACATCGATGCCATCATCTATCATCTAGATCGTTTCGATGAATCACAAGAAGCTATACAATCGGAACTACAGCGATGCGCCAAGCTTGGCGAGCGGCCCTTTGCCTTGTGCTTTGGCAAGCCCGTGCAACCGGAGAATCGCAACGGCTATGCGGATCCTATTTCGGCCGAAGCGCAGGCCCGCTACATTCTGATGTGCTACCGGGCATTGCGAGCCGCGCAGAGTGGCGGCAGCTTTGTGTGGACACTCACCGACTATTCGTTGAATCACTCCACCATGCTCACCAATACCGCGGGCGAACTGATGTGCACCAGCGGTTTGGCCAGCGAGTCACGCGAACCGCGCATAGCGTTTGCTATGTACAAGGCATGGCTGAACGACGAGAAAGATCCTACCCTTCAAGCGGGACTATACACCGAATCCAATCACGCCATCTTTGTGGCTACGGGCTTGCTGCTCATTATCATCATGGCATTGATGCTGAATCGCTCACGGCGTTTCCGTGAGTATGCATTCCGAGCGGTGTTTCATGCTCACAACTTTGCTTCCGACATTCGTGATCAACGGATTTTATCTCGTGCTCAAACTGTGGCACTGGCTTTTGTGATTGCCGGTACTATTGCCGTGATGCTCACTACCCTGCTCTATCATGCGCGGCGCAGCACCGAAGCCGAGTATTTGCTGATGCTGTTGTTCCCGCAAGAAGGATTGAAAACCGTTCTCAGCACGCTTGCTTGGAGACCGGACTTAGGAATTATCTACACCATGATACTCGTATTGCTCAAGCAACTTGCCATAGCCGGACTGCTTCGTTTTGTAGCTCTGTTTGTGCGTGGTCGTATCACCTTCGCAGATACCTATATCATCACGGTGTGGTCCTGCATTCCGGTATTATTCTTCCTGCCCTTTGCCACTATTTTGGTTCGCGCCTTGGATGTAAGCTCGGTGTCATTGTGGCTTGTGCTTGCACTTATCACGGCGGTGTGGGTGTTCATTCGTATTCTGCGATCCACCGTTGTGGTGTTCGATGTTAAGCCGTTGCCTCTGTATGCCGGAGCCGTGGTGTTCGTGGGAGTGATCTTACTGGCACTTAGCACTACGTATAATTCGTCGTACGCCTTTTTCCCGTATTTGTGGTACTACTTCTCGGCAGTGGTATAGGCGCGATACGCGCGTTTGCTGATCTTTCGATTGATTGCTTAGGCGATTGAGTAATTGCCGTAATGATCGAGTAACTTCTTTGGTGTAGATCGCCGTTTTTTTGTTTTTGCTTTGTTTCATGGACTCGTCTGTTGTTCGCATACATCACTCGCTGAAGCCGCATCGCACCGACGCAGCTGCAGCGCACAGTTTAAGTGAGCGCGAGGAGCTTATACTTCGTGCTATTGTGCAGTCGTATGTGTTGTCTGCAAATCCTGTGAGCTCGGCGGCGTTGATGAAACAACTCGAGAGCGACTTAAAAGTATCCTCTGCCACCATCCGAAATGTGATGGCACATTTGGAGGAACAAGGATACATCAATCATCCTCATGTATCGGCCGGGCGAGTTCCCACCGATTTAGGATATCGCTATTACGTTGATTCCCTGATGGCGCCTGAGTCTCTCACCACATCGGAAACAAAGGCGCTGCAAACAAATCTCAGCTCGGGTACCACGGAGAATTTACTTCGTGATGCGTCGCGACTGCTTGGTGTGGTGTCTCGGTTGCTTGGTGTGGTGCAGCTGCCCACAGTGGGCGACCTTACCATTCGCCGTATCGAACTTGTGGCACTGTCTTCCACGCGGTTGCTTGTGGTGCTTGCCTTCGACTCCGACGTACTTCGCACAGTGACGTTGGAAACAGATACTACCTTTGCCGCTGAATCTCTGGATGCAGTGAGCCGCGTGATGAACGAGCGCGTAAGCGGCAAGCCCTTGCGTTTTGTGCGCGAGAATTTTCCGCACATGTTGGAGGATCATAGCTCTAATCCTGTTGTGCGCTTGTTTGTCGATTCGCTGGACAGACTGCTTCACGATCAATCAGATCGTGTGCATTTGGCCGGCGCGCAAAACCTGGTTCAACAGCCGGAGTTCGATACACCCGATCGCCTTCGCGGAGTGGTAGAGCTCATGGAGAACGAAGATGTAATTGTGCACCTTATGGAGCGCTCGGGCATTGATGCCACCGTAGGTGGAGTGCACGTGATGATAGGTTCGGAGATTCAGAGTGATTTGCTGCGCGATTTCAGTTTTGTGAGCGCGCAGTATAGAATTGGACGGCGCTCGTATTCCGTGGGGCTTATAGGACCCAAGCGCATGAACTACGCCAAGTTGATGTCGCTTGTGGGATCGGTTGCGCACCTTATCACCAGCTCGGCACGCCACGATTAACTCACACTGTATCCCTTGCTCATGCACGCACCGCTACATTTGGAATTACGCTCAATCGTTAAGCGCTACGACACCCAATCGGAAGCAGTGAAGAATGTGTCGCTTCAGGTACAGCCGGGTGAGTTTCTGGTGCTGGTGGGCCCTTCGGGATGTGGGAAGTCCACCTTGCTGCGCATGATTGCGGGCCTGGAGACCATCACCGCCGGTGACTTACTGTTCGATTCCGTACGCATGAATGATGTTAGTGCCAGAGACCGCGATATAGGAATGGTATTTCAGAACTATGCGCTGTACCCGCACTTGAATGTGTTCGAGAATATCGCGTTTCCCTTGCGTGTGAGAAAGCAAACTGAATCGGTGATACGCGCGCGTGTTATCGAAGTGGCCGAAATGTTATCCTTAGGTTCTCTGCTGGAGCGCTTGCCGAAGCAGTTAAGCGGCGGCCAACGTCAGCGCGTGGCAGTAGGGCGCGCTATAGCCCGCAAGCCGCGTCTATTCTTGTTCGACGAGCCGCTTTCGAACTTGGATGCTCAGCTTCGTATTGCCATGCGCTCGGAGCTCACCTATCTGCAGAGGCAAGTGGGCACCACAGCTGTGTACGTAACTCACGATCACACCGAAGCCATGACCATGGGCAGCCGCATCGCCGTGCTTCGTAACGGAAC
>JBJOLU010000073.1:0-14557 GCA_046052705.1 Bacteroidota bacterium | reverse complement strand
GCCACGAGCTTTTCCTTCGTTCAATTCAGCTCTGAACACTATTTTCGTGCGTTCATTTCACGCCGGAACTGTGGCAGCCGGTTCGGCAGCGTTTACTCAACGTTTGGAGTATGGTACATGCCTGTATTGACGATCAACGGACAGAAAATTGAAGCTCAAGCCGGAAAGACGATTATTGAAGCGGCGCACGAAAGCGGTATGCATATACCGCACTTTTGTTGGCATCCTTCATTGAGCGTTGCCGGTAATTGCCGCATGTGTCTTGTAAACGTGGGCTCTCCCAAGAAAGGTGCCGATGGCGCACCGGAACTTGACGAGAACGGACAACCCGTAGTGGCGTGGATGCCGAAACTTCAGATTGCCTGCTCCACACCCGTGGCCGACGGCATGATTGTTTCCACTGCAGATGAGAAGTCGGAAAAAGCTTCGAATGCAGTGATGGAATTCTTGCTTATCAATCACCCTTTGGATTGCCCCATCTGCGACGAAGCAGGTCAGTGTAAGCTGCAGGAGTATGCATACAAGTATTCCAAGGGCGAGAGCCGTTTTGTAGAAGGGAAGAATCACAAAGACAAACGCGTGGCCTGGGGCCCGAATGTGATGTTCGACGGCGAACGTTGCATTTCCTGCTCTCGGTGTATTCGCTATGCCACAGAGATTGCGCAGCAGCCCGTGCTCAGCTTTGTGCAGCGCGGTGATCATGTTACCATCGAGACCTTCGAAGGTACACAGTTCGATTCCCCGTATTCGATGAATGTCATTGAGCTATGCCCTGTAGGCGCTCTAACCAGTATTGATTTCCGTTTTAAAGCACGTGTTTGGGATATGTCGTTCAACGACTCTGTATGTCCGGGATGCGCTCGCGGATGTAACATGAGTATTGGCGTTCGCGATAACACTATTCTCCGACTGGAGCCACGTGCCAATCTTCGAGTAAACAACTATTGGATGTGTGATGCGGGTCGCACCACGCAGTATTCGTGGGTAAACAACAATCGTTTGACCGGCGCCCATATCAGAAATTCGGGCAGCCTTCATGCAACCGATTGGAATGAAGCCTTCGCATCTATAGCATCGAACTTAAAAAGCAGCGGTAGCGATGTATTGTTTATCGTTGGCGGCAAGTGCACGAACGAAGATGCCTACGCTGCGCAGAAGTTTGCCAAGAGCGTGGTGTCCTCGAAAAATGTTGTGTACGTTCGTCGCAACGACCCTGCCTTTGCCGACAGTTTCCTTCGTGTTGCAGATCGTAATGCTAATTCCCGTGGATTTGAAGCTTTGGGAATCACAGGCATCGAAGCTTCGGAGGTTGCATCAAAAATCAGATCATCGAAAGCGGTAGTAGTGTTGTGCGATGATGCGTTGTGTGCCGATCCGGCCGTTGCCGAGGCCCTTGCATCGTGTGCCTATTCCGTTGTACTCTCGCCCAATGTTTGCTCTCTGACGAATGCAGCAAGTGCCGCACTTGGAGCATCAACGTACGCGGAAGTTGAAGGAACGTTTACCAATATCGATGGCCGCGTTCAGCACTTTACACCGGCCGTGGTTACAACGGAGAATCTTCGCCGCATGGGAATGAAGATGAGTCGCCTTGACAAGTTTGGTGCTCAGAACGATCGGTGGACACAAGGAGAGAAAAGAGATAGCCGTCCGGCATGGATGATTCTGCAAGGAATCGCCAAAGCCAGCGGCACCGAGTGGTCCTACACAGATGCTTCCTCCGTGTTTGGTGATATTGCCTCGGCAACCTCGGGAATGGAAGGCATGAGCTATGAACTGCTCAACCAGCGCAATGGAGTTGTGTTGCATAAAGTAAACGACGCCGAACCTGAAGCTGTTGTGTATGAATCACATTACATGAAACCCTAAGTAGAGCCGGGTATGCAGCCGGCTTGCAAATCAGGTGAGCTAAACAACGAACTAACAATTACATCGGGTAAACAATGGACGTAGTACAATCAATACTTGACACTGTGATACACAATGTGGCGCTGTTCGCTCTTGCGAAAGGGTTCATTGTACTTAACCTGGTGTTGACCATTGCAGCTTTTCTTGTGTATGCTGAGCGAAAGATCTCGGCTTGGATGCAATATCGTGTGGGCCCGAACCGCGTTGGTCCTCTTGGATTACTGCAACCATTGGCCGACGTTATTAAGCTATACACCAAGGAAGATATTATTCCTACCAATGCCGATCGCTTCTATCATGCGTTGGCTCCGTTGATTTCCATCGCTATTGCACTGGCACTATTCTGCGTGATTTCACCGGCGGGATACATAACCGATTCTCATGGCGAGAAGTTCTACGTGGCTCTAGCTCCGAATGTGAATGTTGGCATATTGATTATTCTTGCTCTTACCTCTCTTGCAGTGTACGGAGTGACGCTAGCCGGATGGTCGAGTAACAATAAGTACTCGCTGATGGGTGGCTTGCGTTCCTCGGCTCAAATGATATCCTACGAATTGTCCATGGGCTTGGCTCTCATCGCAGTTCTGATGATTTCCGGTTCTTTGGACATGAATGCCATCATTGCCTCGCAAGCAGAGGGAAAATGGAATATTTTCTTCCAACCCATTGGCTTTATAATATTCATGGTGGCGTCGTTTGCCGAGACAAACAGAGCGCCGTTCGACCTTCCTGAAGCAGAGCCCGAGCTTGTGGGCGGTTATCACACAGAGTACTCAGGAATGAAGTTCGGATTGTTCTACTTGGCTGAATATGCTAACATCGTTACGTCGTCGGCGGTACTGACCACCTTGTACCTGGGCGGCTATGATGCTCCCTTTGCCAAGCAATTGCTGGGAATAGAAGACGGCTCTGTGATGCTGGCCTTAGTTCAGTTTGGAACGTTCTCGGCCAAAGTGGGAGTTCTGTTGTTCTTCTTTATCTGGGTTCGCTGGACCTTGCCTCGTTTCCGCTATGATCAGCTTATGAATCTGGGATGGAAAGTAATGCTCCCCGTAGCTCTCGTGAATATTTTGCTCACGGGCGGCGTTATGTCTGTGCTTCAGTCGATGGGAATCATCCGTTAATACCTTTTACACGTACTTGCATACACAGCAATGAATGTTACGACCAATACACGCGCGCAACGAATGACCTTCTGGGAGAAGTTGTATCTGCCGGAAATCGTCAAGGGTTTAGGATCGACGTTTGCGACTATGTTCAAGCCGGACATGACCAGGCAGTACCCCGAAGTTCGCTGGGAACCTACCGGTAGCTATCGCGGCCGTCCTGTGTTGGTTCAGGAAGAAGCCGGTGAGCGTTGTGTAGCATGCGGATTGTGCTCGCGGGTATGTCCTGCGCTGGCCATCGAGGTTCAGGCAGGCGAAACCCAAACACGTGATAAAGAACGCTATCCCGCTCTCTTCGAGATCAATATGCTGCGTTGCATTTACTGCGGGTATTGCGAGGAAGTGTGCCCTGAGGAGGCCATCGTAATGAGTAAAGATTACGACATCGTATTCCACACACAAGAAGACGCCATCTTTGGTAAAGATCGGCTACTCACGCCTGTGTCTAAACTGCAAGCCCGTTTGGAATTTCTCCGTATGTACCGCTAATGCGTACATACATCAATGTACTGATGCTACGCGGAGTTGGTCCGTTGCATTGCATTCGTAGTAGAGAATTCTTCGAGTTAATCCCGTTCACGATATGAAGTATGCATCCGTAGTTCGGTTGCTGGTGACGGTGCTTCTTGCGGCTGCGGTAGTTGCCTTTGGCTATGCGCTCATTGTTCGGTTCTTCATTCAACCACCGGTAGAAGTGCAGGTAGAAAGTGTGATCGGATCCGATAGTCACGCCAGGGCCATTCAACTTCAAATTTTGAATGCCACCGATGTGCCGGGTATTGCTAAGAAAGCCACCGATTTTCTTCGCCGCCGCGGTTTCGATGTGGTGCAAGTTCAAAATGCGTCGTTTCAAACTCCGAAGTCGTTTGTGGTAAATGTTACGGCCGATTCCGCTCCTGCAGCCCGCGTAGCATATGCGCTCGGTATAGATAACGGGAGCGTACGCCGGGAGATCGACACTACATTGGTTCTGGACTGCACGGTGGTGTTGGGCAGAGATTTTCAAATATTACGTCCGTATCGTTGAGTACAGACCCATAGTTTTTGTCTGTGTTTGAATGCGGGTATATCAATCAGAAAGTTATTCGTGGCAAAAAAATCAAAAATAGAAGATGCAAAAGCCCTGGCGTTGCTGTGTGGCCGCATAGCACGAGATAAGAAAGCGACAAACGTTATCTTCTTGAATATTAAAGAGATAGATGGTTCTCCCTGCGAATGGTTCGTGATCGCCGAGTGCATGACCGAGCCGCAGGTTCGCAGTATGGCAGAAGAGATCGTTGCACGCACAAAGGCAGAGGGCATTTTGGCTCCGCGTTCGGAGGGTTGGGATAGTATGAATTGGGTGTTGCTCGACTACTTCGATGTGGCTGTACACATTATGAAGAAAGAGGCGCGTTCGTTCTACAAACTCGAGCGCTTATGGGCCGATGCAGAAATGTTCACACTGTCCGATTCGGGACGCATGGTAAAGGCCAAAGAACGTGACGTCATGCAATCATTATTAACCGAAGAGAATTCCTGATTCAGCCATGTACGATTACCTGGAACAACTCTTTATCGCGGCACTTACTGCGTGCGACATCGACCCTCGGGACCTAGCGTTTGAAGTGCCTCGCAACCCCGAGCACGGAGATGCGTCCACAAATGTTGCGATGCTCAAAGCCAAACAGCTTGGCAAACCGCCCAGAGTGATCGCGCAGCGAATAATTGAGGCTTTGCAACCCGATCCCGAACTGATTTCCTCGGTGGAGATTGCGGGTGCGGGTTTTATCAACATCAAGTACAATGGCGCCTATTTTTCCAAACGAGTAAAGGGAATTTTGGACGAGGGTGATTCCTACGGAAGGAATGATCTGGGTGCCGGTAAAGGTGCAAATGTTGAGTATGTGAGTGCTAATCCCACCGGTCCGTTACATCCCGGGCACGGCCGTAATATCATGCTCGGCGATTCGATTTCTACCATACTTCATTGGTCGGGCTATCGTGTCACCCGCGAATATTACTTCAACAATGGCGGCAACCAGATGAACAATCTGGCGAGGTCCATCTATGCGCGATATCGCCAGGCATTGGGCCAGGAGGATTTCCCCTTTGATGAAGAGAATGGCTACAAAGGCGCGTATATCCTGGACATTGCCCGCTTACTGGTGCAGGAACATGGAGAAGCTCTAAAAGAGGAGAGTCCGGAGAATCTTGCCGTGTGCAAAAAGAAAGGCGAGGAGTGGTGCTTCGCTTCCATCAAGCGTACTCTGGAAACATTGGGTGTTCGTCACGATATATTCTTCAACGAGAACTCGTTGTATGAAGATGGTATTATTGACAATACCATCAAGCAGCTCAAGTCCACCGGCTTTGCTTACGAGCGCGATGGTGCTGTGTGGATTTCAACGTCCAAAATGGGATTAGAGAACGACCGCGTGATCGTGAAGTCGTCCGGCGAGCCTACGTACCGCCTTCCGGATATGGCCTATCACAGAATCAAATGCGAGCGTGGCGACGACTTAGTGATAGACATCTTTGGCGCTGATCATATCTCAACGGTTCAAGAGGTAATTGCAGGTGTGCGCACCCTTGGAGCTGATGCTTCGAAGATCAAAGTTGTGTTACATCAAATGGTGTCGTTCCTTAAAGATGGACAGCCGTATAAGTTGTCTAAGCGTAACGGCGAGCAGATTACCCTTGACGATCTGATCGAGGAACTTGGTGTGGATGTCGTAAGATTCTTCTTCCTTATGCGTTCGGCAGATACTCAGCTTGTATTCGACATGAATCTTGCCAAGGAGCAAAGCGATAAGAACCCGGTATTCTATTTGCAATATGCTCATGCTCGTCTGTGCAGTTTATTCGAGAACGCAGCTGCTCAGGGTGTGGCATCCGGATATGCGGATGCGCCGTGCACGGTAGAGCATCCCTCGGAACGAGAGCTGGTAAAGATTTGCGACAAACTGCCTATTGTTATCCGCCGTGCCGCGCAATCCATGGAGCCGCACTTGATTGCCGATTATTTGCGCGAGGTTGCTGCTGCTTTTCATAGCTTCTACCACGATTGTAGAATACTTGGCGAGGCGGAGGACGTTCGTTCGTCGCGATTGCAGCTGGCTCAGATGGCCAGAACTGTTTTGCATAATGGCCTTGTTGTGCTTGGCTTGTCGGCACCGCAAAAAATGTAACGATGTATCTAAGGAATGCACATGATGAAAACCGATGAGTTGATTGATGCTTTGCAGCGACTGTGTACGGGCCTACTGTATCCCAGCGAGTCTGATGCACCTATTGACGTGTATGTATGGCGTACTGCCGAACAGGGAGCCATGACGCTCGACAACATCGCGTTTCATTTGCACCATCCGGAGGACGTGCTCATTTCCGAAAGTGATGCTGCAGAGTTTTTCGAGGGCGTTACGGATGTTTATGAGTGGCATACGCCTGAGGAAGTTCAAGAAACTCTGCAGTTTCAAGAGCTGCGTGATGTGTTTTTTGCCAATGTCACAAAGCCGGTGCAAGTGTGGTTTGGCGAGAACAAAGTAGACGTGTTAGTGATAGGGCGCTCTTCTCAGGGAGATTATGTTGGGCTGAGAACCTTCATTGTAGAAACCTAAAATGTGTGCTTTGCCTGCACATTGCACCCATTCTATTGTGACGTTGTATCTTTGCCGCTGATTATTCCACTGTTTACTACAGACTACTACAGATTACTTCTAAAGGATTTTACATGTCACGCATAATGTTTACCGTTAGTTATTCCATCGCGGCAGAATCGATGCCCACCTACAATGAACTCGTTCGTCGTCTTACCAAGGCCAACGCAGAGCGCGGATTGGAATACTTTGTGTTCCGCAAGCGTAACAATGAGTTTACCGAGGTTACAATCTATGCCGATCAGGAAGCCTTCGATCAAGCAGATGATATGATGGAAGATGAGATCGTTGGCGATTACATTGCCCGTATTAACGCGATTGCTCAAGACGTGAGCTACGAAACTCTTACAGAAGTAGATCCCGATAACGCCTAATAGCACATTCAGTCTTTGGACTGAATGCGTTGCTGAAGCGAACGTCCGCGGATTCTGCATTCCCGGAGCCTGCGAGTGTACACGTAAAGGAAGCTTTCTCAGTGATCTCTCATTGACACATGAACGGCATAGATGCCCGACGTATCAAACAACTCCGATATCCATCTTCCTATGAGGTCCCGCCGGCTGTTTGGTGTAAGGTGCTAACAGTGTGCATCATGGTGCTGTCGTCCTCATGCAGTGCTCCGCTGAAAACCAAACGGTATGTAAACGCCGGAGGCAAATCTGCAGATAAGAATCCCGTTGGTGTGAGCAGCCAATCTCAACTCATCGACAGAGAACTCGCCGATTTGCCTGCTTCTCCCGCCTCACCTGAATACACCTCAACCTCAACGCGCAGTGGTGCTCGACAAGACAGCGCGCAATTTTTGGAACGTAAACGTGTACTTCCTTTGCGTGAGCAGATAGAACTCGTTCAGCAGGAACAAGCTGCCTTGCATGCGCGTATAGACAGCGTTCGTGATGAACTGAGAGAGTTACGTTCATTGCGTCAATCGCCGCAAAGCCGGCCCGTTACCGGTGAAGATCCCATATAGGAAAAGAACTCAGATCGTACAGGCGAAAGAACTGAACAACGACCTGCTCCTCGATCGGGAAGTGCGCCGTCGGCCTACGGCTCTTCCGCCTCCGCCATGGATCCTTTCGAAGATATTATTGCGCCGGATGGCAGCGACGGAGATGCGATGCCGATTTCCAAGCCGAAGAAGGTACCGGTTAAGTCTATCACTCGCAGAAGCACACCCGCCGGTTCGGCTTCTCGTGCTCCACGAGCAATAGCTACTAAGAGTGCTTCGCCTGCAGATGAAGCTTTAGTCGCAAAGTTGGGATCAAAGTCTGCGATTGCGGCTAAAGACGGAGAAAACTCGGCGAGAAGTAAACCTGCTAAAGGATCTCCCGTTCCCTTGGACGGTGTGGATATGTTTGCCCAGGCCATGGAGCTGTTCAAAAGAAAACAGTATGCAGAGTGCATTACCTTGCTGCAAAAATCCACTGCGCAGAGCGTATCTACCGAGAGCGTAGCGCAAAACAGTTATTGGATAGGTGAGTCGAACTTTGTTTTAGGAAAGTACGAGGAGGCTATTCGCTGGTATTAGAAAGCACTAGGGTATCCTTCCTTTGATCGTGCGAGCAGCAGTATGCTGATGATAGCCGAAAGCTATGTACGTATGGGTAAGAATAACGAGGCCAAGAAAAGCTATGAACGCGTGGTGAAGACCTATCCTAAATCTTCGGAGGCAGTGCGGGCGCTAAAACGACTACAGCAGATCTGACAACTGCTCTGACAAGCGCTAAGACAAGTACTGTAATACAAACCCGTTTACGGGAGTTGTGTGAAGACCAGAGCCGGTGTTCAGTGTTGATAACAAAAAAACCTCGAGGAAGTACCTCGAGGTTTTTTTTTTTTCTTCATTCCACAATATGCACACCCGTAGGGATTCGAACCCCAAACCTTCTCATCCGTAGTGAGATGCTCTATCCAGTTGAGCTACGGGTGCAGCTTGATTCCGTTGATGTTACGCTGCTTGCTTAGCCAGGCTGATCTTGTTCACAAAACGTGCCAGCGAGGACTTACGATTCGCAGCAGTGTTCTTGTGAATGATACCTTTCGCAGCGCTGCGATCCAACACCTTTGCCGCAAGGCGAAGTGCTTCCTCTGCCGTTACAAGGTCTTTGCTTGCACGTACTGCTTTGGTAGCGTTCTTGATTTGAACCTTATAGGTTTTGTTGTACGCTTTGCGCTTTTTTGACTGACGGTTCCGCTTGATTGCGGATGCATGATGAGCCATGAGCTGGTCGAATGTTGAGTTACATGAGCCACAAAAATAGGGCAATGGTACCTATTGTGCAATTTTTTTCCGTAACATTCCTTGAAATTGATTCATCGTGACTCTTTGCCACTGCGGGCAACCTATCTTTGTGTCCTCTGAACCTCTGTGATACAACGTTGTGGTGGCCTTGCGCGCCGACTCCGTTGTACCACGAAATGTCTCTGAACCCCTGAAATCACAGGAGGATCTCCATGCTCAAAGAACTTCTAACTCCGGAAATACTTGAACTCATTGAGTTGCGTTCATGGGCGTCTATTCGTGAGGTTTTGCAGACGTGGTCTCCTGCCGAGATCGCCGATTTGATGCTTGGCGTTAAGAAACAGGATCGCGTTTTCCTCTACAGAGCTCTTGGGCGCGACATAGGTGTTGAAGTTTTTTCTTACCTGGAGCCCGATGATCAGGACCAATTGCTTGTGGATCTAACTGATCAGGAAACGCGGGATCTGCTTGCCGAACTACCGCCGGACGATCGTACCGATCTGCTGGAAGAATTACCCGGAGCAGTTTCACATCGTTTGCTGTCTCTGTTGAGTCCGGAAGATTTGCGCGAAGCGCGATGGCTTATGGGCTATCCTGAGGAGAGCGTAGGTAGGTTCATGACACCCGATTTCGTGGCCGTTCGAGCAGGTATGAGGGTGGCGGAAGCCATAGACCACATCAAGCGCCACGGTCACGACAGCGAGACCATCAATAGAATCTATGTGCTCGACGAGCGCGGTAGCCTGCTGGATGATATCATGCTTCGTACTATCATCCTGGCAGACGAGAACGTGTACATTCGTGACCTCATGGATCAGAATGTCATCAGCATTAGCGCCTTCGACGATCAGGAAGTGGCGGTGCGCACCATGGAGAAATACGACCTTCCGGCAATTCCTGTTGTAGATAGTACCGGTATTCTGGTTGGAATAGTAACCTTCGACGACATTTTCGACATTGCACAAGAAGAAGCCACCGAGGATATTCAAAAGCTTGGAGGTATGGAGGCGCTTGATGACACCTACCGCGCTACGAATATTCTGGAGTTGGTTCGCAAAAGAGCTGGATGGCTCTCTATTCTTATGATCAGTGAGCTGCTCACCACGTCAGTTCTTGCCTTCTTCGAGGGTACAATTGAGCGTGCAGCTGTTTTGGTTCTGTTCATACCGCTGGTGATGTCGTCCGGAGGAAATAGTGGCTCACAGGCGGCTTCGCTTATTATCCGCGCACTGGCACTGGACGAGATACGCTTGCAGGATTGGTGGCTGGTAATGAGACGCGAGATTGTCTCAGGGTTCTTACTGGGTGTGATTCTCGGAGCTATAGGCTTTGCTCGAATAGAACTTTGGGCGCTGGCGGGAGCTACTACGTTTGGCCCGCATCACACGCTTGTTGCCGTTACCGTGGCACTGACCTTAGTGGGAATAGTGTTGTGGGGTACCATTGCGGGATCGATGCTGCCGCTCGCACTGAAAAAGCTGGGATTCGACCCCGCCGTCTCTTCCGCGCCGTTTGTTGCAACATTGGTGGATGTGTTTGGTATCGTTATCTACTTTGCAGTGGCGCTGGTGATTCTCAACGGAACCTTACTCTAAGAAGCCGCTCAAAAAAAGTTGAGTTCTAACTGTTGAGGACAGTATATTGCGCCCGCTTATACGTGCTGGCAGTTGTGATATGCTCCAAAGGGCTACTATCTGACTGATGAAAAACGCGGTGTTGATCGCGACGAAGCAATGCTCAGCCGATATAGCTATTGAGAGATTTTGTTTCACCGGGGATGTGTTCATGGATTTTGCTACTCATTTTTTTATGAGTCAACTATAGGGGATACGGTATACGAGTTTGTACGCTTTGTGATTTGTTGAGCATTCCTCTTACATCCATGTTTTCGAAACAATCGGTCTCCGGCGCTCAGATTCGCCCACGCCTTCGCATACTCTTTTGCTCGGTTCGATTTCCGTTTCCGCTCATTGGCGGCGACCGTGTAAAACCGTATCATATGCTGCGACACTTGGCGTCGTACCACGATGTTACCCTCTTGACCTTTCATCACGGCAGCGAAGCGCCACCGGAAAAGGTGCAGGCTATGGAGGAACTCGGAATTGATGTTGTATCACTTCCTCTTCATCCTCTTAAATCCGGCCTGAAGTGTGTCTCGAACATTGCAAACGACCTTCCCTTAGAAATTCAGTTCTATCAGGATACAGCATATGCCGCAAAGGTAGAGCAGTTGCTGAAGGAAAAGAATTTTGATGTTGCTATGGGGTTCTTCATGCGGGCAGGCGAGTACCTGCGCGACTTGCCGGTACCAAAGATTCTGATTGCGGAAGACTGCCGCACACTGTACATGCAGCGTTCACATCAGACCACAAGCAGCTCTTCTTTTCACCAGAAACTTATACGGCGTTGGGAGTTGTCCAAACTTCGCAGCTACGAGCCCGAGATGGTTCGCGCTTTCGATTACACCACCTTTGTTACTCAGGAAGATATCTCGGCGATGCGCGCAATGGAGCCGAATGTACAGTACCGATTGTTGACCAATGGTGTGGAAAGCGACCCGGCATCAGAGTATGTGAATCAAAGCGATAGAAAAGACATTGTGTTCGCCGGCAAACTTGATGTGTGGGCAAACACCATGATGGTGCACGAGATAGCCCGCGAGATTTTCCCTCGCATTCAGAATGTGCTTCCCGATGTGAAGCTTCGCATCGTGGGCGGCTATCCGCCAAAATCCATTCTTCGACTGCGAAGCAAGAATATTCAGGTGCATTCCAATGTTTCTGATGTTCGTAAATATCTGCGTTCAGCAGCAGTGTTCATTCATCCTCATAAGGGCGGTTCTGGAATTCAAAACAAGGCACTCGAGGCAATGGCAAGCGGCTGCGCCGTTGTAACAACAAAAACAGGAGTACACGGCATTCCGGCTATTCACGGGCGAGAGGTGATGATTGCAAAGAACTCCGAAGAGATGGCTTTGTACGCGACGCAACTGCTCAAAGATACATCCTTGCGCACTTCTATAGCAGAGAAAGCGCAGCGTTTGGTATCGGAAAAGTTCTCGTGGGACACAATCTTTGCGCAAATGGATGGGATATTAGACGAGATGTTTCCGCCCAAGCCCATTCGTACCGATAACTTTGAATCGACGCCCGAAGAATATTCAAACATTAGATCGGCTTCCGGATCGGCGTCCACGAAAACACATGCATCAGATTGACGCTCGACAAACTCTCTGAGTGAATGTAAGTAAGCGTGAGCGAAGGGGATCGTAAGAGAGGATTCTCGATTGCTGCATCGAATCTACCGTGATAAGCTAAACCAAACGTAGATTAGCTCTAGGCATTTTACCTTTCTTACCGCGACTTTGCACCACGAACCATGGTGCTGATGGTCATTAAGACAATCTTGCAATCCATTGCAAATGAAGCGTTTGCAATGTAAAAACGATCGTACTCCACTCTGATGCACTCGCCCTCGTACGTGTTTACATGACCCTGGTGAACTTGTTGCCAGCCGGTTATTCCCGGCACAATGGCATAGCGGTCCATGTAGTGAGGAACGGTGTGGCAAAACTCTTCGGCAGTATAATACGCTTCCGGTCTGGGCCCGATGATGCTCATTTCACCACGCAGAACATTCCAGAACTGCGGTAGCTCATCCAAGCGATGTTGGCGCAGAAAAATTCCGTACTTCGTTACACGAGGGTCGTTGTCCGTTGTGATGTGATTGTCCTCTTCAGGGCGGTGACGCATTGTGCGAAACTTTGCAATGCGAAAGCGCTTGCCTTTTTTTCCCGGTCGGTCCTGAAAATAGAGAATGGGCAAGCCTGAATCCACAACAACGACAAGTGCCACCACCAAGCACACAGGGATCAAGACCGGCGAAAACAGAATTATACAGATGATTTCAAGAACGCGCCGCACACGCAGGTAGGTTTCGTGCGGCGTAACCGCAAGTACAACGGGCAAAGTGTTAGTATATGTTTCCGAGCCGTTCTGCATTCAAAGTCCTATGGTCCAGCGGATAGTAGAATGTGTGTTCCCTTACGACAGCGCCAAAAATACAACGGCCTGTTCACCAAACCTTGAGATGCTTCGTAGAAGTTCTACACAGACGATACTCTTAAGTATCATCGCGCGCATGCTAGTAAAGGTTGTTTTGTAGAGTCTTCGTTGTATTTTTGACCGAACACTTAGCGGATTGAGAGAGACCATGTCTAAATCGGTTTCGGTAAAACTTGGTGGGAAAGAATTACACCTGCGTTGCGACGATGAAGCGCGTCTTCGTCGTGCTGCATCGGAGGTGGACTCAATATTGACGCAATTGCAATCGAATATGCGGGATCAAACTACGTCCACGTTGGCTTTATTGGCGGCTTTGAACATAGCAGAAAAAAGTGACGAGCATCGTCAGCAACTCACCTTCGATACACAGTACGTTAGCAGCGAACTGCAGGCAATGCAATCCTTCCTTGAACAACGCCTACAACGCTCGTAACAATGAACGTTTAGGGACACTTTCCAATTCCGATTCTCAATAGCCGGGTGTTCTCAATAATGCTCTTGCAACACGGCCGCACGCCATGATGCACACGCGTTATGAAGAACCGTTATTCAATCTGCAGGGGGATGCGCTCCAAACACGAATGACAGGCTTCATCCGCTTCGGCGGAATTCGCGGAAGAAATTCGGCGGATCAGTAGACGTCAAACTTGATTGGGCTTCCACCCAAATTGTGCCTATTGGGTTCTTCATTTACCCGTTCCGGTTTACCGGACAGTATGGCAGTGCGGCTATTTTTTTATGAAATGAATCGTTTTTGAAAGGAGTACGAATGGATCCGTCGTCAATGATCATCGCAGCGGTGGGACTCGTCCTTGGCTTTGCCATTTCCTATTTCGCCGGTACCCGCATTGCTGCGGCACGCATTGCGGAAGCAGAAGCAAAAGCAAAGGTATTGTTGGACGAAGCTGAAAATGATGCCAAGCAGGTAAAGAAAGAAAAGCTTCTTGAAGTAAAAGAAGAATGGTACAAGAAGAAGCAGGAATACGAGCAGGAAGTGAATTCCAAACGAAACAAACTGCAAGCGTCCGAAAAGCAACTGAAAACTCGTGAAGAGGCGGTAGAGAGTAAGCTTGAGCTTATCACGAAGAAAGAAAAAACGATACAGCAACTGGACAAAGATGTTGCACGTAAGCAGGAAGTAATCAAGACTCGCCACGACGAAGCAGAGCGTCTGGTTGCGGAGCAAAATGACCGCCTGGAACGTATTACGGGAATGAGCAAAGAAGACGCCAAGAAGTTTCTCATGGAGAATCTTCTCAACGAAGCAAAAGCCGAAGCCGCTATTCAGATTAAAGAACTACGCGACGAAGCTAAGCTCACAGCCCAGAAAGACGCGCAGAAGCTTGTACTGCAGGCCATTCAGCGTTCGGCATCAGATCACTGCGTAGAAAACACGGTGAGTGTGGTGAACCTTGCTAGCGAGGAAATGAAAGGCCGTATTATCGGCCGTGAAGGCCGTAATATCCGTGCCTTCGAAGCTGCTACCGGTATAGACTTGATTATCGACGACACCCCCGAAGCGGTTATCATCAGCGGCTT
>JBJOLU010000072.1:0-14336 GCA_046052705.1 Bacteroidota bacterium | reverse complement strand
CTTGTACGTACATTGCAGGAAATTACGCTACGTAGTTCCCCCAACGTATTCTTCCCTACATGACCATTTGATACGATTGTTCGTGTTCACTTTCACCCTGCACCATTATGGAAGCACAACGTCGTATTCTGTGGGTCGATGATGAAATCGATCTGCTTCGCCCCCACATTATTCTTTTGGAACAGAGGGGCTATTTGGTTTCAACCTCGAGCAACGGCACTGATGCCATCGAAATGGTACGTCGAGGCTCCTTCGGCCTGGTGTTTTTAGACGAGAGCATGGTAGGCATGAGCGGCCTGGAGGTTCTGGAAGCGCTCAAGGCTCTTGATGCATCATTGCCGGTGGTAATGGTAACGAAGAACGAACAAGAGTCGCTCATGGACGAAGCCATAGGGCGCAAGATCGACGACTATCTCACGAAGCCCGTAAACCCCGCGCAAATCCTGGCAGCATGTAAGAAGTTCTTGGAGTCTCGCCGTATTGCGGAGCAAAAGTTTACCCAGGATTATTTCAAAGGCTTCAACGAGTTATCTGCCAGACTATCAGACCGCTTAACCTGGGAAGATTGGGTAGACATCTATCAAAAGTTGGTGCAGTGGAGCATAGATCTGGACCTGCACCCCGATTTAGGATTTCAGCAAACTCTTACCGATCAGTGGCAGGAGTGCAACCGATTATTCTCGAAGTATGTAGCCGACGGCTACACTTCGTGGCTAGGCGACAAGCCTACCGGTGGCTCGCCATTGCTATCACCGCACCTCCTTGACGAGTTTGTGTTACCGCGCATTCGCTCGAGCCGCAAAACCATCATGTTCGTTATCGATTGTATGCGCCTTGATCAATGGCTGGTGATGGAGGAGTTTATACGTCCATTGTTTTCCATATCCAAACGATACTACAGCTCTATACTCCCCACCGCCACTCCCTATGCCCGCAATTCGATTTTCAGTGGCCTGTATCCTGCCGACATTGCCAAGCATTACCCCTCGTGGGCTCCTCAGGAATCGGAGACTGAGCATTCGCAAAATGCTCACGAGAAGGAGCTGCTCGAAGCATACGTAAAGCGCCGCTTTGTGGAGCTGCAGTCTCCCCTGCAGTATGTGAAGATCATCGACACGGATTTTGGTAAGCGCATCGAAAACGACCTGCATCGCATTGTAAAATCGCCACTCACAGCCATTGTGGTTAATGCTGTAGACATGATAGCGCATTCGCGCAGCGACCACGCCATCCTTCGCGAGATTGCACCCGACGAGTCTGCATACCGTTCGCTGACACGCTCGTGGTTTCAACATTCAAGTTTCTTTGGCATGCTGAGAATTCTCTCAGGCATGAAAGATGTGGATGTGATTATCACCACCGATCACGGCTCTATACGCTGTTTGCATGGAGTAAAGGTGATGGGAGATCGCGACACCACCACGAATCTTCGCTACAAAATGGGGCGTAACGTGAAGGCCGAGGAACGCCACGCTATGATTGTGAAAAATCCGGAGCAACTGCGATTACCCAAATCTTCGGTTACCTCGAACATGATCATTGCCAAAGAAGACTTTTTCTTTGTGTATCCCACCGAGTACCACCATTACTTGAACAAATACAAAGACGGCTTTCAGCACGGAGGAATTTCCATGGAAGAAATGATCCTACCCGTCGTAATTTTGGAGCCCAAGTCGTAGAACGGTGCCCCAACGGTGGTGTGCATTCGCTGCGCCTTCGGACGTTTGTTCCCCACTGAAAGAAATGCATGGATTCGGAACGGTATGTTACCCATTCGGAGAAGGAGACGGCCGATCTTGGACGGCGCTTCGCCGAGCGCTTGCAGCGCGGCGATTGCGTAACCCTCTTCGGAGAGTTAGGTGCCGGAAAAACAGAATTCACTAAAGGTGTGTGTGAGTTTTTCCGTGTAAGCGATATCGTCAGCAGCCCAACGTACACGATCATGAATCAGTACGAGGGTGAGCTGGCCGATGGTCAGCCGGTTCAGTTGTATCACATAGACCTGTACCGTATCAAGACCAGCGAGGAACTGGACAATGTGGGATTCGATGACTGTATGTATTCCCACAACTCGGTGAAACTTGTGGAGTGGGCCGAACGCGCCAGTCAGATTTTGCCCACAATCAGATACGAAGTTCATTTCCAAACATCGCCCGGCGACGACAACGAACGTGTAGTAGAAATCAGCGCTATAGGCATGCATGAGCATGTACCGCAGCCGCTGGAATCATAATCAATGTGCCACTTCAATCTCTCTATTCATTATGCATATAGCCGAACGCATCTCCAGACTTGGTACCGAAACTGCATTTGAAGTTTTGGTTCGCGCCAGAGCGTTGGAAGCTCAGGGGAAAAATATCGTCCACTTGGAAATCGGTGAGCCGGACTTCGATACTCCGGACAATATCATCGAAGCTGCGAAGAACGCACTGGACAATTCCTGGACTCATTACGGCCCAAGCAACGGCTTGCCTGCTGCACGCGAGGCATGTGCCGCATATTTCAACAAGACCCGCGGCATTGATTTGTACAATGCAAACGAAGTGGTGATTGTGCCCGGCGCAAAGCCCATCATTTTCTATGCGTTGATGGCGGTGCTGGACGAAGGTGATGAAGTAATCTATCCCAATCCCGGATTCCCCATTTACGAGTCCGTGATCAATTTCCTGAAGGCTGTTCCCGTGCCCCTTCCCTTGAAGGAAGAAAAAGAGTTTCGCTTCGACCTTGCCGATGTTGAAGCACGCATCACGCCGAAGACGCGCATGATCATTTTGAACACGCCGCAGAATCCCACCGGCGGAATCCTTACGCACGAAGATCTTGAAGGCTTGGCGAAGCTCGCCGTGAAGCACGATCTTATTGTTTTCTCCGACGAGATTTACTCGCAGGTAACCTACGACGACTTCAAACACGAGACCATTACACAGTTCGAAGGCATGAAGGAGCGTACCATCGTACTCGACGGATTCTCCAAGACCTTTGCCATGACCGGATGGCGCTTGGGCTACGGCCTTATGCCCGAAGAGATTGCCAAAGTGGTGGCGAAGCTTCAAACAAATTGTACCAGCTGTGCGCCTTCATTTACGCAGATCGCCGGCATCGAAGCACTCACCGATTCTACCTTGCCTCGCGTGGGTGAATTCATCGCCGAGTTTAAACGCCGCCGAGATGTTATCGTGGAAGGTCTAAATTCTATTCCGGGCTTCCGTTGCCATTCACCCAAGGGTGCATTCTACGTATTTCCCAACATCACCGGAACCGGTATGACTTCGCAGGAGTGCGCAGACTTCCTTCTCTACGAAGCGGGTGTGGCCTGCTTGAGCGGTACCGCATTCGGCGCCGTGGGCGAAGGCTTCATTCGCTTCTCCTATGCAAACAGCGTTGAGAATATCGAAGAAGCACTGCGTCGTATTCGTACTGCTATGGCTACTCGCGGCTAAGCAATTGCACTCTGTCACCATGCGCGTTCGCTCTCTATGAAATACCTCTTGTATGTGATTGGATTGGGCGGTGCTCTTGCCTTGGGCGTGTTTCCTCGCCCTCAATTCGCACGTCCGGCTCTCACCCGCATACTCACCACCGTGTTGGTGATTGGAGTAATAATCCTCACGTTTATGCCGCCGCTGGTGGGCACCTTCGGCGATGCCGTCATGGCAAAAGAGCGCCATGCAGCACAGCCGAGTGTGAATGTTTTGATACGCCCGCAACTGAGCACTGCCGACTCTGCATTGGGTATGGCGTATAATGATCCGGGCATGGGCATGGATCTGCATTTGAGATTTGCATCGGGGCAACTTTTGAATGAAGCACGTGCCTGCGATGCTTCCAAAGCCATACTCGTCACAGTGGTAAATGAGAATGATCACCGCAGCTTTGCGGTGACGCGTATTCTGGGCTCGCAGCCGGCGCTGTTTCTTCCCTACATACCGGCTCTTGAAGAACGCTCCCGCATCATGTTTCTCCATGTGCCGATGTCGTGGGTTGGATTTCTGGCCTTTATTGTAACGCTATGGTATTCGGTGTTGTATCTGCGTAATCAACGCTACGAGCACGATGTAATCGCTGCTTCGTCGGCGGGTATTGGATTGTTGTTCTGCTCCTTGGCGTATGTTACCGGAGCGCTTTGGGCAAAATTCAACTGGGGAAAATTCTTCAATTGGGATATGCGTGAGTTTTCGGTGCTGGTGCTCCTGCTCATGTACGGTGCATACTTTGCTCTGCGCTCGTCTATCCCCAACAGAGATCGGCGTGCGCGCATTTCCGGTGTATATGCAATCATTAGTTGCGTGGCAGCATTGTTCCTGTTGTTCATCGTGCCGCGCATGACACAAAGCCTGCATCCCGGCTCGCAAAGCGACACCAACGCCGGCCCCATTCTTAGCACCCAAGCCGATGCCATCAACATCACCAAAGCATATATCTTCTCCTTGTCGCTGGCTGCTTTTACTCTTGTGTATTTCCGGTTGTTGAGTCTGCGAATACGCCTTCAACAGGCCGAAGAGAAGGTAAAAGCGTTAGCCTGAGAGGTGTTTCCTATTTGCAGCTGTAGCCCTCGCACGCGTACTTCTGCAACAGGTCCCACTTCATTGATTCCAACAATATCAATCAGCGCAGCAAAGCGCCTCATGTATGATTCGAACACTTGATGAATTGCCCCTACGTGGTCATCGCGTGCTTGTGCGCGTGGATTACAACGTCCCCTTCAACGACGCCGGAGCGATCACCGACGATACCCGTATTGTGGAGTCGTTGCCCACGGTGCGAAAGATTTGCGCTGAAGGAGGAATAGCCGTGTTGATGTCGCACCTTGGCCGGCCAAAGGGCAAGGTGAATCCCAAGTATTCGCTTGCGCCTGTAGCGCAGCATCTGTCGGGCCTGCTGCAAACACCCGTACATTTTGTACCGGTCTGTATTGGCACCGAGGCGGAAGCCGCTGTAGCTGCCGCGCAGCCCGGGCAGATTGTGATGCTGGAGAATGTGAGATTTCATCCCGAAGAAGAAGCCAACGACCCCGTGTTCGCCGAACAGCTTTCGCGCCTTGGCGATGTGTACGTGAACGATGCATTCGGTACCGCCCACCGAGCTCATGCCAGCACCGAGGGTGTGGCTACATTCTTTGCAACCAAACGCGGAGCCGGATATCTGATAGCCAAAGAACTGCAATACCTGGGTTCGGCCCTGAGCAATCCCGCGCGGCCGTTCGTGGCTATTCTTGGCGGCAGCAAAGTGAGTGATAAAATAGAGGTCATTCAAAACCTGCTTAGCAAAGCAGACTCGATCATTATAGGTGGCGGCATGGCCAATACCTTTGTGCGGGCTCAAGGCCTGCCCACCGGCGACTCGCTGGTAGAAGAGGACAAGGTAGAGATGGCGCGAGCGCTATTGCAAAGTGCCGGCGAAAAAATCCTTCTGCCAACCGACGCAATCATCGCCGATGCCTTCGATGCCAACGCAAACCACAAAGCGGTATCTGTGCAGAACATCCCCGAGGGATGGCGCATTCTGGATATTGGCCCGGAGTCGGTAAAGAGCTTTACCGCTTGCATTGAATCGGCCAAAACCGTGGTATGGAATGGGCCCATGGGTGTGTTCGAATTCCCTGCCTTCAGTGGCGGAACATTCGGTATTGCCCATGCATTGTGCACCGCCACAGCTCATGGAGCGGTAACTATTGTGGGCGGCGGAGACTCTGCTGCGGCCATTGCACAGGCGGGATTAAAATCCGGTGTATCGCACGTATCCACCGGTGGTGGCGCGTCGCTGGAATACCTGGAAGGCAAGGTACTCCCCGGCATCGCGATCTTGGAAGAGTAGTTTTGTCTCGTTGTCTCGTTGAATAGTAAAGCGCCGCCTGAACCGTTGAATGTTGACCATTGACCGTTGACTGTTGACTTTTCGGTTCAATATTGACCGCGATCCATGTTCATGCCATGTACACTCGAGCATCAACATAAAGAAAGCAATGCACGGAGCTATCAATCGTCTGCAAGACGAATCCATTTCTTTCGAGCACTATGCCACGTTTAAATAATCAGTTCGGATATCAATCCTACTCCTTGGTACCGCCGGCAATCAAGCTGCTGATAGCGATCAATGTGATCGTGTTTGTTGCCAGCGCGTTGATACTACCGGGGCTGAGCTACGATGGCGAATCTCTGGGAAATATATTCGAGCGAACATTTGCGCTGATGCCTCAAGGCAGCGAGATGTTCTATCCGTATTGGCAGCTGCTCAGTTATCAATTTTTGCATGGTGGTTTAGGACATTTGTTCTTCAACATGCTGGCGCTTTGGATGTTCGGTTCGGAGCTGGAACAGATATGGGGCTCCTCGCGCTTCCTTGCGTATTATCTGCTGTGCGGTATCGGAGGCGGCTTACTGCATTTGGCAATTGATGCCGGTGCGCCCACCGTGGGAGCATCGGGCGCTATCATGGGTGTGTTGGTTGGATTCGGGATGACGTTCCCGGATAGACCGGTAATGATGTTTCCCTTATTCATTCCTATTCCCGCTCGAATCTTCGTGGTGATTTATGCACTCATCGATTTGTATTCAGGGATCTCGTCGTCGGCGGATGGTGTTGCTCACTTTGCTCACTTAGGCGGAGCCATTACCGGCGTATTGCTCTTGAAGTTCGGCATGCAGTCCGGTTTGTTGGGCTCGGTTTCGAGACTGGGAGACAAGATCTTTTCCGGCTCTAAAAAATCATCTCCTGGCTTGCGCGTGGTGGATGCAAAGTATCGTGATATCACCCCTGCTGCGCAAACGCCTACACAGCACGGTATGTTTCACGGCGGCTCGTTTTTCTTCAAAGGTGAATACATCACGGAAGACACCGTCAATGTGATTCTCGATAAGATATCCGCATCGGGATACGATTCGTTGGAACAGCGCGAGAAAGATATACTTCTGGAGATAAGTCGTCGAATGGGTTAACGGGGTATCTTTGAGTGTTGGAGGAGTGGTTCATGACGCTGTGCAGCCGGGATTTTGCTTCAAGCAAAGGGCGCACTTCCCTCGTCACGCATTGCTCTTCAAGACTCGGAGTCCTTTATTACAACAACGTCAAGAAATCACAAACTACATACATCCGGTTATGACTGAGCTACCCATACTATCACAAGCAAACGAACCAGCTGCGCAGCCCATGGCGGTAGCGCCGTTTCGCCGTCGCAAAAGCCGCCAAGTGATGGTGGGATCTGTGCCGGTGGGCGGCAACGCCCCGGTGTCGGTGCAAACAATGACCAAAACCAAAACGGCGGATGTAGACGCCACGGTGGCCCAGGTACAGCGGTGCGCGGAGCTTGGTGCCGATATAGTGCGTATCACCGTCAACGATTGGGAAGCAGCTGAGGCCATGGCTGCAATTATGAAAAAAGTAACGGTGCCCATCGTTGCAGACATTCACTTCAATCATGTGTTTGCGTTGAAGGCCATCGAAGCAGGTGTAAATGCCGTGCGCATCAACCCCGGTAACATCGGCTCACGCGATCGTATTAAAGAGGTATTGACCAAAGCCAAAGAGCGCGGCCTACCCATCCGCATTGGGGTGAACAGCGGCTCGCTGGAAGAAGATATTCTTGAGCGTCACGGCTATCCTACGCCGCAGGCATTGTTCGAGAGCGCAATGCGCCACGTGGAGATATCACAAGACTTCGGCTTTGACGACATTGTAATTTCGGTTAAGTCTACCGATGTGCGCTTGATGATTGAAGCATATCGCCTTATCGCAGAGAAAACCGATTTCCCCTTGCACCTTGGTGTAACGGAGGCCGGCACACTTCGCGTGGGTACTATCAAATCCAGTATCGGTATAGGAACGTTACTAGCCGAGGGAATAGGAGACACCATTCGTGTTTCTCTCACCGACGAGCCCGAAAATGAAGTAGAAGTAGGTAAAGATATCTTGCGCTCGCTGGGATTGGCTCAGCGCAGTGTGGAGATTATCTCCTGCCCTACCTGCGGGCGTTTGGAAGTTGATTTGTTCGGCATCACCAACGAGATCGAGCGCCGTATCAAAGGCATCAAGAAGCCGGTAAAGGTGGCTCTGCTTGGTTGTGTGGTGAACGGACCCGGCGAGGCCAGCGAAGCCGATATCGGTATTGCCGCCGGCAAAGGTGTGGGTATCTTGTACCGCAAAGGCGAAGTAGTTCGCCGTGTGAAAGAAGAAGAAATTATCGACGCGGTTGTGCAAGAGATCATGGACTTTGTTCCTCCCGAGGAATTGACCCATTAATTACCTGCAACAATCATAGACAATTGAGTTGTGCGGTATTCTCTCCCCTGAATGCCGCGATCTTATGCTCAAGCCTGATGCGACCCCTATGCATCGGGCTTTTTTTTTCCACATTTACCTTGAACAATACAAACACCTGCTTTATCGTTCTTCAGCAAAGGCAGTGACGTGCGTATTTTTGGCTTCCCCGATCCGGCAATCGCACTTGTTCTCATCACACTCTTTTCATTTCGTATGAAGCTGTTCCTTTGTGCTGCATGCTTTGCATGCCTTGTATCATCCGCGGTGTCTGCACAAGACCTTCCGCCGGTTTCGGCAGGTATTTATGCGGGATTGAATATCAATTCTCCTTCGGCCTCGTTCGGCTATCCGCTGTCCGGAGGTGCTACGAACTTCTCTTCGTCCTCGTTAGGATTAGGCCCGGCCATTGGTGCACTTCTTCACTACCCGCTGTCTTCATCGCTGGATGCAGGCTTGCGCCTGGGCTATAATCACATCAACGGAGATATTTACAGTAGCGTTCTTGATGCGCCGACGAATACCACACGCAACGACACTATACTGCCATCGATGCCGCACCTGGAGCTGCTGCCTATGGTTCGGTTCCGAAACATTTTTTCCGTTAGGAACCTCTACGCTATTGCGGGACCTGAATTAGGCATTCCTCTGTCTCCCACAGTATCCCGATTTGGAACATCCACCACCAATGGTGTATCAACCCGCCATCCCGACTCCCTGAATAATGCGTCGCTGGAGTCACCCGCATTCCGGTTCGCTGTTGCCGCCGGCGTTGGTTACGATATCGATTTTTCAGGAACACACGTATTGCCCGAACTCAGTGTGCGCTTCCCGCTCACGAATGTTTCTACAAAGGCCGAGTACGATTCGTGGACTACTCCCCAGATTCGTTTTTCCGTTGGCGTCACTATGGATTTTGCCCGCGAAAAGAAACAAGTGGACATTGTCAAGGAGCCCTTCGTGGAGCCGAAGATTACCCGCATTATATCCTTCACGGACAAAGGCGACACCGTGGATGTGCGCCGAATTCGTGTGGAAGACATTCAATACTCCGAGCTCTTTCCTTTAGTGCCGTACATCTTCTTTCCTTTAAACTCTAATGTAGAGGATTCCGCTGTAGCAAAGCCTCGCCGCGGCGAGCCCGGCATTCAAGACGATGCTACCACACTCAACGACGCTGTAGGAGTTAACTATGCTATCCTGGATGTTGTATGTGCGCGCATGAAAAAATTCGAAAGTGCTCGCTTGAACATTACCGGTACTAACGACGGCAAGACCGAAACCAAACAACGTTCACTCTCGATGCAGCGGGCAGAGCGTATCAAGCAGTACTTAACCGACTGCGGAATTTCCGCAGACCGCCTCACGCTGAATTCTCGCGACCTTCCCGAGAAGGCTTCGTCCACCACTCTGGATGATGGCTTGGCAGAAAACAGACGCGTAGAGTTGAGCAGCGAAATGCCGGACATTTTATCGCCGGTGGTATCCAAGCAAGAGCTTGAGCGCATCAGCGATCCGGACTTGGTGGAGTTTATGCCGGAAGCTAAATCGTCGGATGCAATTGCGTCCTGGAGCATGGAGCTTATGCAGGCAGGTAGAGTGATTCGCACGATCAACGGCAACGGCGACGTGCGCCCCATGCGTTGGGCGATACGTCCGGGAGAGTTGTCCGACAAGCAAGTACCGGTTGATTACAACTTCACGGTAGAAAATGTTCGCGGTGTAAAGAAAAGTGTGACGGGATCGGTGGCAGTAGACTACCTGAGCAGCATGCGTAAGAAACAAGAGAAACTTGCCGACAAAACCGTCGACAAATTCAGCTTGATACTTTTTGATTTCGACAAAGATGAAATCACAGCCGACAACCTTCGCATTCTGGAATCGAAAGTGATTCCCTCGATCAAGTACAATTCTACCGTAAAGATCTACGGTCATACCGATCGTATAGGAGACGACAAATACAACAGAGAGTTGTCTCTGCGCCGCGCCGAAGCTACGCTAAAGGCACTGCAGAGCAAGATGTCCGGTGTTAGCTATTACGCTTACGGTTTGGGTGAAACAAAGAAGATTTTCGACAACGATCTTCCGCTGGGAAGGCACCTAAGCCGCACGGTACAGATCATTGTGGAAACGCCGCGCTAAGAATTCAACGAAAGCATTTTTTAAAGAGCCATCTTGCGATGGCTCTTTGTTTATACTCTCCGTGTTCACACACTACACAAGCCAATCACCTCTCACTTCGCAGACACACAGAGCATGACATCACACACACAACCAACGGCAATTTTCTGGTTCCGGCGTGATCTGCGCTTACATGACAATCACGGACTCTTTCGCGCGCTGGAATCCGGAGCGTCGGTGCTTCCGGTTTTTGTGTTCGACCCCGAGATTCTGGGTGACTTGCATAATCCTGAAGACAGACGCGTGAGTTTTATTTATTCTGCCCTGGAGAATATTCAGCATCGGTTGGCCGAGCGCGGTGCCTCACTGCGAGTGGTGTATGCTTCGCCCGTGCACGCTCTGTCTGCGCTGTGCGATGAGTACCCCATCACTGCCGTATACACCAATCACGACTACGAGCCTTATGCACAAGAGCGCGACAACGCAGTTCGCTCAATGCTTGCTCAGCGTGGAATAGAGTTCCATAGCTTCAAAGATCAGGTGGTGTTCGAGCGGGCAGAGATTACCAAGGCCGACGGCCGCCCCTATACCATTTACACTCCCTACTCTAAAGCGTGGCGGGCGAAACTGCAACTCAGTGGACTGCCGGAGTATCGCAGTGAAGACCTGCTGGAAAATATTGCCAAGACGGCTGCTGTGCCCTTTCCGGAACTTTCTGCGATGGGCTTTAACCGCGTCACCTTCGCTATTCCCCGCATCGATCCTGACAAAGAAGTTATTCGCGTGTATCACGAGCAGCGAAATTTTCCCGCGGTAGACGGCGCTACCGAACTGGGCATTCACCTGCGATTCGGCACGGTAAGCCCCCGTGGTATGGTTCGGTTGGCTCAGCCACTGAACGACACCTGGCTGAGCGAACTGATATGGCGGGAGTTTTTCTCGATGATACTGGCGAATTTTCCCCACGTGGTGACGCAAAGTTTCAAGCCGGACTACGACGAGATTCGTTGGCGTAACGACGACGACGAATTCGACGCGTGGTGCAACGGCCGCACGGGATTCCCTATGGTAGATGCCGGCATGCGGCAGCTTTTGGCCACCGGACAAATGCACAACAGAGTACGGATGGTTGTAGCGAGCTTTCTCTGCAAGGATCTTCTTATTGATTGGAGAAAAGGCGAGGCCTTTTTTGCCAAGCATCTGCTGGATTACGACCTTGCCTCGAACAATGGCAACTGGCAATGGGCTGCGGGCTGCGGTTGCGATGCCGCGCCGTATTTCCGCGTGTTCAATCCACATGAGCAACTGCGAAAATTCGACCCCGACCTCCGCTATGTGCGCCGCTGGCTGAATGAAGACGAGATTCAGTTTCCTCAGCCCATAGTGGACCATGCCTTTGCTCGAAACCGAGCGTTACGCGTATACAAGGAAGCTCTGCGCGGTAACGAGTCGTTCTAATCCACACTGCATCGTTTTTCCGTAGTTTGCCACTCAACTTTGTTGGTATCCACATGCCCCACACACCGCATCCATACTCGCTCAGCAAGCTTCACATGATTCGTGTTGCGGCCGTTACGCCGGAAGTGCGTGTAGCGAACGTGCCGGAGAATGTGCGCGGAATAAAGGAGACATTTTTCCGGGCTCGAGAGGCACAAGCTCAGATAGTTCTGTATCCCGAGCTCTGTATTACCGGTTATACCTGCGCGGATTTATTCTATGAATCAACTCTTTTGCAAGCCACGGAGCAAGCACTTGTGGAGCTGGCAGAACTGACGTTGAACACCGACGGCGTGATGATCGTGGGCGCACCTCTTGCTTCGCGAGGTCAGCTATATAACTGCGCTGTGGTGATTGGTCAAGGAGCATTGCTTGGCGTGGTACCCAAAACATACCTACCCAGTTACCAGGAATTCTACGAAGCGCGGTGGTTTGCCTCGGCCGGTGATACGGAACAAAGTACCATTCGTATTGGCGGCAACGAGATTCCCTTTGGCACGAATCTCCTGTTTGAACATCGGCAAAGCCCGCTTGCTACGGCTACCGGCGTGTGTTTTGGCGTGGAGGTATGCGAAGATCTATGGGCTACTCGATCGCCAAGTACGGATATGGCCCTTGCCGGCGCGCAGGTGTTGTTTAATCTGAGTGCAAGCAATGAAGTTGTGGGCAAAGCTGCTTATCGCCGCGATCTGGTACGCATGCAATCCGCGCGATGCATAGCAGCTTATGTGTACTGCTCGGCCGGCTCGGGAGAATCATCTACCGATGTTGTGTTTGCAGGTCATAATCTTATATGTGAACACGGCGAGCTTCTGGCTCAAAGCGAGCGATTTTTGTTCGATGCGCAAATCACCTGCGCAGACATCGATATAGAATCGTTGGACAACGACCGCATCCGAAACACGACGTTTCGAGCGGAATTGTCGTCGCATTCCTTCGAGCGCATTCCGGTATTCCTGCACGACGAGGAAACAAGCAGCGTGCTTCGACCTGTTTCGTCCTCACCCTTCTTGAGTGCGGATGCACAGGAGCGCAGCCACATGTGCGCGGAAACCTTGCGCCTTCAGAGCACCGCTTTGGTGCAAAGAATGCGCCATGTGAATTCTACCAATGTGGTGCTTGGTCTGTCCGGTGGTCTGGACTCTACTCTGGCCTTGTATGTATGCCTGCAGGCGGTGCGCGCAGCCGGCGGCAGTGCGCAGAATATCACCGCTATCTCTATGCCCGGCTTTGGAACCGGCTCTACATCTCGCGCTCTGGCTCGCACACTCGCAGAACACAGCGGCGTAAACTTCCGCGAAATTGATATCACTGCAGCCACGCGGCAGCATTTTGCCGACATCAGCCACAACCCGGATCACCACAATGTTGTGTTTGAAAACGCACAGGCTCGTGAACGCACGCAAGTGCTCATGGATGTCGCCAATCAGTGCGGCGCATTTGTGATTGGCACGGGAGACTTATCCGAGATAGCCCTGGGATGGAACACCTTCAATGGCGATCACATGAGCATGTATGCCGTGAATTGCGGCGTACCAAAAACGGTTGTTCGGGCAATGGTGGAGTGGCTGCGCGATGGCGAAAACTCAGATGAATTACGCGCTGCTCTAAGCGCTGTACTTACGCAACCCATTTCTCCGGAACTGCTCCCCACCAATGCGGACGGTGAGAGTACTCAGCAGACGGAATCGGTAATTGGACCATACGAGCTGCACGACTTTTTCCTGTATCATATGCTTCGGCATCATTTTTCGCCGGCGAAGATTCTGCATCTGGCAGCAATTGCTTTCGGCACAACCTATACGCAAGATCAAATTGCCGGTTGGCTTCGGGTGTTTTACACACGCTTCTTCGCAAACCAATACAAACGCTCGGCCATGCCGGACGGCCCAAAGGTATTACCGGTGGGCTTGTCCCCCCGCGGAGATTGGCGCATGCCCAGCGATGCTTCGGGTAGTATCTGGATGAGCGGCTTGAGGTCTTCTTGAGGGTTTATAGTACGTACTCAAGCCCGCGCAGCTAGTTTTCCACCTTCGTTCAGATTAGCGTTTTTCTGCCGACAACTCTCGGTGTGTACCCAATCAAATAATCGATTCATAAGTCCGGTGTATAATGTTATGGGTTCTGGACTGCCACATCAAACCCACGATGGTGGCACTATCCCTTTCTTCGAGAACTGAGCATATCGTACTTGAACAGCATCGAAACACTTCACTCGTGTTCTAGAAAAACATCTAAAGCCAAAGTGATTCTGTCCTTTTGATCTTAGTGCTTTTAGAGCCAGCTTGCAAAAGGACTGTTGCAAAAAAGGCTGAGCAGTTTATAACCCTAATTACAGGAAGTCTCTAATCGAACATATTGCCGGGGCTTAAGATTCCCTGTGGGTCCAGTACAGCTTTAACCGCCCTCATCTGCTCTATTCCCTCGGGCCCTAGCATTGCTTTCAGATATCTTTTCTTCAGCTT
>JBJOLU010000071.1:0-7703 GCA_046052705.1 Bacteroidota bacterium | reverse complement strand
TGCATAGTCTGCAGGAACTTATAGACGCAAACATCAAGAATGCCGATCGCTGCATGCCTGCATTTGGTCAGGAAATATTTACCGAAGCAGTGCGCGCAACGAATTCGCAGGAGTATACCGCTGCTCTGGAGAGCACACTGGCAGCGCGCGGAGTAATCGACGACGAATTTGCCGCGAAAAAGCTGGATGCTGTAGTATGTGTGACCACCGGTCCCGCTTGGTGCATAGATCTTATCAACGGAGACTCACCTACATCACCGTCGTGCTCATCGCCGGCGGCAATGTCCGGATTCCCTCATGCTACGGTGCCCATGGGATTTGTGCGCGGACTCCCGGTGGGTTTGTCCGTCATGAGCACAGCAAACATGGACGCACAAGTGCTGGGATATGCCTATGCGTTTGAGCAGGCAAGTACTGCTCGCCGCGATCCGGCATTTGCCGCAACGGTGTCGCTCTAAACTATCGAGCTTCTATCAGCGCTCTGTTTGAAGGGTCCACAGCAATTGTTCGGGAGCAAAACCACGCTCGCGAAGCATTGCAAGTACGCGGCTGCGCGTGGCATCATCGATGCTCTTTGTGCGCGACAGAATCCACAGATATGATCTGCTTGGCGAGCCAACCACTGCCGTGGTGTAGTCGGCATCAAGATCGATAATCCAGTAGTCTGCCCACCCTATACCAAGCCACCGCAAAAACCCCGGAAGGAAGGTCACCTTCAGTTTGCTGCGTGTACTCGTGTCTGCCACTTCGCCTTTGCCGCGCGATACCGTCGTGCTGCCGTCTTTGAGAACACAGCTATTGGTCACATTAATAGTGCCGTCGCTGCACAGCTCGTAGGTGGCCGTTACGTTGCACGAGCATTTTGTTTGAAAGGAATTGGGTAAGCGCGCTACTTCGTACCAAGTGCCTGCATAGCGCTTCAAATCTACGTTTGCAGCGGTTTGCAATGGCGCCTGCACGCCGGAGCATCCGGCCAGTGCTACCGTGGCCACTGCCACAATGGTACTCGCCATGGGTATCCACCGCGAAAACGGAAGAAGGTCGAGTTTCAAATGCTGTATCATAACCGGTACCTGCGATAAAGTGATGTGGTATTTGTAGTACAGACGTACCGGCAGAGTTTTAGGTGCTATACCGACCCGTCTTTTTGCGCCGGATGTTCCCCGCGCAAAAACATTTCCAGGTCGTTCACATCGTCTTCACTACCCATAAACACCGGCACGCGCTGGTGAATGCTCTCCGGCTGAAGCTCAAGCACGCTGCCAATGCCATTGCTTGCGCGGCCGCCTGCCTCTTCAATTATGGCCGCTAAGGGATTCACTTCATAAATCAGTCGCAACTTTCCGTTGGGCGATTTGGTATCCGAGGGATACATGAAGATTCCGCCGTAGAATAAAGTGCGATGAATATCGGCAATGGCCGTTCCGATATACCGCGATGAATACGGGCGCTGACCATCGCTGCTCGGCAGTTTCAGATAATTCACATACTGCTGCAGCTCCGGCGCCCAGCTGTGATAATTCCCTTCGTTCACGCTGTAGATTTTTCCGCGCTTGGGTATGCGCACTTGCGAATGCGACAGCAAAAATTCGCCTATAGTGGGATCGAAGGTAAACACATCCACACCGTGACCGGTGGTATACACAAGCTGGGTACTACTGCCGTACAAGGCATAGCCGGCACACACTTGTTTAAATCCCGGTTGCAGCAGATCGGCTGCATTGCCATCGGTAATCTCGTTCGGTTCAAGACGTCGATACACCGAGAAAATGGTACCGATGGTAATATTCACATCGATATTCGACGATCCGTCTAAGGGATCGAAGGCCAATACGTAGCGGCCTTTTTTGTACTCGTTAGGAATGGTAATCAAACCATCGGATTCCTCCGAAGCCATCACACAAAGGTGACCGCCGTGGTCCATAGCTCGGAAGATGATATCGTTGGCAAACTCATCAAGCTTCTTTACGCTCTCGCCATGAATATTGGTGGTTTGCGTGTAACCAAGAATATCGTTCAATCCTGCTCGGCGAACGTCGCGGGCAATAATGCGCAACGCAAGAGTGAGATCGCGAAGCAAGCGCGAAAACTCGCCTGTTGCCTCGGGAAACATATCCTGCTGTTCAGAGATTTGGCGCTCTATGGTAACAAGCTTGTTGGAGTAGTCGTTCATGGTAGTTCGGCCCGCATAAAATTATTCACACACCCGGGAAGTTAGTTCAAGACTATAGTTCAGCGCACTAACTCATTTCCGGAATCTTTGCGCACATCCCGTTTACACCACAACAGTAGCGCCGAGCAAAGATACAACCACGCTCAAAGCTCCGTTCGGTGCTATTTTTCGGCAATGAAACCGGCATCTGCACTTCACATACTGCAATCGGCACGATCTATAGGAATACTACGCACCGATCGTTTAGGCGATATGGTGTGCACGCTGCCGCTTGCGAGCATTATTAAGCAGCAGTTTTCGTCCGCTGAAATACATCTTATCACACGCTCGTATTGCCTGCCGCTGCTTCACCACACACCGGCCGTACACCATGTGCATTGCGTGGATCATACGCCGCTGGCAAGCATACTTCGAAGCACAAAGTTCGATGCATTGTTCTTTCCCCGCCCTGTGGCAGAGGAAGCGTGGGCAGCTGCGCGAGCCGGAATTCCTTTGCGCGTAGGCAGTGCGTATCGATGGTACTCGCCGTTGTTTACTTTTCGTGTGCGCGATCATCGTAAAGAGTCGCGGTATCACGAAGTGGAATACAACACGCGCATGCTTGGTGCTATAACAGCTAAAGATTACACGCCGCAGTTAGTTCCTCCCGTGGTAGATGCCCGTGCGCATGAGGCCGCAGAACATCTGCTTGCCGGCCGCGGTGTGTCTGCGGAGCATAGGGTGGTGGTGCTGCATCCCGGTAGCGGAGGCTCTGCACGTGAGTGGCCGGCCCAAAGCTTTGGAGAACTTGCTGCAGCGCTTACGCGTTTGCCGAATGTTCGTGTGGTGATCACCGGCATTACGGCGGAAGCCGATGCCTGCGCGCGTGTGGCTGCAGGCGCTCCCGCTGCCCTGAACCTGTGCGGAGAGTGCCCGTTGGATGTGATGATTGCACTGTGCCGTCGCGCCTCGTTGCTCGTGGCAAACTCTACCGGCGTTCTGCACATTGCAGCGGCATCGGGAACACCGGTGGTGGGACTATTCCCTGCTACTGCCTCCATGAGCCAAAAGCGTTGGGGTCCGTATTCTGCATCGGCGCGTGTGGTGTCGTCGGCACACTTTGCGCCCGCGCATGATGCCGACAACTTGCAGTACATTCCGGTAGATGCCGTGATAGCGCAGTGCCTGAGCGCTTTGGAAGCGCAGTAGATGTGCTTCGGTAAGGATGTGTACGAATGCGTTGATTGGCGGCACGAATATTCTGCAGCGGTTACCATCGAGTGTTCCCCTATCCTGCGGCACCGCGCCACATCGTACTTTGCAGGTATAGCGTGCATCTATCTTGGCAGTTATCTTTTCAACACGAACAATCATGACCACACAACCTTCTTCGCGCTTCTCGTTGAGTTTGGCCCAGCAGATTTTCCTGGGCATGTTCATTGGCGGTATGATTGGGTGGCTGCAGCCCCAGTGGGGAAGCTCGCTGTTTTTTCTGCGAGATATTTTCCTGAACCTTATCAAGAGCATTATCGCACCGCTGGTTTTTTCTACCATTGTTGTGGGAATTGCCGGAAGCGGTAGTGCGCGAAATGTAGGGCGCATGGGGCTTCGCTCGCTGCTGTACTTCGAGATTGTTACTACTCTGGCGCTGGTGATCGGTTTAGTTGTGGTGAACATCACACAGCCCGGCGTGGGCATACAGCTGAATGGAACTTCCGATGCCGTGCAGACCATTGCCCAAACCCAGCCCAAAACGCTTATTCAAACATTAGTACATGTGTTCCCCTCCAGTATTGTTGATGCCTTACTGCGTGGCGATGTACTGCAAATAGTTGCCTTCTCCATTCTTTTTGGATTTGGTATCAGCGCTGTGGGCGAAGCTGCGGCGCCCTTGGTACGCGTATGCGAAAGTTTAGCACAGGTGATGTTTCGTTTTACCGAAATCGTGATGATGTTCGCGCCCATTGGTATTGGCGCTGCAATGGCTCATACCATTGGTCATCAAGGTCTGGGCATTTTGGTGAATCTTGGTGTGCTGATTGGCTCGCTCTACGCTGCACTTGTAATCTTCGTGGTGCTGGTGCTTGGCTCGGTGGCGTGGATTGTAAAACTCCCGGTGAAGCCCTTTCTGCGGGCGGTGCGCGAACCCTTTATGCTGGCCTTTGTTACCACCAGTAGCGAAAGTGCTCTGCCAAAGGCAATGGAGAACATGGAGAGATTCGGTGTGCCGAAGCGCATTGTGGGATTCGTGATGCCCACAGGATATTCGTTCAATCTTGATGGCACCACTCTGTACCTTGCCATGGCTAGTGTGTTCCTGATGCAAGCAATTAGCACCACCTCGGGCGGCGCGTTTAGCTTTGGTATTGCGGAACAAATCACGATGATGCTGGCACTCATGGTAACAAGTAAAGGCGTGGCCGCAGTGCCCCGCGCTTCGCTGGTAATTCTTATGGCAACGGCCGTGAGTTTTGTGCCCGCACAGTATCAGGCACTGGTGGGCATTGGTGTGGCAGTGATCTTTGGCGTAGATGAGTTCATGGACATGGCCAGAACATCGGTAAATCTGTTGGGGAACTGTTTAGCCACGGTGGTCATAGCGCGGTGGGAAGGAGTATTCGACGACACCAAAGCGCATGCGTATGGCAGTATCGCGCAAGAATAAAAAGCACTAGAATAAATCGCGCAAGAGTAAATCACACAAGAGTGAGTTGAGGCGGTGCCTGCCCTACCCAAGAACAACACCTATGGCAACCGGCTCGGCGGCAGCTCGCTCAATACTCATTTGCAACGCACTTGCTACTCACTTGCTGCTTGCAAGAAGCAGGCCATGAATACCGGGATTATTTCTTGGCGCACAGCTGATCCAGCGTAGACGCCAGTGTCCGTGCGGCTTCCCGGCGCTCGTAGCTCTTGATAGCAGTTGTATTCGGAGAATATAAACTCTCGCCCTTTCTGTAGCGTTGAATCAGTATGCGCAAGGACTTAGCGCACGCTTCCACATCTCCGTAGGCTATCACATCCCCTGCGCGTGTTTCTTCCAGCAGTTCTGCTATTGCCGATTTTGCCGGCGCCAACGCTATAACGGGTTTGCCCACGCCAATGTACTCGTATACTTTACCGGGCACGATCTCGTTGCTTTCTTTGGCATCGTCCACGATAAGAAGCAGGGCGTCGCTTTTCAATAGGTAGGCCACACTTTCTCTATGCGGTACGTAGGGGATTATCTCGATGCTGTGGCGCAAATCGTCTGCTTCGAACTTGGCTTTAACATCGTCTCCCACTCTGCCCACACACCGCAGCAGCACTTCGTCTGGGCGTATGTCTCCGCTTTGCACAAGCATGTTCAATGCGGCCAGCAACGTGTCCGGATTGCGCAAGCCATAGAGCGAGCCGGAGTAGGTTATGGTGAAACGTTCGTTCGGTTCCTGCGGCACGTCGGGGAACTCATCGCTGTCGAAACCATTCGGCACATGAAGGAACTTCTGCGCATCCAAATGCGGATACTTGCGAAGTGCATCGCTGATAATTCCCTTCCATGCACACTCTACTACATCCGCCTCTTTGAGCACCGAATGCTCCAGTGCTTTATCAATACGGGCGGGCAGCCACCATCGGTGCGGAGTTGTTAAGAACTCCGTCCACGGATCGCGTAATCCGGCCACCCAGGGCAAGCGAGTCTGCCTATGAAGAGAGCGGCCAATAAGCGAGCAGGTGTACGGCGGAGACGAACTATAGATGGCATCGATATGATGCATGTCAATCATTTTACGTCCCTCACGCACAGCAGAGAAGAGCCAGCCTATTCGTGCGTCGGGAATAAAGAACGTAGAGCGAATAAAATTGGCGATGCGTTTCTTCCATCCACCGCTCTGCTTGGCCGTAAGAACACTTACATCTATGGCCGTGTTCTGCTTTTCGCCAACAAACATTTTATAAAGATCGTAGGGCTCGTAAATGTGCGTGCGATGCACCACAAGTTCCGGCGGAAGAGTTTGCAGCAGCGATTCGTCGCGCGCAGGAAAGGTTCCATTCTGCACCGTGAGCACTATAGGATTCCACCCGAATGCGGGCAGGTACTTTACCATCTTCAATACACGCTGCACGCCGGGCCCACCCGATGGCGGAAAGTAGTAGGCCACGATAAGAACGTTCTTCATTCTTCCCTTCGATCATCATTCAATCATGTAGTGGCGTAAAATACGAAGACGGCTTATCACCTTAGAAGGGGCGCCATCACTACGGTAGCAGGAACGTTCCACCAAGGCCGTCTCTGCTGCGGGTTTTTCGTATGTTGTGGGTACTGAGTACGCGGCCTATTGGCCTTAGTCAATCACCCTGCAAAGATTATTGCAATGGCCAAACGCATTCGCATTACGGCCACTACATTCGTCTCTAAACCAAACATTTGATCTCATCGTATGACTTCACAACTGGCACAACACATAGCGGAATCGGTAGCGGAGATTCGCACACGCACGGTAGCCAAGCCACGCGTGGGGATAATTCTTGGAACGGGGCTTGGCGCTTTGGCCGAGCATGTTCATGCGGATGTTGTCATTCCCTATGAAGATATTCCGCACATGCCGGTGTCTACAGTGGAATCCCACAAGGGCCGTATGATTTTCGGGGAGCTTTCGGGCCGGCAGGTGGTGGTGATGCAGGGCAGGTTTCACTATTACGAAAACTACTCCATGCAGCAGATCACGCATGGTGTGCGCATCATGAAAGCGCTGGGTGTAGAAACCTTGGTGGTATCCAACGCGTGTGGAGCACTGAACCCGGACTTTAAGCGCAGCGATATTATGATTATCAACGACCACATCAACTTGCTTGGTGATAATCCGTTGATCGGTGCCAATGATCAAACCCTGGGGCCACGCTTTCCGGACATGAGCGAGCCTTATACCTTTAGCCACATTGCCCGTGCTCACGAATGCGCCAAAGAACTTGGCATCGAGGTGCGCGAAGGCGTGTATGTAGCAGTGGCCGGGCCAAACTTAGAAACCCGCGCCGAGTATCGATACCTGCGCACCATTGGCGCCGATGTGGTGGGAATGAGCACGGTACCGGAAGTGATCGTGGCGGTTCATGCAGGCATGCAGGTGCTGGGATTCTCCGTGATTACCGACGAGTGTTTTCCGGATACCTTGCAAAAGGTTTCTCTGCACGAAATCCTGGAAGCCGCATCCATAGCCGAGCCGAAGCTTGCGGCGTTGATTGCCAGGTGGCTTGAGCAGTATTCATAAACGTTTAGGCCGGCTTAATCGTTATATCATGGTAGCCAATACGCGTTCTGCGCTTGGATACGGTGTATTCAAAACGAAAAGCACAATGGCTCGGCGCGGTACATGCTGCGCATTCCACCATGCAGTTTTTGTTCAGGTAGTCTTTGATCATGCAGTCTTTGATCATGCAGTCTTTGATCAGGTAGTCTTTGATCCTTAAGGAAGCACCCTATGAATTCTTCGGTAATGTTTTCACGACATCTGCTTGGTATTCTTTTTTCTCCACTGCTCGTTGCACTCGCAGTGTGGCTCTCAGTGAGTTT